>NZ_PJAY01000063.1:0-101118 GCF_002836635.1 Stenotrophomonas sp. Bg11-02
GCTCCCGGAACCTGTCAGGGGGCCGGGCGGTGGGGCTGGGCGGGGGCGTAGAGCGCCATGGATGGCGCGAAACGAGGCCCGCAGGAGCGGCTCTTGCCGTCCCCCGCACAGCCCCACCGCCCGGCCCAGACCAAGGCTGCTGCTTTGAAGCCACCCGCGAGGGGGTCCCACCCGTTCGACCACCCGAACGACAGGCAAAGAAAAAGCCGCTGGCGAACCAGCGGCTTCTTCAGAACAGCGTGAAGAAAGAAGTTATTACTTCTTGGCTTCTTCAGCAGCGTCCTTGGCCTGCTCGGCGGTGCCTTCGGCAGCCTTGGCAGTGTCAGCAGCTGCGTCGGCAGCAGCGTCGGTGGCGGCGCCAGCGGCGGCACCGGCAGCGTCGGCCGAAGCGTCAGCAGCGGTAGCGGCGGTGTCAGCAGCCTGCTGGGCAGCGTCGGCGGTGGCGGTGCCAGCGGCAGCAGCCTGGTCAGCAGCGGCCTGCGCTTCGGTGGCAGCTTCGTTGGCCGAAGCAGCGGCGTCCTGGGCAGCTTCCTGCTTCGAGCAGGCAGCCAGGGCCAGGGCCAGGGACATAGCAACCAGCAGCTTGTTGATGCTCATTTGGTGAATCCTCGTCGTCGTTAGATAGGCAACGCGCAGTTGCGCGCCGCCAACATGATGACAAGCCACGAATGGCTGTCAAGCGATCCCGCATTCAGTTTTGCGAAACGGGCGTTAAATCCAATCAAATCAATTCGATGGCGATGGCCGTTGCTTCACCACCGCCGATGCACAGCGTAGCGATGCCGCGCTTGCCACCGCGGCTGCGCAATGCGTGGACCAGGGTGACCACCAGACGCGCACCGGATGCGCCGATCGGATGACCCAGCGCGCAGGCGCCACCATTGACATTCAACTTGTCGTGGGCGATGCCCAGTTCACGCATCGGCGCCATGGCCACCACCGCGAATGCCTCGTTGACCTCGAACAGATCGACATCGGCCAGCGTCCAGCCCGCCTTGTCCAGCAGTTTATGGATCGCGCCGATCGGGGCGGTGGTGAACCATTCCGGCTCCTGCGAGTGGGTGGCATGGGCAACGATGCGGGCCAACGGCTGCAGGCCGCGGGCGTTGGCATCGTCTTCGGACAACAGCACCACCGCAGCGGCACCATCGGAGATGCTGGAGGAGCTGGCGGCGGTCACGCTGCCGTCTTTCTTGAACGCCGGACGCAGGGTCGGGATCTTGGCGATGTCGGCGCGGGTGGGCTGCTCGTCGACGGATACTTCGACCTCGCCCTTGCGGCTGGCGACCTTCACCGCGACGATTTCATCGGCGAACGCGCCATTGGCCTGCGCGGCCTGGGCGCGCTTGACCGACTCGATCGCGTAGGCATCCTGCTCTTCGCGGCTGAACTGGTACTTGTCCACGGCGCACTCGGCGAACTCGCCCATCGCCTTGCCGTCGTAGGCATTGACCAGCCCGTCGTGGGCCATGTGGTCCACCGCCTGGAAGTTGCCGAAGCGGTTGCCGGTGCGCGAATTGGGCAGCAGGTGCGGCGCGTTGGACATGGATTCCATGCCACCGGCGACGACGATGCTGGCCGAACCGGCCTTGATCAGGTCATGCCCCAGCATGATCGCCTTCATGCCCGAACCGCACACCTTGTTCAGCGTGGTGGCGCCGGTGGACAGCGGCAGTCCGCCGGCGATGGCGGCCTGGCGGGCGGGCGCCTGGCCCAGGTTGGCCGGCAGCACGCAGCCCATGATGACTTCGGTAACGTCGCTGGCCGGCACGCCGGAGGCTTCAAGCGCGGCGGCGATCGCGGTCGCGCCCAGGGTCGGGGTGGGGACGCCGTTGAACTGGCCGAGGAAGGAGCCGATGGCAGTACGCTTGGCCGCGGCGATGACGATGTTGGACATGGCAATCTCGTTGTTGCGTGAGCAAATTCGGAAAAGGAGACGCGAGCCGTTGGAAGGCGACGCGAATCCCGGCAGACTGCGTGGGGGACGCCAGTATAGGCGGTGCCCCTGACTGCGGGTTGGCTGGCCCAGCGCCGGCATCCGGCGACTGCGGCACTCGATACCTTTCACGGGGATACAGGGATGAAACGGGTTCAACTGAATACGGCTACAGGGATGAAGACTGCGCTGGCCATGGCGCTGGCCGCGGCATTGAGCGCCTGCGGAGGTGGTGGCGGCGGGGGCAATGTCCGCGTCGAACCGCCCGCGCCGCCGCCGGTCACGCCACCGCCGGTGACCCCGCCTCCCGTTACGCCGCCCCCCGAAGCGCCGCCGCAGCCGAGCAGGCAGGGCCATCTCACCGCGATCAACGCGCTGGGCACCGGGCTGACCGGGCAGGGCGTGCGTATCGGCGTGGTGGATTCAGGCGTCAACCGCACCCATCCGGCGCTGGCCGGTCGTGTGGTCGCCAACTACACCTACGTCGATCCGCGGGAAAACGACCTGGGACGCGATGACGTGGTCGGGCATGGCACCACCGTGTCGATGCTGGCCGCCGGCGGCGCCTACGCCGGCTCGCAGGTCGGCGTGGCGCCCGGCGCGGAGATCGTCTCGGCGCGGATCATCGCCGACAAGCGGCCCGTGGACGACGGCAGCGGCAATGGCAACCAGGTCAGTGGTGCGATCGGCCTGGCGCCGGTGCATCGCGACCTCGTCAATGCGGGTGTCAAGATCATGAACAACTCCTGGGGTGGCCTGTATTGGACCAACGCGGCGACCACTGCACAGATCGCCGAGGAGTACCGCCCGTTCATCACCAGCAACGGCGGACTGGTGGTGTTTGCCACCGGCAACGACGGCAGGTCCACCCCGTCGAACATGGCCGCGCTGCCGAGCCGCCCCGGTGTCGGCGGCAGCATGCCGGCGGCCGACCTGGTGCGCGGCTGGCTGGCGGTAACCGCCGTGGACACGGTCACCCCGACCCAGCTTGCCAGCTACGCCAATGCCTGCGGCGAAGCCGCCAGCTACTGCCTGGCCGCGCCCGGCACCGCGGTCTATCCGGATCCACAGGCAACCACGGCGACCGCAAGCTATTACTACGGCTGGGGCACGTCCTATGCGGCGCCGCTGGTCTCCGGCGCAGCGGCGCTGGTCTGGCAACGCTATCCGTATTTCAGCAACGACCTGGTCCGCCAGACCCTGCTGGGCACGGCAACGGACATCGGCGCTACCGGCGTGGACCCGGTGTTCGGCAACGGGCTGCTCAATGTCGGCAAGGCCGTGAACGGTCCGGGGCGACTGGACTGGGGGGATGTCAGCGTCAACGTCAACCGGCTCGGGCTGGATTCGGTATGGAGCAACGATCTAAGTGGGGCCGGCGGCCTGGTCAAGCAGGGCGTGGGCGCGCTGGGCTTGTCGGGACGCAACACCTACAGCGGTGCCACGCGCATTGAACAGGGCACCCTGGCGTTGCGCGGCGGCGCTTCGATCACCTCCAGCGTCAGCATCCTCGCCCAGGCCGGCAGCCCGAGTGGCGCCGCGCTGCAGTTCATGAACGGCACCACCCGGGTGGTCGGCAACGTCGACAACGGCGCCAGCGTGGTGCTGACCAGCGCCAACGCCGATGCCACCATCGAAGGCAATTACCTCCAGCGCGACGGTGCCCAGCTGATGGTCGCGCTGGGCGTCAACGCATTGCAGGTCACCGGCACGGCGACCCTGCAGGGGGGTGGGGTGCTGGTCAATGGCGCGATTGCCGGTTATGTGCCGGCCGATGGCACGCGGCAGTCGTTGATCCGGGCACAGGGTGGGTTGTCCGGCCAGTTCAACACCGCTGCGGTGGGCCAGAACGGCGTGTCGCTGCTGGAATCTTCGTACGGCTATGACAGCACCACGGCATGGCTGGAACTGACCCGGGTCAGCGTGGTCGCCGCTGCCAGCGCGGCATCGCTGGATGCGCGCGCACTGGCATCGGCCGAGCGCGTGGAGCGCGCCTTCGAACGGCTCGACGGCAGTCCGGACCTGCAGGGCAGCGCGTTGGCCGATGTGGCCGGCGAGCTGCAGCGCACGCCCGGTGGCATCAGCGGGTTGTCGGCCAGCCTGGACAGCCTGTCCGGCAAGGCCCACGCCTTGGCCACCCAGGCCACCTTCGACAGCGTGGACATGAGCCGCCGTGCAGTGGCTGCGCGCTTCGGCGAGGTGCAGGCACGCCCGGCGCTGCGCGGTGCGTGGCAGCATGCGCTGGGCGAGGCAGGGCAGGGCAATTTCGCCGGCAATGGCGCGCAGACCCGGGGCTGGATGGTGGGCCATGAAAGCGCGTTGGGCGGCAATGGCGTGCTGGGCGTGGCCTTCGGCGAAGTGCGCAGCAACGCCAGTGGCAACGACAACGGCGGACTGGGGCGTGATCGCCAGGCACAGGCGCAGCTGTACGCCGGCTGGAGCGAGGGGCGTGGTTACCTGCTGGCGCAACTGGGTGCTGGACAGTTCCAGCGCCAGGTGGACCGGCAGCTACTGCTCGGTGCGCAGGCGGTCGGTGCGGGCGCACGCTACGGCGGCCGCTTCGCCAGCGTCAGCGTGGAATCCGGGCTGCGCTTTGGCGGCCCGCGTATGGCGCTGACGCCGTACGTGGCGGCCAGCCAGGTGCAGGTGCGCTCGGACGGGTTCACCGAGCAGGGCGGGCTGGGCTTCGGCCTGCACATGCAGGACAACCTGGCGCGGCGCAGCCTCGCCATGGCCGGTCTGCGTGCAGAGCGCCAGTGGCGGCGTTGGACCCTGCGCGGCTACTCCGAATGGCAGCAGGAGCTCTCCAGTGAGGGGTTCGATGCGCAGGCCGGCTTCACCGGCGTCGAGGCGTGGGCCCCCTTGGTTTCCGGCGCACTGCCGCGTGCGTCGGGCCTGCTCGGCGTGGCGCTGGAAGCTGGGGTGGGGCGTAGCGGCAGGGTGTCGTTCGGTTACGACCAGCGCTTCGGTGGCGGCCTTGATGTATCGCAGGCGGCGCTGAACTACAGCACCGGCTTCTGATTGTGAGGTAGCGCCGAGCCATGCTCGGCGGCTTTCCGGGTCGGCGCCGCGTTGTCCGATGAAAGGCGCCGCGCTTCGCGCTCGCCGAGCACGGCTCGGCGCTACCGGGCTTTCCGGTCAGCGCTAGCGGCGGTCAGCCGGCGCGCAGGTCGCCCAGGCGCGGGGTGGCGCGTCCCATCGGCAGCTTCAGTCTGCCGATCGACTGGATGCGCGCTTCGGCAATGCGGTCGGCCGCGCGCTGGGGGGCAATGTTCTCGCGCTGGGACAGCGCAAAGATGCGGCCCAGGTTGTGATAGATGCTGCGGATCAGGCGCATCGCGCGTTCGCGGTTGTAGCCGTCGATTTCCAGCGAGACATTCATCACCCCACCTGCGTTCACCGCGTAATCCGGCGCGTACAGGATGCCGCGCGCGTGCAGTTCGTCGCCTACTTCCGGGTTGGCCAGCTGGTTGTTGGCGGTGCCGCAGATGATGCGCGCCTTCAGCCGCGGCAGCACGTCCAGGCTGATCGCACCTTCCAGCGCACACGGCGCGAACACATCGGCGTTGACCTCGTGGATCTCGTCCGGCTTCACCGCCTCGGCGCCGTACTCGGATACCGCGCGGTCCACCAGCGATGCATCCAGGTCGGTCACGTACAGCTTGGCGCCGCGGTCGCGCAGCAGCTTCACCAGTTCCATGCCGATGTGGCCCAGCCCCTGCACGGCGATGCTGGTCTTGCCTACTTCTTCGTGCCCCAGCTTGGCCTGCAGCGAAGCCATCAGCGCCTGCAGCGCACCGTAGGCGGTGAACGGGGCCGGGTCACCGGAGCCGCCGTGAACCTGGTGGACGCCGGTGACGAACTGGCTTTCCAGGTAGATGTTTTCCATATCGTTGACATCGGTGCCGACGTCCTCGGCGGTGATGTAACGACCGCCCAGCGCATCGACCTGGCGACCGAAGGCACGCAGCAGCACTTCGGTCTTGTCGGTGCGCGGGTCACCGATGATCACCGCCTTGCCACCGCCGACGTTCAGGCCGGCCAGTGCGTTCTTGTAGGTCATCGTGCGGCTGAGTCGCAGCACATCGGCCAGTGCCTCGTCGGTGCTTGCGTAAGGACGCATGCGGACGCCGCCCAAGGCCGGGCCGAGGGTGGTGCTGTGCAGGGCGATGATGGCCCGCAACCCGGCATCGGGGTTGTTGCAGAAAACGACCTGCTCGTGACCGGTAGTGGCGAGGGTTTCGAATAGCATGGCGACTCCGTTGGCGTGAACAGCAGCGAACCACTTCGAACAGGCCAGCAACGATAAGGGTGCAGAAACAAAAAAAGCGACGTCGTCAGTTCAGGGGACGGGCCGCGCGGCGCCATTCTAGTCCATTCCCCGGGGTGGTGTTGTGCACGTCCGGGCCCATGGCCAGGCGGGTGCCCGGGTTAAAGAACCCACCGTATCGGCCGATGCTGGATGCACGGCGGTGTCCGCCTGAACCCAAGGAACGGTGCGGTGGCAGTACAGCAATCCTACGCCCGCTTTGGCGGGCCATGCGGGGCGGGCCGATGAGTGCGACGGGCAGCAGGGGCTGGGCCGGGTGGTGGGGGCGGCTGTTCGGCCGTGCCGCGACGGGGCGCGCCACGCAGCGGCGCACGCGGTGCCGCGATGTCCTGGTGGCCGAAGCCGTTGCGCCGACCGGGGCGGTTGCCGCTGGCGAGCCCGATGCCGATGCCGAGGCGCGCCTGCATTCCGGCCTGTATGCGCTGGCTCTGCACCCGGCCCTTGATGGCGGCGCTGCCTGCAACGAGGCCCTGCTCGAAGCCACCCGGCAGGCGCTGCTGTCACGTGACTGGAGCGCGCGCCAGTTGCCGCGGCGGCCGCAGCTGCTGCCGCAGCTGATCCAGACCGTCAACGATCCGGAATCCTCCGCGCGGGCGACCGCGGCGATCATCGGCCAGGATCCGGTGCTGACCGGCAACCTGCTGCGCATCGCCAACAGCCCGGCTTTCCGCATGCAGGAGCGGCCGGTGGACAGCCTGCAGCGGGCCATCACGCTGGTCGGCACCGAAGGCATCCGGCAGATCATCAGCGCGGTGCTGGTGCAGCCGGTCATGCACCTGCAGTGCAGTGAGTTCCCGCAGTTCAGCACGATCATCTGGGAGCATGCGCTGCTGTCCTCGCGCGCGGCGGCCGACCACGCACGTACGGTCAGCCAGCAGGATCCGTTCGCCGCACAGTGGCTGGGGCTCACCCAGGGCCTGGGCGCCGCGCTGGTGATGAAACAGCTGCTGCAGGAAGCGCAGACGCTGCAGGTGCCGCTGGACTACCCCACCGCCGAGGCGGTGCTGCGGCAGTGGACGCTGCCAGTCGCCCAGCGCGTGGCTGCGGCGTGGGAGCTGCCCGCGCCGGTGCACGAAGCGCTTGAGCAAACCAACGCCGACAGCCCGCTGCCACGCACTCTGCGCTTCGCTCGCGCGGCGGCGGCGGCCAGCCTGTTGGCCCGGCATGGGCACATCGGCAAGAGCCAGGGGCTGGCCTGGCTGGAGCAGCTGCCCGGCACCCCGCCGCATGCCCTGCTGTGGATCTGGCGGCGCCTGCACGGGCGGCCGGTTGAAACCCTCGCCGACGAACACGACGGCGAGGGCTGAGCGGGATCAGAGCTGCGATTCCAGCGGCAGCCAGCTGATCACCCGGGCACTGGTGCGCAGGCGCACGCTGCTGTCCGGTTCGGTGTCGACCCAATGCGGCGGTGGATCCCGTTCCAGCCAGCGCACCCGGTCCTGTGCGTCCAATGCGAGCCACCAGCTCTGTTCCGGACTGGACAGCCGCAGGTATTCGGCCGTCAGCTGGGCCGCCAGCACCGGGTCGTCGAAGATCACGCCCATTTCCGTGTTGAGGTAGGCCGAGCGCGGATCCAGGTTGAAGGAGCCGACGAAGCCGTGCCGGTCATCCAGCACGAAGGCCTTGGTATGCAGGCTGGCGCCGCTGCTGCCGAACAGGCCGGAACTGGTCGCCTTGCCATGTGCCTTCAGTTCGTACAGCTGCACGCCGGCCTGCAGCAGCGGCACCCGGTAGGTCATGTAGCCCCCGTGCACGGCGACCACGTCGTTGGCGGCCAGGGAGTTGGTGACCACCCCGACCTGCACGCCGCGTTCGCTCAGCCGGGACAGTCCATCCAGCCCCTCGTTGCCGGGCACGAAGTACGGCGATATCAGCAGGGCCTTGTGCTGCGACGCCGTCAGCATCTGGACCAGGTCGCTGACCAGCCAGTTCTGCGGATCATCGCGGCGATGCTTCATGGGCGGATCGGAAACGATGCGCACGTTCCTGCTCCAGTGCAGCGGCGCTGCGCTGGCCCGTGCGCGTGGACGCGACTTCGCCACTTCCTGCAGGTACGGCCTGGCCGATTCCAGCCGTGCTTCATTGTCCGATTCGCGCATCAGCAGGCGCAGCTGCTGGCGGGTGTGGTAGGCCAGCGCGGCAATGGGCACGGCCGCTTCGCTGTTCCAGTAAGCGTCGAACACGGTGTTGGCCTGGTCGACGGCTTCACCGGCCACCAGCAGGTCCAGGTCGCGGAAGTTCACGTCCGGGCGCGCGCTGAAGTATTCCTCGCCGATATTGCGGCCACCAACGATGGCGACCCGCCCATCGGCGATCCAGCTCTTGTTGTGCATGCGGTGGTTGACCGAGAAGAACCGCTGCACCATCTCCAGCATGCGCCACGGCCCATTGCGGTTGCGGAACGGGTTGTAGAGGCGGATTTCGATGTTGGGATGGGTATCGAGCGCCATCATCAGCGCGTCCTTGTCCTGCGCGTTCATGTCGTCGAGCAGGATCCGCACGCGCACGCCGCGCTCGGCGGCGTCGTGCAGGGCACGCGCCATCAGGTGGCCGATCAGGTCGTCCTTCCACATGTAGTACTGCAGGTCCAGGCTGCGTTCGGCGCGTTCGGTGATGACCGCGCGCGCAGCGAAGGCATCCAGCCCATCGGACAGGAAGGCCACGCCGGATGCCCCGGGATGCGCCGCCTGCAGCGCGCTTACCTCGCGGTCGATGCGGGTCTGCGTGGGGTGAACCGGCAGCACGTGCGATGTTTCGCCACGCGCCTGCGGGGTCAGATGGTCGGCCAGCAACAGGCCGGACAGCACCAGCAATACCAGCAGCGCAAGCACGATGGCCAGGCCGCGCAGCAGCCGGCGCCACAGGGGAAGGGGTTTACTCATGCACCGATCCTAACCGCCAGGCCGGTGCACGCGCAGTGCACTGCTCAGAAACGCTCGTCACTGCCCAGATAACGCCAGCTGCCCGGGGCCAGCTTGCCCAGCGAGACACGCCCGATGCGCAGGCGGCGGATGCCGACCACCTGCATCGAGGCACCGGCGCAGGCTTCGCGCAGCATGCGCGGATGCAGGCCCTTGCCGGCAAAGCGCAGCCGCTGTTCGCTCTGCCAGCTGATCTTGCAGCCGGGGATGGTGCGTCCGTTTTCCTTCAGGCCGGTCTGCAGCCGGGCCACGTCCCACATCGCGCGCTCGCCCTGGATATCCACCAGGAACTCCTGTTCGGTGCGCGCAAGCTGCTGCTGCAGGTGGGCGATGATCAGCGGGTCCTGGCTGACCACCACCAGGCCACTGTCCGAAGCGGGCAGCGCGGCGGCCAGCTGCAGGCCGTGGAAGTGGCGCTGCAGCGGACGGATGCTGCCCAGGTCCAGCGGGCTCTGCGATTCCGGGGTGACCATCGCGCTGAGCGTATGCGCGGCCGCATCGACCGGCTTGGCCAGCAGCATGGTCACGCGCTCGGTTTTCTCATCGCGCGCGGCCGGGTCCATCTCCACCGTCTCGGTGGTGACCTGCGCCTGCGGCTGTTCCACCACCTGTCCATCCACGCGCACCCAGCCGCCTTCGATGTAGCGGCGGGCTTCGCCACGGGGGCAGCCGAGCAGTTCGGCCAGGCGTTTGTCGAGACGGGTGGAGAGCATGGGGCAGGGAACCTCTAGGGGGCGCGCAGTGTACCTGCCACGGCGTTTGGCTGCTTCAGCCGCCGCGGTGGGCCAGTTCAGTCAGGAACAGCCGGGTGTCGAATTCCAGCTGCATGTAGTCCGGTTCCATATGCTGGCACAGTTGGTAGAAGGCCTTGTTGTGGTCGGCTTCCTTCAGGTGCGCCAGTTCATGCACCACGATCATCCGCAGGAAGGCGGCCGGCGCCTGCCGGAACACGCTGGCCACGCGGATCTCGCGGCTGGCCTTCAGGCGTCCGCCGTGCACGCGCGACACCGCGGTGTGCAGGCCCAGCGCGTGTTTCACCACTTCCAGCTTGTTGTCGTAGCAGACCTTGTTCAGGTGCACCGACTGGCGCAGGTAGCGGTCCTTGAGCTGCTGGGTGTAGTCATACAGCTGGCGGTCGCTGCGTACCTCGTGCGCCTCGGGATAGCGCCGCTGCAGCAGGGCGCCAAGGCGGTCTTCGGCGAGCAGCTGGCGCACCTGCTCCTGCAGGGGTTCGGGATAGCCGGTCAGGTATTTCAGGGAGGGCATGGTGCCGCTGGGGCTCCGGTATCATGGACGTCCCTAAGATAGACCAGTTGCAGGCAGGACCATGGCAAAGCCGAACGCGCTGCAGGAACAATTGCTCAAGGCCGGGTTGGCCAAGAAGGCGCAGGCCAGTGCCGCGGCCCGCGAGCAGGCCAAGGCCCGCCAGGGCAAGGCGCCGGATGCATCGGCGGAGATCCAGCGCGAGGCCGAGCGCGTGCGGCTGGAGAAGGTCGAGCGTGACCGCGCCATCGCCGCCGAACGCAATGCGCAGCTGCGTGCCACCGAGGGCCGCGCGCAGGCGCGGCAGATCGTGCAGGCGCATGCGGTTCCGCACGCGGGCGAGAGCGAGTACCGCTTCACCCACGGCGAGGTGATCCGCACGCTGCTGATCGATGCCAAGCTGCGCAAGGCGCTGTCGGCCGGTGCGCTGGTGATCGTGGCGGCGGGCGAAGGTTATGCGTTGTTGCCACGCGCGGCGGCGGAAAAGGTGCGCGAGCGCGCCCCGGAACTGATTGCGGTCGACCACGGCCAGGCGGGGGAGAGCACGGTCGCCTCCACCGGCAATGCTGAAGACGATGCGTATTACGCGCAGTTCCAGATTCCGGACGACCTGGTCTGGTAAAGGGTTTTTCTGCGCTGGCGCGCGGCGTTGAAGCGACGGCGACGTCAACGTCAACAGCTGCAGGGCCGTTGGTTGGGCGGGGCGGGGTGGGTTTGCGGGAATCGCCGTGAATCCATCCCTGGAGGCTCGCCATCCGCATCCATGCGGATGAGCGTTCCCGCCAACCACCCCGCCCCACCTTCGACAGGTCTGCGGGGGCCTTGGTAGCGCCGACCCATGGTCGGCGGAATGTTTCCGCCAACGGCCCGCTGCGCTCGCCGACCATGGGTCGGCGCTACCAGGGCATCGTGACGTGTCGGGTGGAGGGAGCCCCTGGGTCAGGGGCGGCCGCGAAGCGGCGGGGTGTGGGTGTTGGTGAGACGGGGCCCGCGGTTTGCGCAGCAAAGCGTGGGAGCGGCAGCGCGAATGCGGTGACGCGTACCCGCGCCATGGATGGCGCGAAACGAGGCCCGCAGGAGCGGCTTTTGCCGTCCCCCGACCAGCCCCACCGCCCGGCCCAAGCTCAGCTTCAAGCTTCTAAGCCACCCGCGAGGGGGCCCAACCCGTTCGCCCCACCCAACGGCTGCTTCACCCGTGCCGGATTAGGCTGGAAACCCGTATCCCCGTGGAGGAAGCCCCCATGGCCACCGGATGGGCACAGGACGGTGCCGTGCAGGACCAGATCGACGCCACCGTCGACGATGCCATCGCCCGCGCCCGCAGCCAGCTCAAGCAGGGCCCCGGCCTGGAACACTGTGAGGAATGCGACGCCCCGATCCCGGTGGCCCGGCGCAGGGCCGTACCCGGCGTCCGCCTGTGCGTGGCCTGCCAGCAGGCCCACGACGAAGACGAAAGCGCCCAGTCCGGCTACAACCGCCGCGGCAGCAAGGACAGCCAGCTGCGCTGAACCAGGGTCGCGTTACCGCTTTTTCCTTTTCACTTACGCGGCGGCCCCCGGCCCAGATCAAGGCTGTAGCTTGAAGGCACCCGCGAGAGGGTTCCCACCCGTTCGAGCACCCTCAACCGTCGCCCTGGATCCCACCCGGCGCCGTGGACGGATCCCGCCACCGCCGCACGGTGCGCTGGAAAAACAGGTTGTTCGGCAACTGCAGCACCGTGCCTTCGTGTCCCTCGCCGGTTTCCTGCAGCGTGGTGTAGATCAGGTTCACGTCGATCACCCGGCCCTTCAGCCCCGGCTTCTCGCCGTTCTCCAGTACCTCGATGTAATCGTGCAGGCGGAACGGCCGCGTGGTGAAGATCAGCAGCGTGCAGAAGATGTTCGACAGCACGCTTCAGGCCGCGAAGAACGCCACCGCGCCTACCGCCGCAAAGCCGGTGAAGGCCGTCCACAGCACCGTCCCGGAGGTGCCCAGGATGCGCAGGATCACCAGCAGCGCGCCAAAGTAGATGACGAAGGTCGTGATCCGGCGCGCGCCCATCACCATTTCCGGCGGCAGGGTGTAATGCGCAGCGAAGCGGCGGATCAGCCGTCGCAGCACCAGCTTCAGCAGCCACGCGGCCAGCAGCGTGGCCAGTACCAGCAGGACCATCTCTGCCTGTTCCAGCCAGGCATGGGCCCACGGCGGCAGGTACTTTTCCATCGAACAGACATCCGGTAACGCAGGGGGAGGTCGATGTTACCTGCGCCCGGCCCTGGGATCGACCATCGCCATGGCGCCGGGCAGGTCGGCACAGGCCGCCACTACGCCCTGTTGCAGCAGGCAGGCGCGGTTGCCCTGCAGGCGCACCTGCAGTTGCAGGGGATTGCCCTGCAGCAGGCCGCAGACGAGGATGGCAAGCAGGCCGCTGGCGGCGGGGGTGGACATGGGCCTTCTCCGTGGCCGGGGTGGCCGCTGGGTACCGGGCTTGGATGCAGGCGGGGGCCGAAAGGTTTAACGCCGCCTCCCGCTCAACCGCTTTAAACCTTTTCCGCAGGCGCTGCATCCAAGGGTCATGCTCGACACGCTCACCCCCACACTGGATACAAGCCTGCCTGCCTACGACGAACCGGCGGTGGTGCGCGCTGCCGCCGCAGGCGATGTGGCCGCCTACGAGCAGCTGTACCGGCGGCATGCGCCGCGGCTGTTCGCGGTGGTGTGGCGGTTGTGCGGCGGCCAGCGGGCACGTGCCGAAGACGCGCTGCAGGAAGCGTTCCTGCAGGCTTGGAAAGCGCTGCCGGCCTTCCGGATGGACAGCAGCATCGCCACCTGGCTGCATCGGCTGGCGGTCAACGCCGCGTTGATGGAGCTGCGCGCACGCAGCAACCAGGCCCACGACAGCCTGGACGTTGCGGGCCTGGACCTGCCGCAAATGCACGTGCATGACCGCTGCGCCGGGACCGAACGCGACCTGGAAAGGGTGCTGGCCACCTTGCCGCCGCGCGCGCGCGCCGTGCTGGTACTGCATGACATCGAAGGCTGGAAACACAGTGAGATCGCCGAACAGCTGCAGATGGCGGTCGGCAGTTCGAAGGCACAGTTGCATCGAGCACGCGGCCTGTTGCGCGCGCGCCTGGGAGACATGACATGAACCACGAAGACCCCCGTATGACCGACCACACCGACGATGCGCTGCAGCAGCGCCTGCGCGCGCTGCCAAGGGAGCTGGCGCCGCCGGGTGACGGTTGGGCACGGTTGCAGGCTGCGCTGCCGCCGCGGCCGCCGATCGTGGCCGCCCCGCCGCGAATGCTGGGCCACGGCCCCTCCGCACGGCGCCGCCTGCGCTGGGCATTGCCAGCCGGCGCGGCATTGGCCGCCAGCGTTGCCTTGTACTGGGTAGCGCCGATGACGATGCAGCTGCCATCGCAGACGCCGGCTGCGCCCAGCGTGCTGCAGCAGCAGGCCAGCGCGATGAGCGCCGATTACCAGCAGGCCATCGCAGCGCTGCCGCGGGTCGATGCGCCGGAGTGGCGCCCGGCGCTGCGCGAGCTGGACGACAGTGCCCACCAGATCCATGCCGCGCTGGCGCAGAGCCCGCGTTCGCGCCACCTGCTTGAACAGCTGCAGCGCACCTATGCGCTGCGGCTTGAACTGACCCGGCAGGCGGCAACGTCTACCGGCCTGCCCAGCTAACCCGATCCAACAGGAGAATCACGACCATGAACGCTTGTTTCCTACGCCGCCCGCTGCTTTTCGCCGCATTGGCGCTGCTGTCCCTGCCGGCGTGGGCGGACACCCGCGTCGATGAGCGCCATGCCATCGCCAGTGGCGGGCGGGTCGAACTGAGCAACATCGCCGGCAAGGTGGTGGTACGCGGCTGGGACCGCAGTGACGTGCAGCTCACCGGCACGCTCGCCGAAGGATTGACGTTGAAGCAGGAAAAAAGCGCGAACCGGGTACGCTGGGAAGTGCAGTACCCGCGGCGCAACAACAGGGGCGGCGCCACGCTGGAACTGCGCGTGCCGCGTGCGGTGGAGCTGCAGCTGGGCACGGTCAGCGCCGACCTGGATATCAGTGCGATCGACGTCAAGCGCCTGCAGGCAAACACGGTCAGCGGTGACCTGCGCGCCGCCGGTCGCAGCGCTGAGAGCACGCTCAACACCGTCAGCGGTGATGTCGACGCGCAGTTGCAGACCTCCCGCATGGACGCGCGGACGGTGAGTGGCAGCATCCGGGCCGGTGGCGGGCTGTCCGGCGAAATCGGCGCCACCTCGGTGTCGGGCCGGGTTGGCGTGGAGGCCGGGCGCACCCAGCGCATGGTCGTGGAGACGGTATCGGGCACGGTCGAGCTGTCCGCGGCGGCCTTGGCGCCGGGCGGGCGGATCAGCGTGGAATCGGTCAGTGCGCCGATCTCCCTGCAGCTGCCGCGCAACGTGTCCGCGCAGCTGTCGGTGAACAGTTTCAGTGGCTCCATCCAGAGTGACGCCGGCAAGGTGGAACGGCCGCGTTACGGCCCTGGCAGCTCGCTGGATACCCGCTTGGGCAATGGAGATGGGGACATCAGCCTGGAATCGCATTCCGGTGGCGTGCGGGTGCGGCTGGATCGCTGACCCGTTGGCAGGGGCCAGCCTTGGCCGGCCGCGGCGGTGATGCCGCCGCGGTCGCCGACGCGGTCAGCTGGCTTTCTTCAGCGACCAGGTGTTGCCGAGGACTTCGATCTTGCCGCCAGCCTTGCGGAACGCGGCCAGGTCGGCGGCGATGCTGTTGCTGCTGGGCGTGGACGATGAACCGCCCTTGCGCTCGTTGCGGATGGTGTTGCTGGCCTTCGCGGGGGTCTTTGCCTTGCGGGGCATGGGTGCTCCTGTCAGGTGGAAGGGTGGGGAGGGTTCCAGGCAAGTGCCTGGTGCTGGTAATCCTGCCGTTCACGCTGGCAGTCATCGCCGCCCATCTCGAACTGGCGACAGATGGCGGGGCGCTGCGTATAGATGGAACAACGCAGGTGATACGGGTCGATGGCTGCGCACCAGCCTTCTTCGTTCTGCGCCATGCGGCGACCGCCGTGGCCGTCGCTTTCAACGAACCAGATGGGGACGTCATCGCCCGGCATCAACCACACCGGCATCCGGCAGCACACCGCGTCACAGCGACGACAGTCGATGGAGGCGGGGGTCTGCTCAGTTTGTAAGGCCTCGTGGGCCTTCGTAATGCCCAAGGATGGTCTCGATCGCGGCTCGGAGCGGGTGCGTGGTCATGGAAGCGCCAAGGAAAGCATGGCCACAGGGCCCGCAAGGGGCGGCTGCGCACTGAAGAGCGCGGCGTGCGCCACAAGGGCGGCACGTCAGCGGTGAGCGCAGGTGAATGTCAAGCCGGTCGAGTTTAACGCGGATCGTGCGGAGATATGTTAATGCGAACCCGCTGCGGCCAGCGCGAGCCCCTGGACGACGCCGAAAGAGGCATCGCCATGGACCTGGCGGGCCTCGGGGAAGGCATCGGCGGCGGCCTGCCGCAGGTAGCCGGCGCGGGACATGCCGCCGGTCATGAACACCGCATCCGGGGCCTGGCCGATGTCCTGGCGGACCTGGTCGAGCAGCTCGCGCAGCTGGCCAAGGTAGCCGTGCGCGGCCTGCCCCAGACCCTCGGCGGAAGTTTCCCTCTGCAGCCCCTTTTCGATGAACGGCAGCGGACTGGCATGTGCGGCAGCGCCACTCAGGCTGATCTTGGCGCGTTCCACCTCACGGTACAGGCGTGCGGTGTTGCCGGTGTCCTGCAGCGCCTGCAGGCGGCTGCCATACGGGTCTTCGACGTGGTCGTAGCGGTGCTGGCGGAAGTCGCGCTGGCGGGTCATGTCCTGCACCATCGCCGCTTCCACGTAGTGGTGGGTCGGCACCCGGGTGATGCCGCGGCCGAACAGTGGCATGTAGGCGGCCAGGCTGAGCGCCAGGTCGATATCGGTACCGCCGCGGGCGATGCCCCAGGCGCGGTGGATGCGCGGCGGCTCGCCCCCGCCCACGCGGGCATGGGCGATGTCGGTGGTGCCGCCGCCGATGTCCACGATGATCGCCTCGTGCGGCTGCCCACTGGTGGCGTGGTAGTGCATGGCGGCCGCGGCGGGCTCTTCCATGAAGGCCACTTCGTCGAAACCGGCGCCCAGCGCAGCTTCGCGCAGGATCGCCAGCGCCTGGTCGTTACCGGCATCGCCGATGGAACTGCGGAACTGCACCGGCCTGCCCAACAGGGCTTCGCGCACCGGTGCGCCCAGCTGCGCGCTGGCGGTGAGCCGGATGTGTTCCAGGATGTGGGTGGCGATCCCGGTGATGGTCTGCCGCGCGCGCGGATGCAGGTTGTAGCCGAGCATCGATTTCGGGCTCTGTACCAGGTTGCCTTCGTTCTCCTCGAAGTAGGCTTCCAGCGCGTCATCGCCGTACACCGCGTTCTGCAGCAGCTGGCTGGAACTGCGCGGCTCGGCCATGCGCTTTTCCATCCACTGGCGGCGCAGCGACAGCAGTGCTTCGCGGCGCAGGGCTTCGGGCGGGCGCGCGTGGCCGTTGGCACGCGCCTGGGCGGCGGCCGCTTCGATCAGCGCCTGCAGCTCATGCTCCTGGCCGGGTTCCAGCTTGAATTCACCGGGGTCCTGCATGATGCCGGGGAAGTACACCGAGGTGCGGAACTGGTCGGCGTCACCGAAACGGATCGGCTGCACCTGGCCATCGCGGACGATGGCTGCGGCGGAGTTGCTGGTGCCGAAGTCGATGCCCAGGCGCATGGTGGGGTTCCGCTGTTTCGAGGGCCGCGCACTGTAGCGCGCCGGCCGGCCCAGCGGTAGGGCCGGTCCGCCAGGGCGGGCGGTTACAATGGCCGCTGTCGAACTACAGTCAGGTTTTGCCCGATGTCCGCCACCCCCGCCTGCCCGCAATGCACGCTTGAAAACACCTATGCCGATGGCGCCCTGATGATCTGCGCCGACTGCGGCTTCGAGTGGACCGCCGAGGAAGGTGTCGGTTCCGGCGTGGTGGTACGGGACAGCAACGGCAACGTGCTGGCTGCCGGTGACACGGTCACGGTGATCAAGGACCTGAAGGTCAAGGGCTCGTCGATCCCGCTCAAGCAGGGCACGGTGATCCGCAACATCCGCCTGGTGGAAGACGATGCCGAGCACATCGAAGGCAACTCGGACAAGATCAAGGGCCTGGTGCTGAAGACCTGCTTCCTCAAGAAGGCCTGATGCCTCAGCGACCCAGCCGCGCGCTGGCCTGCTGCCGACGCCAGCGCTGCAGGCTGTCCAGCTTGTCCTGGTAACGCGACTGCAGGGCTGCACCGCCCAACGCCTGTGCGCGCGCCAGTTCGCCATTGGCGCGCTCCAGCTGGCCGGCCATCAGATAGGCACGGGCCAGCGCGAAGTGGAACTGGTGTGCGCTGTCGTACAGACGCAGCGCACGCCGGTAATAGGTGATGGCTGCATCGGCATCACCGGCACGTTCGGCCTGGGTGCCGAGCACATACTGGAAGAACGGATCACTCTGCCGCACGCTGCGCAGGCGGGCCTGCAGGCGCGCCGCTTCGCTGGTTTCGCCAAGCCGCAACAAGAGGTTGCTCGCATTGGCCAGGCTGGCCGGATTGCGCGGCGCGATGCGCAGCGCATCGGCGTAATGCTGCCGCGCAAGCGCCAGGTTGCCCTGGCGGGTTTCCAGGACGCCAAGGTTGTTCAGCGCCGAAGGGAAGTCGCTTGCCTGGCCCAACGCGGCGCCGTACCACGCACGCGCGCCTGCCACGTCACCGGCCTCCATCCGTTCGGCACCGCGGTTGTTGTAGAAGTGGGCAAGCGCCCGCGCATCACTGATCTGCCGCGGGCCGTCGCGGTCGTACAGCACGTTGCGGTCCAGGTCGACGGTGCCGCGGCGGCCGTTGAATTCGATGCCCGCGTTGACGTGGCCGACGTTGTAGAGCACGCCGGCATCCTGGTACCACGACACCACCTGCGCCACTTCCTGCACCTGCGCCTGGATGCCGATATGGCGTGCCAGGGTGACGAACAGCAGGGTGAAGGACAGGCAGTTGGCGCGACGATGCTGCCATGTTTCTTCGATGGTGTAGGTCGCCCCGGCGTCGTACTGCAGGTCCATGCCATCGCGGTCGAAGATCATTTCCGCCAGTCGAAGCAACTGCGGTCCACGGCCGCCGCCCGGATCGATGACGCGGGCCTGCAGCAGCGCGGAGAGTGCCGGCGGGATGGCCGTCACTTCAGCCGGGGAGGGGGGCGGTACAACCGTGGGTGGGACGGTCTGCAACCGGGCGGAAGGGGCCTGCACCGATGACTGCGCCATCGCCGGCGCGGCGACCAGCGCGACCAGGGGAAGCATCACCACGGCATGCAACAGCAGGCGGTTCATCGCCATTCTCCGCAGGCGCGGCACGCGCCATCGGCTTGAGCATAGACCGACCCCTGCCCGTCGCCACACCGCTGGTCGGACACATGCCGGTCATCCACAGCGGGTGTGGACCATGCGCGGAGAAAGCTGTGCATAAGTGGTGATGACGCTGTCGCTGCAGGGCGTGTGAAAGGGTGGTGAAAGATTGTCCAGTGCTTGCGTCGCGGCGGCCCGCTGGCACATCCTGAGCGCATGGAATTCCAGCCGATCATCCTGCCCGCCGGGCAGTGGGACGCCCTGCAGGCCAGCTATGCCGCACCGCCGCGGGCCTACCACCACTTCGGCCACGTGCGCGCCTTGCTTCAGCACGCGCAGTGGGTCGCTGCGCAGGCGCCGTGGCAACAGCCGCTCGAGGTCTACCTGGCCGTGCTGTACCACGATGCGATCTATGAAAGCGGGCGCAAGGACAACGAGGCGCGTTCGGCTGAGCTCGCTGCCGAAGCCATCGCACAGTGGCTGCCCGAACATGACATCGACGTGGCGCGGGTGCGCGAACTGATCCTGCTGACCGCGCGCCACGGCAGCCTGCAGCCCGGCGACGTCGACGACGAGGCGGCGTTGTTCCTGGACTGCGACATGGCCATCCTCGGCGCGCCCGAAGCGGTGTTCGACGCCTACGACCGCGGCGTGGCCGAAGAGTACGCCGGCAGCGTGCCGGCGTTCCTGTACCGCGCCGGCCGTCGCCGCTTCCTGCGCAACCTGGCGCGGCAGCCACGCATCTACCTCAGCGATCTGTTCCACCAGCATTTCGACGCACCGGCACGGGCGAACCTGCTACGGGTGGCCGGGCCCTGACAGCGGCCGCTACACTGGCGGCCTGTCCTGTTGGCCTGATTGCGTGACTGATTCCGATCCCCGTCCTATACCGCCGGAAGCGCCCGGTCCGAACGAATGCTGCGGCAGTGGTTGCCCGTTATGCGTGCTCGACCTGTACAGCGAAGAGCTGCAGAACTATCGGCAGGCGCTGGCGGCGTGGTTGCTGCGGCATCCGGAGGCAGGCGCGCCATGAACCGCGCACGCGACCTTCGCTGTGCCAGTGGCATTGCGATGGTGGCGTTGCTGCTGTTCGTGGCGACTGCCCTGTGGAGCCAGTTCGCGCGCGCTGACCTTGACTGGGTCAACGCTACCCTGAGCCTGTATCTGCACGGACCCTGGGGGCTTGCGCTGCGCACGGCGTACTGCCTGCTGGCAGGCGCCATCGTGGTACTTGGGCTTTCGATGTACCGGCAGCTGCGCGGTCCGCGCCGCAGTGGCGCCGCCGCCCTGCTGTTCGTAGGTGCCGGGCTGGGCCTGGCAGGCGTTGCGGTGGGGGACAGCTGGCTGCCCGAGCGGGCCCCGCTTGCGTGGCCGCTGGTGCACGGCCTTTCGGCGATGACCGCATTCCTGTGCGCCAGCGTGGCGATGTTGCTGCAGTCCTGGTACCTGCGCGACGAACCCGGTTGGAAGCGCGCGGCGGCGGTGCTGTGGTGGTGGGCGTGGCTGGCCTTCGTGCTGTTGTGGCTGCACGTGTTGTGGCGGGCGCCGCCGCGCGGGGCAGGGCAGAAACTGGTGATCGCGGTGATCGTCGGCTGGCTGCTGTGGTTGGCGTGGTCCGGCTGGCGCCACGCGCGCACCCCACGCTGAGCGGGCACCCATTCCGGCACACCCCCTTGGCACCTGCCGGGCGTATCGTGGGCGCAGGTCAGGTCCTGTCGGAGTAGTGCATGCGGTTCAGTGGAAGATGCGCGCGCGCGCTGATGGCGTGGTGCGTGCTGGTGCCATGCGTGGCGGCTGGAGTGCCCGTGCAGCAGGCCAGCCATGGACGGTTCCAGCAGGTGCCGCTGGCACAGCCGCATGGCACGGTGCAGCGCGTGGTGCTGTGGTTCCATGCGGCCGGCAAAGCCGACGCCGCGCAGCGCGAACGCGATGCGCTGCGTGACACCGGGGCGCTGGTGGTATCGGTGGACCTGGGACAACTGAAGGGCGCGCTGCAGCGCGAAGGCAGTGCTGCCTGCTCATTCGGCGCAGGCGACGTGGAGAATTTCTCGCGCTGGCTGCAGGCATGGCTGCACCTGCCCGGTTATCGCCTGCCGTTGCTGGCCGGCGACGGCGACGGCGCCCGGTTCGCCTATGTGCTGGCGGCGCAGGCTGGCGACGGGGTATTCGCTGGCCTGCTGACCACCGGCTTCCAGCCGGGTGTGGCACCGCAGCGGATGGCGTGCGGCGCTGGTATCGTCGATGGCGCCCTGAAGCCGGTGCCACTTGCGCTGCCCTGGCTGGCCGCCGATACCGGCGCGCAGTCGCGTGCCTTCCAGCAGACAATCGCTTCGGCACGTACCTTTCGCCGTACCGCTGGCGGCGATGCACTGCCTGGCCTGCTGGCCGCGGCGCGGGTGCTGGGCGAAGCACCCGGGGTCAACGTGGCGCCTGCCCCGAAGGACCTCGATGGCCTGCCCGTGGTCGAGGTGCCTGCGACCGTCCCCGGCGAGACCGTTGCCATCTTCGTCTCAGGCGACGGCGGCTGGGCGGGACTGGACAAGGACGTTGCCGCAGCGTTGGCCGCGCAGGGCGTGTCGGTGGTCGGAGTGGACTCGCTGCGGTACTTCTGGAGTGCCCGCACGCCGGCCGGCTTTGCCGCCGACCTGACCCGCATCGCCGACTATTACCGGCAGCGCTGGCAGCGTCCGAAGCTGATGCTGATCGGCTTTTCCCAAGGCGCCGATGTACTGCCTGCCAGCATCAACCGGCTGGCGCCGGCGCTGCGCGCGCAGGTGGAGCTGATCGCGCTGCTGTCGGTGGGGCGCACGGCCGACTTCGAATTCCACGTCAGCAACTGGCTGGGCAGCAATGATGACGGCCTGCCGATCGCACCGGAGATCGCGCGCCTGCCTGACGACAGGACCCTGTGTGTTTACGGGCAGAAGGACGCCGACGCCCTGTGCCCGGACCTGCCACCAGGCGTGCGCGTGCTGCCGTTGCCTGGCGACCACCATTTCAACGGTGACCACGACCGCCTCGCCCGGGAGATCCTCAACGCCGCTGCGCGCTAGTGCCGCGGCTCGAGTGAGATCAGGCGCGTGGCATCGAGCAGCGCGGCCGGCAGGTGCACGCCACCGGGCGCGGCCAGGTAGCGCGGCCGCCACTGCGGGGCGAACTTGGATTTGAAGCGGCGCAGTCCGCTGAAGCCATAGAAGCGCTCGCCGTGGCGCGCCACCAGCGAGGCTGCGCGTGACCAGCGACCGGCCAGGCGGTGATCGGCCAGCCCGGACAGCGGCGCCATGCCCAGCGAGAAACGGGTATCGCCGCGCTCGCGTCCCCACAGGAACAGTTCGATGAACAGGAAGTCCATCGTGCCCTTCGGAGCATCGGGCAGGTGCCGCATCAGGTCGACCGACAGCTCGTGGCCTGCCGGTGCGTGCCACAGGTTGGCGAAGGCCACGATGCGGCCTTCCGCTTCCACCAGCGCCACCGGGAAACGTGCGAGGTAGACAGGGTCGAAGCTGCCCAGCGAGAAGCCTTTTTCCTCGCCGGCCTTGTCGTCCAGCCAGGCGCTGGAAACCGCCGAAAGTTCGGGCATCAGTGCCGGCAGCTCGTCCGCTGCGGCCACGCGGAAGCTCAATCCGCTGCGTTTGCCACGGTTCCAGGCCTGCCGCAGGTCGGCGCGGTCGCGCCCTTCCAGGGTGAACTCCTGCAGCGGCACCATCGCCTCTTCGCCCAGTTTGACCAGCCCCAGCCCCAGGTCGAGATAGGTCTGCCAGTAGGCTTCGCCGACCTGGTAGAACACTGGGCGCAGGCCAAGGCGATCCGCTTCTTCGCGGAAGCGCCAGATCAGCGTCCGGGCCACGTCCGGCGGCCCCACTGGGTCGCCCATCGCGATCAGCGAGCCGCCATGCCGCTGCATCATCACAAAGCCCAGCCCGGCCTCGTCGCGCAGCACGGCCTTGTCGGCGGTGAGCACCAGGCAGGCCTGGGTATCGCGTGCGGCCGCCAACACGGGTGCCAGCGCCTGCAGGGTGGCCTCGTCGGCTGCCGGCAGCGGGCCGCGCGTGTTGTGCAGCAGCCGTCCGATGCCGAAGATCGCTACGGCCATCGCCACCACCAGCAGCGCGCGCAATGCACGGGGTGCATTGCCGGACAGCGCGAACTGCCACCACAGCTCGTTCTGGTATTCCACATGGCTGTAGACGAAGAACAGCAGCCACACCACTGCCACCAGCACCAGGCCCAGGTTGCGCAGCCACGGCCACGACCATGCCTGGTCCAGCAGCGCGCCTTCGCGGTAGAACTCGCGTCGCGCGGTCCACAGCGCCACGGCGACCAGAAGCGCGGCTACCGCGATCAGCACCTGCCCACCGCGCAGCCAGATCGGCAGCGGCGCGGCCACGCAGATCACCAGCGCCAGCACCCAGGCGGCATGGCTGCGCCGCGACAGTCCCTGGCCGATCAGCAGCAGCACCACGCCGGCCAGGCTGCCGAGCAGGTGCGAGGTTTCCAGCAGCGGCAGCGAGGCCGTGTGCAGGTGCCGATGCGGCGCCGGCAGCGTGCCGTCCACGATCAGCGCGGCGCCGACACTGAACACCGCCAGTGCCACGATGTGCGGCAGCCACGGGCGTAGCGCCTTCCAGCCAGCGCGGGTGGCACCGGCGCTGGCACGCAGCGGGCGGCGCAGCGCCGGCGCAGTGGCCAGCAGCGTGGCCAGCAGCAGCGGCAACACGTAGTAAGTAACGCGGTAGACCAGCGCGGCGGCCAGCACCGCACCGGGTGCCACCTGCGGCAGCAGCTTCAGCAGGCTCCATTCGAACACGCCCAGTCCGGCCGGCACGGTGGAGACCAGCCCGGCCAGCACCGCCACCAGGTACATGCCGACGAAGCCGGGCAGGCCGGTGGGCGTGGAATCGGGCAGCAGCACGTACAGCGCGGCAGCGGCGAGCACCAGTTCGACCACGCTGAGCGCGGTCACCGCCAGCATGGTGCGACGATCCGGCAGCCACAGCGCATGGCCGAACACGGAGAACCTGCGGCCTTCGTGGCCCACTGCCAGGATGGCCGCCGCATAGCCCAGCCACAGCGCCGCGCCGACCGTCTGCAAGGCGCCGACCTTTAGCGGCAATGCAAGGGCGGCTGCGGCCGGTTCAAGGCACAACGCGGCGCCAAGCAGCACCCAGGCGCCGAACACGAAGCCCAGCGTGCTCATCAGCACCACCTGGCCGATCTGCGCCAGGTCCAGCCCCGCGCTGCGATAACCGCGCAAACGCACCGCGCCACCGGTAAGCGCAGCGAAGCCGACGGTCTGCCCCAGCGCATGGGCGAGGAAGGCGGTGATGCCGATCCGTGCCGGATGCACGCGCACGCCGCTGCGGCGCAGCCCGATCGCATCGAAGCCGACCAGGCATGCGTAACTGGCCAGCCCCAGCAGCACGGCGAGCAGCAGTTGCCCTGTGCCGAGATCGTGGAAGGCCTGGCGCACCGCGCGGTAGCCATGTTCGTCGAAGGCGCCGGCCAGTCCGTGCAGCGCCACTGCCAGCACCAGCAGCGGAAACACCACCGTCAGCAGCCGCTTGGCGCGCTGGCGGGCAGGGGAGGCGAGCGGGGCGGATTCAGTCATTGAAGGAAAGTGGACCCGCACGGGCGATGGGCGCGTCAACGGCGCGAAGCTGCGCATCGTGCGCCTGTGCCGGGGGTTTGGCTAGGGGCGGGCGGTTGCGCTGTTGCACTGCCGTTGGCCATCACCACAAGCCGGTCGCGGTGGGCCAGAATGGGGCTTGTCCACAGAAAGAGGAGCACGCCCGTGTTGGAGCGTTTCGATGTTGGTCCGCGCATGTCCGAGATGACCATCCACAACAAGGTCGCCTACCTGTCGGGGCAGATTCCCGAGGACACCAGCCAGGACATCACCGGGCAGACCCGGCAGGTGCTGGAGGAGATCGACAAGCTGCTGGTGCTGGCGGCCAGTGACAAGCAGCACGTGCTGCGGGCGGAGATTTTCCTGGCCGACATGGCCGACTTCGATGGCATGAATGCCGCGTGGGACGAATGGGTGGTGGCGGGCATGACGCCGGCGCGTGCGACAGTGGAAGCCAAGCTGGCGCATGCAGAGTGGAAGGTCGAGATCGTGGTGACCGCCGCGGTCCCTTGATGCTGAGGGGCTGATGCGTTGGCGGGCTGCGTCCGGCACCTGATCTTCAAGCAACGGCAACGGCAACGGCAACGACAAAAGCTGCAGGGCTGTTGCGTTGGTGGGGCGGGGTGGCTGTGCAGGACACGCCGCAAGTACGTCCGTGTAGGCTCGCTTTTCGCATCCCTGCGAAAAGACGGTCCTGCACAGCCACCCCGCCCCACCTTCGACAGGTCCATGGGGGCCATGGACAAGGCAGTGGTTGGAAGGGGGGGTAAACATGGGGTCAGAGTCCTTTCGCGTAGCGAAAGGACTCTGACCCCTGCCTTTATCCTCTTCATTACGCGGGTGGCGGCCACCGGAACCTGTCAGGGGCCGGGCGGGGAGGCTGTGCGGGGCCTTGAGCGGCAGGAGCCGCGAAGAGCTACATGGACGTACTTGCGCGTGCCCCGCATAGCCTCCCCGCCCGGCCCCCCCAGCTATAGCTTCAAACAGCAGCCACCCGCGAGGGGGTCTCACCCGTTCGACCCACCAGGTCGATGCAGTCCACCGGACACGGCGGAACACACAACTCGCAGCCGGTGCAAAGATCGGCAATCACCGTGTGCATGTACTTGGCCCCGCCGACGATCGCATCCACCGGGCAGGCCTGGATGCACTTGGTGCAGCCGATGCAGTCGGCTTCGATGATCACCGCCACCTGCGCTGGCTTGTGCTCGCCGCGGCTGCGGTCATACGGCAGCGCCGGCACGCCCAGCACCTGCGCCAATGCGCGCGCACCGGCATCACCGCCCGGTGGGCAGCGCTCCACGCCGGCTTCGCGGCGGGCCATCGCCGCGGCGTAGGGGCGGCAGCCGTCGAACCCGCACTGGCCGCATTGGGTCTGCGGCAACAGGCGGTCCAGCCGCTCCACCAGCGGGGGAGGCATCAGGCTCATGCGGGGCGATGGCGGCGAAGGGGAATCATCGTTCCAGTGGTTTTCCGCGATACCAGCGGTCATGGGCGAGGGCGAGCATCGGCGCGTCCTCGCGGCTGTCACCGTAAGCATGGATGCGCGTGTAACGGGATAGATCGAAGCGCTGCCGGATGTGCTGGGCCTTGCGGGGGCCGCAGTCACCGCCGGCATAACGGCCGGTCAAACGGCCCTCGCGGGTTTCCAGCTGGTTGCAGATCAACTGCAGTCCCAACGTGTCGCACCAAGGCCGCAGGTACAGATCAAGCGACGCCGACACGATGGCTACGGTGTGGCCCTGGGCCTGGTGCCAGCGTATCTGTTCGAGCATTTCCGGGCGCATCATCTCCGGCAACGCATCGCGTGCGTAGCCGGCGGCCAGCAGCGCGATGTCATCGGCGTGGCGGCCACTGAACACCAGCGCGGTGACGCGGGCGCGGATGCGCTCGGCGCTGATCAGCCGCAGCCGGAAGGCGGCCAGCCAGGGCCCCACCAACCACCAGGCGCGCGCCCGTTGTTCGGGCGTGGCCACCCGCCGCAGGAAGCGGCGGTAGCTGTCGGCCGTGGTGACGGTGTCGTCGAAGTCGAACAGCGCCAGCTCCATCGCACCCTCCGGCGTGGCCTGTTGCAGGTCAGCGGACCGGCATGCCCGGCAGCGCGGCACTGTCGGCGTCCAGCAGCGCCAGCGCACCACCGTCAAAGCCGGCCGACAGGATCATCCCTTCGCTCAGGCCGAAGCGCATCTTGCGCGGGGCCAGGTTGGCGATGAACACCACGCTGCGCCCGACCAGCTTTTCCGGTTCGCCGTAACTGGCGCGGATACCGGAAAAAATCTGCCGGGTGCCCAGCTCGCCGGCGTCCAGTTCAAAGCGCAGCAGCTTGTCCGAACCCTCCACGAATCCGCAGGCAAGCACTTTGCCGATGCGCAGGTCCAACTTGGCGAAGTCGTCGATGCCGATGTACGCCGGTGCGGCGTCGCCCTGCGGCGCGCTCGCGGCGGCAGCCGGCTTGGCTTCGGCCTTGGCGGCAGGTGCGGCAGCGGCGACGGGGGCAGCGGCGATCGGCTGCAGGGTGTCCTTGGAGGCGTCGGTCATGGCGTCGATTTTCTTCGGGTCGATTCGGGTGAACAGCGCAACGTAGTCGTTGATGCGATGGGCCAGCAGCGGCTGCGCCAGTGCGGTCCAGTCGCTGACCGGTGCGGCCAGGAAGGCTTCGGCCTGCGCCGAGGTGGCAGGCAGCACCGGCTTGAGCGCGGTGACCAGTACCCGGAACAGGTTCAGGCCCTGGGTGCACACCGACTGCAGCTGCGCATCGGCGCCTTCCTGCTTGGCGATCACCCACGGCTTGACGTCGTCGATGTAGCGGTTGGCTTCGTCGGCCAGCGCCATCGTCTGGCGGATGGCGGCTGCCGGATCGTTGCGTTCGTAGGCTTCGCGGATCGGCGCGAGGGCCTCGACGAAACGCTGGTACTGCGTCGGATCGGGCAGCTGCGTGGCCAGCTGGCCATCGAAGCGCTTGCTGATGAAGCCGGCGCAGCGGCTGGCCAGGTTGACGAACTTGCCAACCAGGTCGGCGTTGACGCGGGCGATGAAGTCGCCCAGGTTCAGGTCGAGATCGTCCACCCCACCGGAGGATTTGGCGGCGTAGTAGTAACGCAGCGCTTCCGGTTCCAGCCCGGCATCCAGGAACGTCCGCGCCATCACGAAGGTGCCGCGCGACTTGCTCATCTTCGCCCCGTCCACGGTCAGGTAGCCGTTGACGTGCAGTCGGGTCGGCGCGCGGTGGCCGGTGGCATGCAGCACCGCCGGCCAGAACAGGCCGTGGAAATTGACGATGTCCTTGCCGATGAAGTGGTGCAGTTCGGTGGAGGTGCCGGCGCGCAGGTGCGATTGGAAATCCACGCCGGTCTTCGCGCACAGCGTCTGGAAGCTGGACAGGTAGCCGATCGGAGCATCCAGCCACACATACAGGAACTTGCCCGGGTGGCCGGGGATCTCGAAGCCGAAGTACGGCGCATCGCGCGAGATGTCCCACGCGCGCAGGCCCCCGTCGGCGTTCATCCATTCCATCAGCTTGGCCTTGACGCCGGGCAGGGCGACATCACCGCCCAGCCACTCGCGCAGGAAGCCTTCGAACCTGCCCACTTCGAAGAAGAAATGCTCGGAATCGCGGACTTCCGGGGTGGCCCCGGAGATCACCGATTTCGGCTCCTTCAGGTCGGTCGGGCTGTAAGTGGCGCCGCAGACTTCGCAGTTGTCGCCGTACTGGTCGGCGCTGCCACAGTTCGGGCAGATGCCCTTGATGTAGCGGTCCGGCAGGAACATGCCCTTGGCCGGATCGTAGAACTGCGCGACCGAACGGCGGCTGACGTGGCCTTCCGCTTCCAGCTTCAGGTAGAACGATTCGGTCAGCGCCTTGTTGGCAGCCGAGTTGGTCGAATCGTAGTGGTCGAAGTCGACCCCGAAGGCGGCGAAATCGCGCTCGTGGCCAGCCTGGATGCCGGCGATGAACACTTCCGGGGTCAGTCCGGCCTTTTCGGCGGCCAGCATGATCGGGGTGCCATGGGTGTCGTCTGCACAGACGAACCAGGTGGTGCCGCCGCTCATTCGCCGCGCACGCACCCAGATATCAGCCTGGATGTAGCCCACCAGGTGGCCCAGGTGCAGCGGGCCGTTGGCGTAGGGCAGGGCGGTGGTGACGAGCGCGGTACGGGTCATGGTCACGGCGTGCAGCGAGGGGAATCCCGGATTATCGCACAAGGGGGTCGGATGGCCTTCCAGAAAAGGGCGATCCGACCTCCGTGACCGCCTGCGCTTACTCGCGCTGCCAGGTCTGGGCGCGGCAGATGAAAGCCACGCAGCCGGACACGTCCAGGCGGGTGCCGCCGGGCTGCAGTTTCATCTTGGATTTGTAGGTCTTGCCGTTGGCCGGGTCCAGGATGGTGCCGCCGGACCAGCTGGCGGTGCCGTCGGACGTCAGGTTCCACAGGATGGTCATGCCACGCACGGGCTTGTCCTTGTTGGTGCCGCTGCAGTCGCTGCAGACCGGGTTCGGCCCCTTGTCCGACTGCAGGATGTCGACCACCTTGCCGCTCAGCGTGCCGTTGCCGGCCTGGGTGATCTCCACGATCGACTTCACCTTGCCGGTTTTGTCATCGATGGTCTTCCAGCGGCCCACCGCCGAATCGGCGGCGTTCGCTGAAAGCGCGGCCACGCACAGCGGCAGCGCCAGCAGCAGGGTCTTGAAGGTGTTGCGCATGGTCCCCTCCCAGGGCTTTGGTTCACTGCCAGCGGCAGTGCCGGCATGTGCCGACTGTATACCCATCCGGGTGGGTATGGTGCAAGCAAGGGGCGGGAGAGCGTGACGACCAACGGTCGTCACCCACAACAACGGCCGTCACTGCGCCGTTTCGTACAGCTCCAGCGGCAGGTCATCCGGATCGGCGAAGAAGGTGAAGCGGCGGCCGGTGTACTCATCCACGCGGATCGGCTCGCACTCTACGCCGTGCCGGGCGAGGTGCGCGATGAACGGTTCCAGCGCCTCCACCCGGAAGGCCAGGTGGCGCAGCCCCTGCGCTTCGGGCCGGCTGGGGCGCGGCGGCGGGCTGGGGAAGGAGAACAGCTCCAGCTGGCTGCCATCGGGCAGGGCCAGGTCCAGTTTCCAGGAGTCGCGTGCGGTCCGGTGATGCTCGGCCAGTACCGCCAGGCCGAGCACGTCGACGTAGAACGCCCGCGAGCGGACATAGTCGGCGCAGATCAGGGCGACGTGGTGGATGCCTTGCAGGCCAAGGGCCATGGGGAGTGCGCCTGGGAGGGCCGGCCATGATCTCAGATCACGCCGCGCAGCGTGATGGACTCCGGGCGCCGCATGGACGAAATGCGAAAGCGCCTGGGCCATGCCGCGTGCAGCCTTGGGCCTCCTCCGCATGCAGAGAGTGCCCTCCGTGACCACCCCTATCAGCGAGTCTCCCGTCACGTACACGTCGTTCATTTCCGTACAGCTTGCGTCCAAACCTTCCGTGCCGAGGGCGCTGTCGACCCTGCGAACGCTCAGCAATCCCGCGCGCGACGAACTTCCCTCCAGCTTGAACCGCACGCCGGTGGCTGCGCATCCTGGACCGGCTCATTACTCTGCAGTGGCAGCTTCGTCGCCCAACGCAGCGGCCGGTGCCAGCGACTGGAAGGATTACGTCGGTCATCTGCAGCAACAGGACAAGGTTCCCGGCGCAGGACGCTCGGACCCTGATCAGGGCGTAGTGATACCGTCCAATATCAGCGTGAAGCAGATGCTCGCGTTCCTTCGCAACCAACCGCCGGCAACGCCCGCCGGTGTGGCGCAGGGGGGGCGCCCGCCAACGCCCGCGCCCGCAGCGGCGGCGGCCGTGCACGTTGCTGCCGTCGCGGAGTCGGCAACCGTGCCGTCGGTGTCCGTGCTGCAGACTGACGATCCGGTGTGGGTCGATGACCCGTGGGAACTGACGACGCTGCTGGACCAGATGGAACACCCGCATCGAGCCGCCGAAGCGGAGGCCGCGTCAATCGACGCGCAGCTGCTGGAAGAGGAGCGCGCACTGGATGAGGAACTCGGCGCGCTCGCTGAAGCGCAGCGTCCGCGTGGTGCCAAGCCTCCGATGATCCTTGAGGAGGACGAGGAGAATCCCTTCCAAGCGTCCGAGCTCGTCGGGACGATACCGCGCTGGGAGCAGGGCAGGCTGCGCAGCGAAGCGATGTTGCGCGCGAACGCAGCGCTTGAAGAAGAGAATGCAGAACCGGTGTTGCGTTCGCCCGGGCGCCGGGGAAACGTGAAATTTGACCAGGTCGAAACCAGCCGGGTGCTCGAGGTTGACGCCGAGTCGGGCGAGTTGGTTTCAGTGATAGACGCCTTCTTCCTGACCAAAGAGCATGATGGAAAATGGAAGCCGAATCAGTCCAAGCAGTCGATATCGCCGCACCAGATCAGCGACAACCCAGGCACCGGCCCACGTGTGGCCGCGTTCGCAATGCCGCGCGTCCTGACGGCTGCCGATGACAGTGGCTGCGTCGTGCATTCGGTGTTCCACGAAGATCGGTATGACCAGCCGACCCATGCCGAGATGGGTGAAGCCTTCTGGTCCGATCTCGGCCGGGACGACGCGCCGGCTGAGCCGCTCGCCAGTGGAAGTTTCTGGGGCGACCTGGTCCGGTACAACGAGCCGGCTGAGCCGGGCGTGGGCGAGGCGTTCCTTCAGCTGCAGCAGCTGCAAAAGCTGCAGGAGCTGCATGGCAAGTTGGAAGCCGCGCTGCGCCACAACCAGCAATTGAAAGAGGAGGTCGGCGTCTACTTGTGACCTTTGGCCTGTGCCGGATCCCGTGCCCTGCGGCAGCGGGATCCGGCCCCATCAGCGGCCGGGTTGCGCCTGCCAGCGGCTCATCCGCTGTTCCAGGATGTCCAGCGGCATGGAGCCGTCCTTCAACAGTTCGCCATGGAAGGCGCGCAGGTCGAAGGCGCCGCTCTGCGCCTGCCGGGCGCGGTCGCGCAGCTCCACGATCTTCGCCTCGCCCAGTACGTTGGACAGCGCCTGTCCGGGCTGGGCCATCATCCGTTCCACTTCGGCGTTGGCATCGTCGACGGCCATGCCGGTGTTCTGCTCCAGATACTCCACCGCGCGCTTCTTGTTCCAGCCCTGCGCGTGGATCCCGGTATCGGCCACCACGCGTGCCGCGCGGGTCAGCGCGGCGTGCAGGTAGCCGATATGGTCGTAAGGATCGGCATACAGCCCCAGCGGCTCGCCCAGCGATTCGGCATACAGGCCCCAGCCTTCAACGAAGGCCAGATCGCCGCCGAGACGTCGGAAACGGGGCAGCTTTTCGATTTCCTGCTGCAGTCCCAGCTGTACGTGATGGCCCGGCACGGCCTCATGCAGGTACAGCATGGGCACGCTCCAGCGCTTGCGTGCGGGCAGGTTGCTGGTGTTCACCGACAGCACGGCGGGGCGGCTGCCGTTGACGCCGGGCTGGTAGGACGCCGCTGCCGAGGAAGCGGCGCGGTCGGCTTCGACCGGCTGGATCTCCAACGCGGCCTTGGGCAGGGTCTGCAGCACGCTGGGCAGTTTCGCGGCCACCTGTTGCTGTACCTGCCGATAGCGGCCCAGCAGCGCATTGGCATCGCTGTACTGGAACTGCCTGTCGCTGCGCATGCGCTGCAGCAGCTTGGCTTCGCTGCCGCGCAGCTTGTTGTCCTTCATCACCGCGGCAATCTGTGCATGCAGGGCCTGTACGCGCTGTTCGCCCCAGGCATGCAGCTGGGCCGGATCCTGGGCGGTGGCGGTGGCCTGGCGCAGCGTGCCGGCATACCACGCCGCGCCATTGGGCAATGCGCCCAGGCCCGCGGTTTCGCGCGTGGCCGGCAGGTATTCGGTGGCGATGAACCCACGCAGCGCGCGGTAGGCGGGCATGATGCGGAACTCGATCATGCGCTTGTACTCGGCGCTGATGCGGGTCTTCTCTTCGGCCGGGATGGTCTCCGGCATGGTCCGGATCGGCGTCCAGAAAATGCTTTCTTCGGCAGTCGGCTTGATTACCGCATCCAGCTGCGGCAGCACCTTTTCCATCAGGTCGCGCGGCTGCACCACCCCGGCCGCCATGCCCTGGCGCATGTTCGCAGTGGCCTGTTCGAACAGGGCCGGGATGCCCAGCGATCGTTTTGACCAGTCATCGTAGTCCTTGACCGTATTGAACGGCTGCGCCCCCGCACCGGCGCCGAGGATGGCCATGATGCTGCCCAGGTTGTAATACTGGCTGATCGGCAGCATCCAGGAGGGGTACTGCTCGGCTGCCAGCGATGCCTTGGCATCGCGGACGAAGATCTCGTAGCTGAGCAGATCCTGCCCCTGCAGGCCGCTGCTGCCGATCTTTTCCACCTTGCCCAGCCATTGCGTGGTGAAGTCATGCGACTGCTGGCGCCAAGCCGCAGACAGGATGTTCGGTAGCTCGCCGTTGTAGCGCGCGTCGCCCTGGAACGTGGCCTGCAGGGGATTGAGCCGCATCGAGGCATCCCAGTACTCGTCGTACAGCCGCTCCAGCTGGACCGCCTTGCTGGCGGGTGCAGCGGCGGCCTGCCGGCCTGCCGCAGCTGCCGGGCGTGCACGCGGCCTGGCCTTGGGCTTGGTCGCCTGGCGGGTCTGCGCGGCTGCAGGGCGTGTGGCTTTCTTCTTGGCGGCTTCGGCCGGCGGCGCGGCGCTGAACAGCATCAACGAGGCAAGTGCGACTGCCAGGGCGCGGGCAAGCTGGGGCATCGGATATTTCCGTGGAACACAGACCGTGGAGCTTGCACGATCCAGACGCATACGGCCAGCATCGAGCGCGCAGTCAGGAAACGCCGCGTTGTCGCTCAGTCAGCTGCCGCGTCGGCCCGTAGCTGTCGTGCCCGGTCCGCACCCAGGTATTGCGTGATCGCATGCCGCATCAGGTAAAGCAAGGGAATGAGGGCAATGGCGAAGGCCATTTTGTAGACGTAATTGACACTGCTGACCGCCAGGAACAGCGACGTCGGCCACTGCTGCGGCCCCAGCACGAAGGCGATCCAGATCACCACGAAGCTGTCGATCAGTTGGGACACCGCGGTCGATCCGGTGGCGCGCAGCCACACATGGCGCTCGCCGGTAGCACGGCGGATGCGGTGGAACACCGCCACATCGATCAGCTGGCCGCCCATGAACGCGACCAGCGAGCCGGTGATGGTCCACATGCCCTGGCCGAACACCACGGCAAACGCCGCCTGATAGTCCGGCACGCCGTGCGCGCTCATCGAGCCGACCCACCAGCTGGCCGGCGCCAGCGAGATGGCAGCATACGCGAACAGGAAGCCATAGCAGATCAGGGCCGCCGCCAGCCACGAAATGAGGCGCACGCCGCGTTTGCCGAAGAACTCATTGATGGTGTCGGTCATGACGAACACCACCGGCCACAGCAACGTGCCGGCGGTGAAGCTGAGCGAACCGGTCTGGCCGAACAGGTTCCAATCCAGCGGTGCGATACCGAAGGTGTCTTCCAGCGCGAAGATCTTCACTCCGATCAGCTCGGCCAGCAGCGCGTTGGCGCAGAAGAATGCGGCCAGCCCGATGAACAGCAGGACCGCACGGTCCTGGAGCGGCCGCGCGCTCATCAGCCGCGTTCGCCAGCGCGGGTGAAGGGCACGGTTTCCGGCGCGACGGCACCGCCGGAGATGATGAAGCTCATCGCCTGGTCCACGGTCCAGTCGGTCGGCGTCAGCAGTTCCACCGGCACGATCTCCAGATAACCGGAGGTCGGATTGGGCGTGGTCGGCACGTACACCGCCGCCAGCTCGCGGCCGGTGCCCTGTTCGCGGATGACCCGGGTGACCAGGCCCACCGCCTTCATCTCACGGTGCGGGAAGTCGATCAATACCACGCGCTGGGTGGTGCCCGGCTCGGTCTGCAGCATGTCCAGCAGCTTCTTGGCGCTGTCATAGATGATGCTGGCCAGCGGAATCCGTTTGATCACCGCGCCGACCCAGCGCAGCAGGCGCTGGCCGACTACCCGGCGGCTCAGCACGCCCACGGCCAGGATCACCAGAAGAGTGGCCAGCAGCGCCACCACGTTCTGGATCCATTCGATGTGAACCCAGCCGAGGTAGTGCGGGAACCGTGTGGCGATGGGTTCGGACATCGCCACCACCAGCGGGCTGGATATGCCGGACAACAGCACGAAGACGAACTTCACCACGACCCAGGTGAGCCAGATCGGCAGCAGGGTCAGCAGGCCGGTCAGGAACAGCCGTTGCAGGGAAGGGCGGGGAGTGAGAGTGGGGGCTGGGAGTGACATCGGCGCATTGTAGCGGTCGCGTGGCGCCGGTTAGGCTCTGCTGTGTCATAGGACGTGGCAGGGAGGGGTTGCGATGGTGTCGAGGATGGCAAAGGGGGTGAGGTGGTCGGTGGTCAGTGTGCTGGGCGCGGTGGCAGCAGCGGTGTTGCTGTGGTGTGCATCGCATTTCTGGCCGATGCCCGACAAGCAGCGCAGCGCGTTGGCGCTGATGCGCACGCAGGTCCCGGCCGAAGGCCGCAACGGCTATGCGTTGCTGTGGATGCTGGACTTCGATGGCATGGACGACAGTTCCCGCGCAGCGGCGATGGCGGTGGACGCCGCACGCTGGCAGGCCGCTCCGGACCTTGCCGGCGGCGTGCGGATGAGTGCCGAAGGCGATCATCCGCGCGTGGCCTATCCACAAGGACGCTACTGCAGCGGGCCCACCGGCGCCTGCCTGGAGCAGGTGCGCAGCGACCCGCAGCGTTTCGCCCGGGCCCACGCCGGGCATGCAGGCCTGCATGCGCGCGTGTCGCAGACGGCGGCATTCAGGCATTTCACCAGCCCATGGGACAGCCAGGTCGCCGCGATCATGCTCCCGTTCCCTGCGTTGAATGGATTGACGGATCCGGTCACCGCGCACGCATTGGCCCATGTCCAGGGCGATACCGCCGGTGCCTTGCAGGGACTGTGCAGCGGCCTCCTCGCTGGCCGCCGCCTGCTGTCCGGCAGCGATACCCTGCTTGCCAGCAGTGTCGGCATGGCCATGGTGGAACTCAATGGTGGCGTGCTGGGCGAGGTGCTGGCCGAACTGCCGCGCGACGCCTCGCTTCCCGCTGCCTGTACGGCGGCGCTGCGGCCGATGACGGCGGCGGAAACCAGCCTGTGCCGACCGCTGCAGGGCGAGATGCGCTACGCCGGCATGGCTATGCGTTACTCTGCGCGATCGCCGGGTTCAGTGCTGGTGCTGGATACCGAGCGCTCCCTGGCGCGCCTCGCCACGGCGCATGCATGGGCGTGCGACCCCGCACAGCAGCAGCGATTGGGCGAGGACAGGCAGATCGCGGCGCCCACGCAGGCCACGCACGGATTCGACTGCGTGGCCAACCTGGCAGGTTGCGAGTTGAGCGATATTCCCGCGCAGCTATACCTGCGTTATGCCGGCCGCAGCCAGGACGCCGCCGCGATGGTGCGGCTGCTGGCGGCGCAGCAGTGGCTGCGCACGCAGTCGGGTTCACCCGCCGACGCGCTGGCCAGGCTGCCGGTGGCGCTACGTTCGGCAACCCGCGCCCCCCATGCGGATGCCGAGGGGCGCTGGCTTCAGGTCGCGCGGCGTGACACCTCGCGCCGGCCCGACGACCGCCTGCTGAGGGTGCCGCTGCGCTGGGATCCAGAACCTTCACGGCAAGCTGCGAAGTGAGGCGGACCCTGCACAGGCGTCAGCCGGTGGCGAGCACCACCGTCCACTCTGCTTCCAACGGTTCATCCTCCCCCACGCTGCGCGGCAGCAGGGTAACGGTCTCGCGATCTTCGGCAGACAGCGCCTGGTAGAGCAGGTCGCTGTCATTGAGTGGCTCGCCACTGAAATAGATCTGTGTCACCAGGCGATCATGCTGGCCGCGGATGTCGAAGTGGATGTGCGGGGTGCGAAGCTGATCCGGGCCGGTTCCGATGGGATACGCTCCGGGGACGATGGTCAGGAAGCGGAACCTCCCCTCCGCGTCGGTTTCCTGTCGTCCAAACCCCTGGAATGCAGGGTCAAGCGGCGCAGCCTCGTTGGCGTCGGTGGCATGCGCGTAGCGCCCGTGGGTGTTGGCCTGCCACATCTCGATCCAGGCGCCCGCCACCGGCTGGCCCAGGGTGTCGACGACGCGTCCATGCAGGTCGATCCGGGTGCCCTGCGCAACGCCCGGCTGTCCGTCGACGCGGGTAAGGTCCGCGTCCTCGTCCAGCGGTCGCTGGATGGGATAGTACGGACCCATGATGTCCTCCACGGTGATCCGGCGTTGCTGCTGCGCGGCGGCGGTGGTGGTGAACAGGGCGGTGGCCGCCCACCCGGCGGCCTGCAGGGCGTGGCGTCTGCTGATCGTTGCTGACATTTCGTTTCTCCGATGAAGATGGCGCACCGCATGTGCGCCGCACTTCATCATCGATATGCCGCGATGCGGTGCCGTGCGCTCCATCTCGGTATAAGCACAAGCGTTCGATTCGGCGGCACTCGCCTCAATCGACAATTGCGCCGCCGCGCGCCTGCGGCTTGAGCCGGATGTAGACCTGCTTGCGCACGCGCGCGATCACCTCTCCTGAAGCATCCAGTACGTCGTTGCTGTACCAGCGCAGTTGCTTGCTGCCATCGGCAGCGTCCGAGCGGATTTCCGCGAGCATTGCGTCATCGATGCGGAAGGTCGCGCGCACCGTACTACGGCCGGGCTTGAGGAATTCGATCTCGCCGGCGCGATCCCACACGTAGTAGTCGCGGCCCAGGTTGTGCATCAGCCCCAGCATCCAGAACGGATCGGTCATGGCGAACAGGCTGCCGCCGAAATGGGTGCCGACATAGTTCCGGTTCCACGGACGCATGCGCAGTTCGACGTCGATGTCACGGTAATCCGGTGACACCCGGGTTACGTGGATGCCGGCGAACAGGAAGGGCGGCCACAGATTGATGCCGTGGCGGAACAGGCTGGCTTTCATGGTGGACCGGCATCCAGGAGGGGGGATGCCAGTGTAACCATGCGGTTGCGTATGGAAAAGCGTGGCCCGCTCAGCCCGCGTCCAGCTGATAGCCGTCGCCACCAGTGGCCTTGACCCGATGCAGTGCGGCGTCCGCGCCGGCCACGAACGCCTGCGCGGACAGTTCCGGGTCCGGCACCCGGCAGAATCCGCCGATGCTGAGGGTCACCTTCGAGGCGGCCGGATCGGTCGCGGCAGAGGCAAGCCGACGTACATCGCCGATCAGGTCCTCGGCCACCTGGCGGGCACCGCCCGGCGCGGTATCGGGAAGGATCATCGCCAACGCATCGTCGCCAAGGCGGACGGCGGCGTCGCGTGGTCGGCGGGCATGGGCGGCCACCAACCGGGCGACCGCGACCAGCACCTGCTCGTCGGCCCGATGACCGGGCCGGAGGGGGTGGCCCATGCCGCGCTGCACCTCGATCAGTACGACGGTGAGCGGCCTGCGCGCGCGCAGCCCGGCCTCGCGCTCCTGCTGCAGGGTGTGTTCGAAGCGCTGCCGGTTACCCAGCCCGGTGAGCGCGTCCAGCCCGGCCCGTCGACGCCATCCGGCGATCGACCACGCGGCGACTGCGGTGATGCAAGCGAGCGCCACGACCCACGCGGCCGCGGGCGCCCACCACAGGTTGCCGGACCGCAACAATCCCAGTGCAAGCAGCAAGGGCAGGACCAGCCCGACCATCACGCCCGCCACGGTGGCTGTGCGCCCGCCACAGACCCCAAGCACGCAAAGCGCCACCACCAGCGCGCTGATGCCGTCCTGCCAGGTCCCTGCCATGACCTGCAGTGTGCGTGACTGCAGCAGCATCGAGGCCACGTGGGCCTGGAATCCGGTTGCGCTGATTACGGATCCACCGGCGCCTGGGGGCCGCAGTCCCGGTGCGATGGCAGGGGCGGCAGGCCCCACCAGAACGCGCCGGCCGTGCAGCAGGGAGGGCGCCACCCGACCTTCCAGCACCTCGACATAGGACAGCTGCGGGACCCCCTGCGGCCCCGCGTATCGAAGGCGGACGTAGTCGTCGCCGACCCATTGGAAAGGCGCGGCGTGCTGTTGCCGAACCGGCAGGCCCTTCATACGCTCGGGCAGGTCGGCGAGTGCGACGCCCAGCGCCGGCCAATGGGCTGATCCGATGCCGGCATGCAGGAAAATACCGCGTGCCACCCCATCGGCATCCACGTGCACCTCTGCGTGGCCCAGCGCGGCGGCATTGGCGGTCATCCGTGCAATGGGCAGCCGTTCTTCGGCCAACCGGCCGTCGCGGGCCGGTACCGCCAGCACCGGCAACACCACCTGGCCGTTGCGCGCGATCGCCGCCGCCAGGGCGGCGTCGGCGCCCGGATGAGAGTCAGGTTCGGACAACGGCAGGTCCAGCAGCACCCGCTTGCTGCCGGCCCGGGTCAGCCGGTCCAACAGGCGCGCGTGCACGCTGCGGGGCCAGGGCCACGGGCCGATCTGCTGCAGGCTTGCCTCATCGATGGCGACGATCAGCAGGCTGGGGTCGGCTGGGTAGCTCCAGCGGGCGAGGTAGTGGTCGAAGATCGCCTCGTCCACTGCGCCCAGCCATCGGCCATGGCTGGCGGCAGCAGCGGCCAGCCCGGCTAGCAGCGCCAGCAGCAGCCGATAGCGCCAGGCCAGCGGCTGCCGCTTCATTGCCGCCGCCAGCCACATGGGGTTACTCCTTCAGCAATCACGCGATCCTCCCCCGGGAAAGATCGGTGGAGCGATGCCCTCGGCCGCCTGGCCGGGTTTCATTCCCCCGAATGAACCGTGACGTGTACGACGCCACCGGATCAGTATCGCGTGCCGGCCGCAGGCCGGTTCTGAACGTATTTACCTTCAGAACAGCAGCGCGGCCATCTTCCGCCGGTACTGGCTGACCAATGCGGGGTCGGTGATCACGTTGAATGCATCGATCAGCGCCTTGCGCGGCAGGCCGTCATCGAAACTGCGATCTACCCGCAGCATCTCCAGGAACTGCTCCAGTGCGGCCGCGTCTTCGCCTGCCAGCAGCAACTGCACGCCGCGCAGGTGGCGGGCGGTCAGGTCACCAGCATCGGCTGCGATGCGCGCTTCCAGGGCTTCCGGGGCCGGTGCATCCTTCAGGGCCGAAGCGAACGAAAGGCGCGCGCGGGCGCGCACGGCGCGGTCATCGGTGGCCAGGTTGGCCGGCAGTCCATCGATCAGGGTGCGGGCTTCGTCCACCCCGCCGATCTGCAGCAGGGCCACGGCCAGGTCCAGACGCAGCTCGTCCTTGCCCGGTTCGGCCGCGATCTGCGCGCGCAGCACGTCGACCTGCGCCTGCGCATCCAGCGGCTCGGGCTCGGCTTCGGCCACCGGCTCGGCCGGGGCGATGCCGTGCTGGGCCAGGAACTCACGCAACTGGCCTTCGGTCACTGCACCGGGGAAACCATCCACCAGCTGGCCGCCCTTGACCAGGAACACGGTCGGCACCGAACGGATCTGGAACGCCGCGGCGATCTGCTGTTCCTTGTCCACGTCCACCTTGGCCAGCTGGAAGGCACCGTTGTATTCACCGGCCAGCTTTTCCAGCAGCGGTCCGAGGGTCTTGCAGGGCTCGCACCAGGTCGCCCAGAAATCGACCAGTACCGGCGTCTGCAGGGATTTCTGCAGCACTTCGGCTTCGAAGGTTTCGGTCACAGCGTCGAATACGTTCGGCAGTTCGCTCATGGAAACTCTGGATCTACGGCGGGAGACCGATTCTATGGTGGCGGACGCTTGCGGCTTCAACCCACCGCCGGTTCGATGTTCCACAATAGGGTCCCCGATTTCCCGAGTGCCGCTCCATGCCGACCCTGCTTCCGCGCCGTCTCGAGAACCTGCTCGGTCCTGCCGCGGCGGTGGGGTGGGTGCTGTCCGTGGCCGGTTTCGGCGTTGCGCTGGACGGCTTCGAGCAGGGGCGCCATCCGGTGGCGCTGCTTGGGGCGGGCGGCATCGCCCATGCACTCGGCTTCAACCTGCTGGGTTGGGTGCTGCCGGGCCTGCTCGCCACGGCGATGGCGCTGTGCCTGCTGGCGCGCCTGCCGGCCGGCAGCAGCTGGCTGCTGCGGGTGGCCGGCCAGCTGCTGGTGCTGGCCGGACTGGCCTTTGCCGGCATGGGCCTGTTCCCGTTGGACGTGCAGGACCTGGACGGCCCGGCCAGCCAGGCGCATGCCAGCGCATGGATGGTGTGGGCGCTGGCGTTCATTGCCGGCACGCTGATGCTGGGCGTCGGCAGCTGGCGCAGATCGCCGCCGTTGGCGCGGCTGGCGCTGGGCTGCGGGCTGGTCGCGGCGGTCACCGCTTTCGCCCTGCAGGGGGTGGTGCCGGCGCCGCTGGCGCAGCGGCTTACCTTTGCGGCGTGGGCGTCATGGCTGCTGTTGGGGCTGCGCCTGCTGGGCCCGGCCGATACCCGCCGGTAAGCGGCCGGGAGCGGGCGGCGGGCCGCCTGTCGACCGGATTGGAGGCTTTTGCCGCACTGCGGTACCCTGTGCCGCTTTGCCGCCGCACTTGTGTGTTCCATGACCAGCGTCGAACCCAACGCCTACGACCCGCAGCAGGTTGAATCCGCCGCCCAGCAGTTCTGGGACGGTACCCGTGCCTTCGAAGTCAACGAGACCTCGGACAAGCCGAAGTACTTCTGCCTGTCGATGCTTCCGTACCCGTCGGGCGCGCTGCACATGGGCCATGTGCGCAACTACACCATCGGTGACGTGATCAGCCGCTACAAGCGGATGACCGGGCACAACGTGCTGCAGCCGATGGGCTGGGACGCGTTCGGCCTGCCCGCCGAAAATGCCGCGATCAAGAACAAGACCGCGCCGGCCAAGTGGACCTACAAGAACATCGACCACATGCGCAGCCAGCTCAAGTCGCTGGGCTATGCCATCGACTGGTCGCGTGAGTTCGCCACCTGCAACCCGGACTATTACGTCCACGAGCAGCGCATGTTCACCCGCCTGATGCGCAAGGGCCTGGCCTACCGCCGCAACGCGGTGGTCAACTGGGATCCGATCGACCAGACCGTGCTGGCCAACGAGCAGGTCATCGACGGCCGCGGTTGGCGCTCCGGTGCGCTGGTGGAAAAGCGCGAGATCCCGCAGTGGTTCCTGCGCATCACCGATTACGCCCAGGAGCTGCTGGACGGACTGGACGAACTGGATGGCTGGCCGGAATCGGTCAAGACCATGCAGCGCAACTGGATCGGCCGCTCGGAAGGGCTGGAGATCCAGTTCGCCGTACGTGATGCCGAGGGCAACACGCTGGACCCGCTGCGCGTGTTCACCACCCGGCCGGACACGGTGATGGGCGTGACCTTCGTGTCCATCGCCGGCGAACATCCGCTGGCGCTGCATGCGGCCAGGAACAACCCGCAGCTGGCTGAACTGCTGGCCGGGCTGAAGCAGGGCGGGGTGTCCGAAGCGGAACTGGAAACCCAGGAAAAGCGCGGCATGGATACCGGCCTGAAGGCCATCCATCCGGTGACCGGCGAGCAGGTGCCGGTGTGGGTGGCCAACTTCGTGCTGATGGGCTACGGCACCGGCGCGGTGATGGCCGTGCCGGGCCATGACCAGCGCGACAACGAATTCGCCAACAAGTACGGCCTGCCGATCCGCCAGGTCATCGCGCTGAAATCGCTGCGCAAGGACGAAACCGCGTACGACGCCAGCCGTTGGCAGGACTGGTACAGCGACAAGAGCCGCGAAAGCGAGCTGGTCAATTCGGGCGAGTTCGACGGCCTGGATTTCCAGGGCGCCTTCGAAGCCCTGGCCGAACGCTTCGAGCGCAAGGCCCAGGGCCAGCGCCGCGTGAACTACCGCCTGCGCGACTGGGGTGTCAGCCGCCAGCGTTACTGGGGCTGCCCGATTCCGGTGATCTACTGCGACAAATGTGGCGCGGTGCCGGTGCCGGAAGAGCAACTGCCCGTCGTCCTGCCGGAAAACGTGGCCTTCTCGGGTACCGGTTCGCCGATCAAGACCGATCCGGAATGGCGCAAGACCACCTGTCCGGACTGCGGCGGCGCGGCCGAGCGCGAGACCGACACCTTCGATACCTTCATGGAGTCGAGCTGGTACTACGCCCGCTACACCTCCCCGGGCGCACGCGATGCGGTGGACAAGCGCGGCAACTACTGGCTGCCGGTGGACCAGTACATCGGTGGCATCGAACACGCGATCCTGCACCTGATGTATTTCCGCTTCTATCACAAGCTGCTGCGTGACGCGCGGATGGTGGACAGCAACGAGCCGGCGCGCAACCTGCTGTGCCAGGGCATGGTGATCGCCGAAACCTACTACCGCGCCAACCCGGACGGGTCCAAGGACTGGATCAACCCGGCCGACGTGGACGTGCAGCGCGACGAGCGTGGCCGCATCACCGGCGCCACCCTGGTGGCCGACGGCCAGCCGGTCGTGGTCGGCGGCACGGAGAAGATGTCCAAGTCCAAGAACAACGGCGTGGACCCGCAGACCATGGTCGGCAAGTACGGCGCCGACACCGTGCGCCTTTTCTCGATGTTCGCCGCACCGCCGGAACAGTCGCTGGAGTGGAACGAAGCCGGCGTGGACGGCATGGCGCGGTTCCTGCGCCGGTTGTGGGCGCAGGTGCACAAGCATGCGGCCGATGGTGCGGCCCCGGCGCTGGACGTGTCCGCGCTGGACGCCGGCCAGAAGACCCTGCGCCGCAAGACCCATGAAACCATCGGCAAGGTCGGCGACGACTATGGCCGCCGCCACAGCTTCAACACCGCCATTGCCGCGGTGATGGAACTGATGAATGCGCTGGCCAAGTTCGATGACGCCACGCCGCAAGGCCGGGCGGTGCGCCACGAAGCCCTGCAGGCGATCGTGCTGATGCTCAACCCGATCACTCCGCATGCCAGCCATGCGCTGTGGCAGGTGCTGGGCCATGGCCAGACGCTGCTGGAAGACCAGGTCTTCCCGCAGGCCGATCCAGGTGCCCTGGTACGCGATGCGCTGACCCTGGCGGTGCAGGTCAACGGCAAGCTGCGCGGCACGATCGAGGTCGCCGCCGACGCGGCGCGCGAGCAGATCGAAGCGCTGGCGGTGGCCGAACCGAACGCGGCCAAGTTCATGGAAGGCCTGACCGTGCGCAAGATCATCATCGTGCCCGGCAAGATCGTGAACATCGTCGTCGGCTGACCCCGGCCGCGCCACCGCGGTGGGTGACGCCAGGCTCTGGCGGGTGACGCCAGGCTGTGGTGGGTGACGACCGTTGGTCGTCACCGCCTTCCCGGGCCCCGATGATCAACCGTCATTCACGCCTCATCGGGCAGGCTGTATTGCCGCAGCCGCCCGGCTACTACAGACTGTGTCCATGACCCGAATCCTGCTTGCCCTTCTCTTCGCCCTCGGCCTGGCCGGTTGCGGCTTCCACATGCGCAACAAGCTGATGCTGCCGGCCGACACGGCAGCAGTGAAGGTGGTCTCCACCGCGCCCTACAGCGAGCTGGCCAAGCTGCTGCGACGCAGCCTGCGGGCGTCCGGGGCGACCCTGGCCGATGACGACTCGACCGCGCCGGCCGCGCAGCTGCAGGTGCTGTCCGAGCGCTGGGGTGACCTGCCGATCGCCATCGACGCACAGGGTCGTGCGCAGGAATACAGCCTGCGCTACGCGGTGATCTTCATCTTCCGCCGCGAAGACGGCAGCGAACTGGTGCCGCAGCAGGTGATCGAGCTGTCGCGCGATTACGTTTCCCCGCCGACCGACGCCACCGGCACCACCACCGAGCGCGAGATCCTGGCCGATGAGCTGCGCCGTGAAATGTCGGCCTCGATCATCCGCCGCATCGACAGCGTGGTACGCAACGAGCTGCGCGAAGGCCGCAGCATCTCGGCCCCGGTCGAGGCGGTCGACGGCCAGGTGATTCCGGCAGGCCCGGCGCCGGCCGGCGTGCCGGCCATCCAGACCACCATCCCCACTGCCAAGCCCATCCCCCAGCCGGCCACCAAGCCGGTGCAGGACTGAGCCGGCACCCGGATGGAACAGCGCCCGGAGCAGCTGGCCAGCGCCACCGGCGGTCAGCCGCTGGCGCCCGTCTATCTCATCGCCGGGCCTGAAACCCTGCGCGTGCTGGAAGCGGCCGATGCGGTGCGCGCAAAAGCGCGCGCAGAGGGCATCAGCGAACGCGAAGTATTCGATGCCGATGGGCGCGATTTCGACTGGGGACGGCTGCAGGCGGGGTTCAACGCGCCCAGCCTGTTCAGTGCACGCCGCCTGATCGAAGTGCGGCTGCCCAACGGCAAGCCGGGCAAGGAAGGCGCCGAAGTCATCAGTGACTTCTGCGCCTCACCGCCACCGGACGTGGTGCTGTTGATCAGCGCCAATGAATGGAGCAAATCGCACCAGGGCAAGTGGGCCGATGCCGTAGGCCGTGCCGGCGTGATTTCGGTAGCGTGGGCGATCAAGCCGCACGAGCTGCCTGAGTGGATCGAGCGCCGCCTGCGTGGCAAGGGCCTGCGCGCCGATCCACAAGCGGTGCAGCGGCTGGCCGAGCGGGTGGAAGGCAACCTGCTGGCCGCCGCGCAGGAAATCGACAAACTGGCCCTGCTGGTCGAATCCGGGCAGGTGCTGGATGTGGAAAAGATGGACGCGCTGGTGGCCGATGCGGCCCGCTATGACGTTTTCCGGCTGGTGGAGTCGACCTTCTCCGGCCAGCCCACCGCGGTGCTGCGGATGGTGGCCGGGCTGCGCGCCGAAGGCGAGGCGGTGGCCGCCCTTATGCCGATTGTCATCCGTGAACTGCTGGCTGGCGCTGCGTTGGCCCAGGTGCAGGCGCGGGGCGGCAACCTTGCCGCGGAAATGAAATCACGCGGCATCTGGGAGTCCCGCCAGGCGCCGTACAAGCGCGCGCTGCAGCGGCACCCGGAAGCCAAGCGCTGGGAGCGCTTCGTTGCCGAAGCCGGGCTGGTGGATCGCATTGCCAAAGGGCGCGCCGACGGTGACCCGTGGCTGGCCCTGGAACGCCTGCTGGTGGCGGTGTCCGAAGCACGCGCGGTACGCCTGCTGGCGCGCGCCTGAGCGCTGGCCATGGGCCTTCGCATCTATTACGGCGGCACGTTCGATCCGGTGCACAACGGGCATCTTGCCATTGCCCGTGCCGCACGCGATGCCTTGAACCTGCCGATACGGCTGCTGCCGGCGGCCGACCCGCCGCACCGTCCGGCACCCGGCGCCAGCGCCGAGCAACGTTGCCGGATGCTGCAGCTGGCGCTTGCCGATGAAACCGGATTGCTGCTGGATCGCCACGAACTGGAGCGCGCCGCCCGCCATCGGCAACGTCCGTCCTACACCGTGGATACCCTGACCGAACTGCGCCAGGCGTTCGGCGCGGATACGCCGCTGGCCTGGCTGGTGGGGGCCGACAGCCTGCTGTCGCTGGCCACCTGGCATCGCTGGCAGGACCTGTTCGGGCTGGCGCATTTCATCGTCGCCGAGCGCCCCGGCAGCAGCTTGCCGCAGGTGGTGGAGGGCGTGCTGGGCCAGGCACTGCACGGCCGCTGGACCGACCAGCCGCAGGACCTTGAGGATGCAGCGGCAGGGCGTGTGCTGCGCCTGCATCAGCCGCTGCGCAGCGAGTCGGCCAGCGAGGTCCGCGCCCGCATCGCCGCCGGCGGCACCTGGCAGGCCCTGGTACCGCCGGCGGTGGCGGGTTACATCACCGGACATCGGCTTTACGGTGTGTGATCCTGGGGCTTGGCAGCTGTCATCCGCCCGTCGTGGTGCAGGTCACCGACGCGGGAACCTGGCCGCCGAAGGTGGCGCGGGTATGCTCGTAAATGGCACGCAGGACGGCCTGTTTGTGATCGGGTTCATTCACTACCAACGGTAGGTGGACGCTTCCGCGCGTATCGCACCGCCAGGCAACGCAACCCGGGCAGGGATCCCCTTCAGGACCTACTGGCGCCTGGACGGGCGCTGCAGCGCTACCAAGCGCGATACCCGAGGCGACGACGAAGGTGGCAAGCAGGCTCATGGTGATGCTCCAGTCAATGGGAAAGGGCGCGCAACCGGCGGGCCACCATCATCGGCTCGCCCAACCGGGCCCGTTATCAGGCATAGCCGGCGGCGCGGGTCAGGTCAGCGGCTTGTCCGCCTGGGGGCTGAATCCGGTGAATGCCTCCCGCGCCGGTCCCACGTATAATCCCCCCTACGTTTATCGAGTCGACCCGCTTTGAGCAACCAGCCCCAACCCCAGACCATCAAGGTCGAACTGCCCAACCCGCCGCCCTCCGTGGAGCAGCTGTTGGCCTGCGTGACCGACGCCACCGAAGAGCTGAAGGCCAAGGACGTGGTCACCATCGACGTACGCGGCAAGTCCAGCGTCGCCGATTACTTCGTGATCGCCTCGGGTACCTCGTCGCGTCACGTGAAGTCCATCGCCGAGGAAGTGGTCCGCTTCGCCAAGAAGCTGGACATGATGCCGTTGGGCGTTGAAGGCGAGCGCGAAGCCGAATGGGTCCTGGTCGACCTGGGCGATGTCGTGGTCCATGTCATGCTGCCGCGCGTGCGCGAGCTGTATGCGCTGGAGCGCCTGTGGACGGTGGGCGACCAGCGTGGCCAGCACGAAGAAGAAGAAGGCCAGGACGACGAGGTCTGATCGACCGGCCTGCTGCCCGTGGTGTACCCCCCGACGGCGCCGATGGCGCCGTTGGACGTTATGAGGAAGCCTGATGAAAGCGCGACTGATCGCCACCGGTGAACGCGCCCCCAGCTGGGTGGCGCAGGGCTTTGCCGAATACCAGAAGCGGCTCTCGCACTGGCTGCCGTTCGAGCTGGTGGAGATCGAGCCGGGCCTGCGTGGCAAGGGCCGCGATGCGCGCCGTGCGACCGACGACGAAGGCAAGCGGGTGATTGCCGCGCTGCCGAAGAATGCCTACGTGGTGGCGCTGGACGTTCCCGGCCGACAGCTCAGCTCGGAACAGTTGGCGCAGCGGCTGGAGCACTGGCGCGGGCAGGGCAGGGACCTGGCGTTCCTGATCGGCGGGCCGGAAGGGCATTCGTCGGAGGTATCGGCACTGGCGGATGAAAAATGGTCGATCGGCCCATTGACCCTGCCGCACATGCTGGTGCGCCTGGTCGTCGCCGAACAGCTGTATCGCGCCGCGGCGATGTTGGCCAACCACCCCTACCATCGCGCGTGAAGAGTCGTTATACTGGTCGTCTGCCCGAATAGCTCAGCCGGTTAGAGCACTTGACTGTTAATCAGGGGGTCGTTGGTTCGAGTCCAACTTCGGGCGCCATTTTGAAAACCCGCATCGCGAGATGCGGGTTTTTTTTGTGTGGCATGCTGCGCCCATCCTTGGCCGGAGCGTCACGATGGGTGAGATCATCACAGCGGGTATCGTCTTCGCCTGCCTGAGCGCGGCGTCGATCGGCATGATGTACCTGTATCCGCGGCTTTCGGCCCGGCACCGGGATGACGAGACCAATACGGTCCTGCGGTTGGTGGCCAATATCTTCGTGGTGATGACCTCGCTGGTGTTCGGCCTGCTGATCAATTCGTCGAAGAACACCTTCGAAACCATCGATTCGAACGTGCACGGTTTTTCGACCAGCCTGATCATGTTCGACCGCTCGCTGCGGACGTACGGGGTGGAAACCGAGGAGACCCGACGGCGGCTCAGGGAGTACATCGAGACCGCCATTGCCCATCCCGCGCGCAGCGACGATGCCCTCGTCCACCACCACGACCCGGCGGCCAACGCACTGGACCAGGTCGGTGGCGCGCTGGATCGTATCGCGCCAGCGGATCGTTTCCACGAAGGGTTGCTGGCCGATGCGCGACAGCAGTACCAGACCGTCGTGCTGCAACGATGGAGCATCGTCGAACAGTCCGAAGCCAGCGTGCCGCGCCTGATCATCTGGATGCTGATGGCGTGGATGACGCTGATCTATGGAAGTTTCGGCTATCGTGCCCCGCACAACCCGATGGTGGTCGGCATGTTCCTTGTATCGGCCGCTTTGATCGCGACCTCGGTGTACTTCGTGCTGGACATGAGCGTGCCGTTCCATGGGCCGATCCAGGTGTCCGCCGCGCCGTTGCACCGCGCGCTGGCCGAGATCCAGCCATGAGGTAACCCAGCGCATGTGCCCGCCCTGGTAGCGCCGAGCCGTGCTCGGCGGTAGGCTTCAGCGGCCAGCATCGGCATTAGGAGCAGTGACTCATGGAGAAACAACAGGCCGCCGCCATCGCAGAGGCGGTGCTCGACCCCGACCTGCAGGCACAGCAGTACCGTTCCGCGGCATTGAAGGCGGCCTCGCGCGAGCGAGCCCGAAATCGGGATATCGCCTGGTTCGGCCTTGCCGGCCTGATCGTGGGCATGCCGCTTGCCTGGCTGCTTGGCGCCGCGCCCGGCCACGGCGCGCTGCTGGGCGTGGGCGCAGGGTGCGTGCTGGGATGCATCGCGCGCGCTCTCCGATCCACGCGTCGCCGTTAGTCATCCCGCGCGCCGATGCACGCAGAAAAAAGCCCGGGCACGAGGCCCGGGCTTGGTCACATCACGCGATGAATCCGATCAGTTGAACGTGTACTTCGCGCCCACCGTGAAGTAGCGGCCGATGGCGCCGCTGAAGTGCAGCGGGTTGTAGTTGATGCCGCCGTAAGTGGCCGGATCCAGCGGTGCGGTGCGGTCGAACACGTTGGCCACCGAGCCGAAGATCTCCAGTCCATCCATGGCCTTCCAGTTGGCCGACAGATCAAACGTGGTGAATGAAGCGACCTTGCAGTCGCCCGGGGCCGGGCTGCCATCGGCGCGGAAGTTCAGGCAGTCGTCTTCCTTGGTACCGCCGGTTTCGGCCAGGTTGTCCATCGAACTGATGTAGTTGACGATGCCGCTGACCGACCAGTCGTGGTAGTTCCAGGTGGCACCGAAGTTGATGCGGTCCTTCGGCGTGCCGATGCAGTTGGTGACATCGCAGTTGCCGTGGGTGCCGGCGTATTCGTGGGTAGTGTCACCCTCGGTACGCTCGAACTTGCTGGTGTGGCTCCACTGCAGGTCCAGCCGCAGGTCGCCGGCAGTACCCAGCGGGATGTCCTGGCGGATATCGGTGTCGATACCTTCAACCTTCGACGCGCTGGCATTCACGTAGTTCGTGTTGATGGCCAGGATCGAGCCGGTGCCCGGCACACCATTGAGCAGGTCGGTATCGCGCAGCACGTTGCCTGACGCGATGGCATCAGCCGTTGAACCCTGTGCGATTTCATTGGTGCGCTTGATACGCCATGCGTCCACGGTGATCGACGTCGTGCGGGTCGGCTGCAGCACGATGCCCAGCGAATAGCTCTTGGACTCTTCGGCTTCCAGCAGCGGGTTGGGGCGGGTGATGATCGCCACCGGCTGCTGGCCGCAATCATCCTGCGTGCCACCCGGGGCGGGGGTGCCACCCGGGCAGCGGACCGGGTCGAGCGCATTGGAGAAGGCGGCCAGGCCACCATCGCCGTTCTCGGCCGGGTTCGGCGCGCGAAAGCCTTCGGCATAGGTGCCGCGCAGGGCGATCCAGTCGATCGGGGTCCACTTGAAGCCGACCTTCGGGGTCACCGAATCATCGCCGCTTTCGTATTTGTCATAGCGCGCGGCGGCGGTGAGTTCCAGCGATTCCAGCACCGGCGCGGCCAGTTCGGCATAGGCGGCGTAGACGTTCTGGGTACCGTCGTAGGACGAGAAGCCCAGCCCGATGATGTCGCCGGCATCGGTGTACGTCTGCGGCGACAGGCTGTTGGTGGTACGACGCCACTCGGTGCCCAGCGCCAGCCCCAGCGGACCGCCGGCCAGGTCCATCAGCGAGCGGTTCACCTTGAAGTCGAACATGTCCAGACTGCTCTTGGCGGTGGCCTGGATGGTCGGGGAAATGTAGTCGTACAGGCTCTGCGGATTGCCTTCCGAGCCGGCACCGATGTTCCATGTGCCAGCCGGGCAGGCCAAGTCGCCCAGCACGCACTGCACCGCGCTGTAACGCAGGAAGCCGTCACGCTTGTTGACCAGGTTGGTGGACGAATGCAGGTAGCCGGTGTCGTAGCTCCACTCGCCCCAGGTGCCCTTTACCCCGGCCAGGAAGCGGATGAACTCGTTGTCGTTGTTGGTCACGCGCGGGCCGACGTCGAAGGCGTTGTAGCGCACGCGCACCGGTTCGCCGTAGGGGTTGTCGGGATGCCCGACCGCCAGCACGGTGGCGCCGGGGCCACTGTTGGCATTGACCGGGCCACCAGGATAACCCCACGCGCCGGACACGTTGGACGGGGTGTTGTTGAAGGTGGTTTCCTTCTTGGAGTAGCCCATTTCCACATAGGCTTCGGCGCTGTCGTTGAAGGCGAAGGTCGCACGTCCGAACACGTTGACGTATTTCTCTTCCGGGCTCAGGTCACGATAGTCGGCCATGTCCCACAGGCAGCCGCCGCCCGGATCCTGCGGGGCGACACTGGAAAGGCCTGAACAACCGGGCAGTGATTCCAGCAGGCCGGTGGTCGGGTTGAAGATGCTGCCGGTCGGCGAGTTGCCGCCGCCGCTGCCGTTGCCGGTGATCGCCCCGCCAAGGAACTGGCTGCCGCCGGCGCTGTAGCCCCAGCGACGCAGGTCACCGGTGCCGATCCAGTCGCGGTTGCGACGGTCGCTGACGCGGATGCCATCGGACTTGCCCACGTCGATGCTGGCGAAGGCATTCCAGCCATCTTCGGACAGATTGCCGGTACCGGCGGTCAGGGTTGCCTTGCGCGCATCGCCGTCGCTGTCGCCGGACAAGCCATAGGAGCCGCGCAGGATCACGCCTTCGAAGTCACTGCGCAGGATGATGTTCACCACGCCGGCGATGGCGTCCGAACCATAGGTGGCAGACGCGCCGTCCTTCAGGACTTCCACGCGCTCCACGGCATCCAGCGGGATGGTGCTGAGATCGGTGAAGACCTTCTGTCCGTCATCGGCCAGGCCATAGGTGGCCATGCGCCGTCCGTTCAACAGCACCAGAGTGGAACCGGCGCCCAGGCCGCGCAGCGAAATGCCGGCGCCGCCGCCGGCGAAGCCGTTGCCGAAGGTCTTGGGGATGGAGCCGGAGCCGTCCGAAGTCAGGGTCTGCAGGTATTCGGCGACCGTGGTCTTGCCGGTACGGTCGATCTCCTGGCGGGTGACCACCTGCACCGGTGAGGGGGTTTCGGTATTGGTGCGCGGGATGTTGGAGCCGGTGACGGTGATCCGGTCCAGGTTGGTGGCGGGGTCCTGCGCGAAGGCCGTCGTGGATCCGGCGGCCGCGATCAGCAGCGCGCTGCCAGCAAGGACGTGGGTGATGGACGTGGCAAGCGACGTGCGGCGGCTGGCACGTGGAAGGGTCGGGTATTTCACAGCTCTCTCCTGACTGGGAATACGTAGTGGCGTGTCCTACCGCAGGCCCCCTTGCCCCGCGATGTCGCCAATCTAGGTTTCTTTCAGGTGACGCAAGAGTGAAATTTTGCTTAATCGGGTCCGCTTTGTGACGTCCGTCAGGGAGCTGGACAGGGGGTGATATCCGTCACCCCCTGTCGCGCCTTACTCTGGCAAGGAGAACTCGATCGGCACCAGGCCCACCGAGGACGTGGCCACGCCGTCCTGCATGGACGGTTCGAATCGCCACTGGCGCAGTACCTGCTGGCGCGCAGCAAGGTCCAGCGCACGCGAACCGCTGCTGCGTTCGATGTAAACCGCAGTGGGGCGGCCCTCGGCACTGACTTCCACCCGCAGCAGGACGGTGCCCTGCTCACGGCCACGCAGGGCGGCGATCGGGTACGTCGGCGGCGGGGCGGAGCGGTACCGCAGTTGTGCGCCAGGGCCGCTGCGGGTGGGCGTAGCGGTCTGCAGGGGCACGCTCGGAACGAGGGCGGGCTGCGGTTCGGCGGCGGGCACGGCGTAGGCCGGGACCTGCTCGGTGACGGTGGTGGGGGTCGGCAGGGGCGTCGGCTGGGGTTTCACCACGGTCTGCGGCGGTGCGACCTGCTGGACGACTTCCGGCGGAACCGGCGTGGGCGGCAGTGACTTGTCCGGGGTGATCCAGCGGATCTGCGGGGCCTCACGTGGCAGGGGGGCGCCCACGTAGGCGGCGGGGATCACCAGCAGCATGAAGGCCAGCACGTGCAGCGCGATCGCGGTGCTCCATGCGGCGATGCGGGCGGGGTCGAAGCGGAGCGGGACTACCGGGTACGTACGAACCATGGTTCACCTCCGTGCAAAGCCAGCAGGGGGACGTCATCGGGCCGGTGGATGCCGGCGGACAGCAATAGCGCGGCCAGCGCGGCGTGCCCAGCGGGGCAGGCGCGTTCGTTTGGTTACGAGTCAGGTAACGGCGGTGGCGCTACGTAGTGACGACCTTGGTCGTCACCCGCAGATCGCCGTGACGACCAAGGTCGTCACCTACCAATTGGCACCCAAGCAGAACGGTGACGACCAACGGTCGTCACGCACCAAGGGCGGTCGTCACCCACCAAACAGTGGATCGGCACTCAACTGCGAAGGCCTCAGCGGCCGAGTTCGAACACCACGTCCAGGTTCACCGACACGGTGGTTTCACCGGCGGCCACCGGGGTGCTGGCCATGTCGGCGGCCATCGGCGCGGCGGCCGCGCGCATCATCACCGGGCGGAAGCCGCCGCCGCTGCTTTCGGAAATGCTGACGATGCGGCGCACCTGCAGGCCCAGCGACTTGGCGTAGGTCTGCGCACGGGCCTGGGCCTTCTTCAGTGCGGCCAGGCGGGCTTCGTCATACACCGGTTCCGGCTGGTCGATCTCGAAGCTGGGGCCGTTGATCTGGTTGGCGCCCTGTGCGGCCAGCGCGTCCAGCACCTTGCCCAGCTTGGCGATGTCACGCACCTTCAGGCTGACCGTGTTGCTGGCCTGGTAGCCGGTGATCTTCGGTGCCTCGTTGTCAGCGTAGCGATACTGCGGGCTCAGGTTCACCCCGCTGGTCTGCACGTCGCGCTCGGCGATGCCCGCGGCCTTGATCGCGGCCAGCACGGTGTCCATCTTCTGCGCGTTCTCGCGCATCGCGGTGTTGCCGTCCACGGCCTGGGTAACCACGCCGGCGGAGAGCGTGGCGATGTCCGGCACGCGGCTGGCTTCGGCGTTGGCCGATACGTTGAGCAGGGTGCCTTCCACCGGGGCGATGGCAGGGGCCGGTACGGCGGCTTGAGCGGTCACGGAAGCTCCCAGGGCGAGGGACAGGGCGAGCAGCAGGGGTGAGAGGACAGGGCGACGCATGGAGATCTCCTTGAAGGCCATCGAGGTTGCTGGCGAAGGGATGAACGCGTTGTGAGCCGGAACGGGGTTGCGCATGGCCGCGGCACGTTGCCTGCGATTCAGGCCCTGCGCGCAGGGTATGCTGTGTCGATGCTCTATCTTGCCTCCCGCTCCCCCCGCCGCAGTGAATTGCTTGCCCGCCTTGGCCGTCCGTTCCAGACCCTGGACCTGGACGTGGCCGAAGTGCGCGCGGTTGGCGAAACGCCGCGCGACTACGTGCAGCGGGTAGCCGCCGACAAGGCCCGCGCAGGGCTGGCCCACGTGCTGGCCGCCGATCCCGCAGCGGTGGTGGTCGGCTCGGATACCGAAGTGGTGCTGGGTGAGCGCGTGTTCGGCAAACCGGCCGATGCCGGGGATGCCGCCGCCATGCTGGCCGCGCTGTCCGGCCGCACCCACCAGGTGATGACCGCCGTGGTGCTGGCTTCTGCCGGCGGCGTGTCGGCGGATGTGGTGGTGTCCGAGGTCACCTTCGCCGCGCTGGAGCAAGCCCGCATCGCCGCTTACGTGGCTACCGGCGAGCCGTTCGGCAAGGCCGGTGCGTATGCCATCCAGGGAGAAGCAGAGCGCTTCATCACCCATCTGGCCGGAAGCTATTCCGGCGTGATGGGATTGCCGCTGTACCAGACCGACCGGCTGCTGGCCGGCGCGGGCTTGCCTTCCTACCCTGTTGCCGCCACGGAGGCTGCCGTACATGTCTGAAGAAATACTGGTCAACGTAACCCCCCGCGAAACCCGGGTGGCGGTGATCGAGAACGGCATGCTGCAGGAGCTGCACATCGAACGTGGCTGGCGGCGCGGCGTGGTCGGCAACATCTACAAGGGAAAGGTGCAGCGGGTGATGCCCGGCATGCAGGCCGCGTTCGTTGAAGTGGGGCTGGAGCGCGCTGCGTTCCTGCACGCCAACGATGTGGTGCGGCCGGCCCCGGTGGCCAGCCCGGACACAGACGGCACCACCCTGCCGCCGCCCTCCAGCGTACCCATCGTGGAGCTGCTGCGCGACGGCCAGGACATCGTGGTGCAGGTGGTCAAGGACCCGATCGGCACCAAGGGCGCACGCCTCACCACCCAGATCAGCATCCCCTCGCGTTACATGGTGCTGCTGCCGCAGTCCAAGGTGGTCGGCGTTTCGGCGCGCATCGAAGACGAAGGCGAGCGCGCACGGCTGAAGGCGCTGGTGACCGAACTGTCGGCCCAGCACGGTGGCTACGGCTACATCGTGCGCACCAACGCCGAAGGCCAACCGGCCGAAGCGATTGCCGAAGACGTGGCCTACCTGTCGCGGGTATGGAACGTGGTCGAGCGGCGCGGCCGCGAGGCCGCTTCGTGCAGCGTGATCTATGAAGACCTCAGCCTGCCGCTGCGTTCGGTGCGCGACCTGATCCGCAAGGACGTGGACAAGGTGAAGGTCGATTCCAAGGAAACCTTCGTGCAGCTGCAGGCCTTCGTGGCCAAGTACATGCCGGTGCTGGCCGAGAAGCTGGAACTGTACGCTGGCGACCGCCCGATCTTCGACATGTTCGGGGTGGAGGACGAGATCGGCCGCGCACTGGACAAGCAGGTGCCGCTGAAATCCGGTGGCTACCTGGTGATCGACCAGACCGAAGCGATGACCACCATCGACGTCAACACCGGTTCGTTCGTCGGCCAGCGCAACCTGGAAGAAACCGTCTACCGTACCAACCTGGAAGCGGCGCAGGCCGTTGCCAGGCAGCTGCGCCTGCGCAATCTGGGCGGCATCATCATCATCGACTTCATCGACATGGTGGACGCCGAACACCGTCGCCAGGTGCTGCGCACGCTGGAAAAAGCACTGGCCCGCGACCATGCCAAGACCACCGTGTACGACTTCTCGCCGCTGGGCCTGGTGGAGATGACGCGCAAGCGCACCGTGGAGAGCCTGGAGCGCCAGCTGTCGGAAACCTGCCCGCAATGCAGTGGCCGTGGCAGCATCAAGACAACCGAAACGGTCACCTACGAAATCTTCCGCGAGATCACCCGTGCGGTGCGCCAGTTCGAAGCGGCGCGCCTGCTGGTGATCGCCTCCTCGAAGGTGGTGGCCCGCATCACCGACGAAGAATCCACCGCCGTTGCCGAGCTGGAAGAATTCCTCGGCAAGAGCATCCGCTTCCAGGCGGACGACCAGTACCTGCAGGAACAATTCGATGTGGTCCTGCTCTGATCTTTACCGGCCGGTTGCCGGCCAGGGCCGATGAGCGCGCCGCCGCGCCTGCGACTGCGAAGGATCCGCCGTCTTGCCCTGTACGCGTCCGCCATCACCCTGGTGGCGGTGGCGTTGCTGGTGGGTACCTTCAGCCAGCTGCTTCCGCTGGCTGAGCGGAACCCGGAACAGATTGCCGCCTGGTTGACCGCACGTGCCGGCCAGCCGGTGCGCTTCGATGACCTGAAAGCGCAGTGGACCCGCCGTGGCCCACTCCTGCAGCTCGATGGCCTGCGCATCGGGGCCGGCGATGGCCTGCGCGTGGGCCAGGCCGAAGTGCAGGTGGCGATGTACGCCGGCCTGCTGCCAGGGCGCTCGTTGACCGAATTGCGCCTGCGCGGACTGGCGCTCACCCTGCAGCGAGCCGACGACGGGCGCTGGAGCGTGCGCGGCCTGCCGAGCCGGCCGGGTAGCGATCCGTTGGATGCGCTGCGGCGGCTCGGTGAACTCCAGGTCGAACGCGGTCGCTTGACCGTGGATGCGCCTTCGCTGGGGCTGCAGGCGACCCTGCCGCGGCTGGACGTGCGGCTGCGGGTCAACGGTGACCGGCTGCGCGTGGGCGTGCGGGCGTGGGCCAGGGAAGACGCGCTGCCGCTTTCGGCGGTGCTGGACGTGGACCGCCGCCATGGCAATGGTGAGGCCTGGTTGGGCGGGGATCCGGTGGACCTGCAGGCGTGGTCGTCGCTGCTCTCCGGTGCCGGCGTGAAGGTGCTGCAGGGCCGCGGTGAACTCAATGCCTGGGTGGCCCTGCGTGACTTCCGCCCGGTGATGGTCACCACCGATTCGGACCTGACCGCGCTGCACCTGGCCGGCGCGCCCACGGCCCATGTGGCGCGGCCGACGCTGGACGTGGAGCGCCTGCAGATGCGCGCGCGATGGCGTTACAGCGCAGGTGGCTGGCGCGCACAGGCGCCGTTGCTACGGGTGCGTGCCGACGGCCGCGAACAGGTGCTTGATGGCCTGCTGGTCGGTGCCGGGCAGCACATGGCGCTGGTCGCCGACAACGTGGATGGCAACGTGCTGCTGCGCGGACTGGCGCTGACCGATCGGGTCGACGCCGGGCTGCGCGACTGGCTGTACCGCGCCCACCCGCAGGTGCGCGTGCGTTCGCTGCAGGCTCGCGGCGAACGCAACGGTGCGCTGTGGGTGCAGGGCGACCTGGAAACGCTGGCGTTTTCCAGCGTGGACGGCGGGCCGGGACTGGCCGGCGTAGGCGGCCGCTTCCAGGGCGACGCCGAAGGTTTTTCGCTGCAGTTGCAGCCGCAGCAGCAACTGCAGTTCGACTGGCCGAAGGGCTTCGGCGTGCGTCACGACGTGCGCCTGGCCGGTGAAGTGGTGGGCTGGCACGACGAAGCCGGTGGCTGGCGCATCGGCACCCCGGCGCTGCGCGTGCAGGGCACCGATTACGCGGCCGACGTGCGCGGCGGGTTGTGGTTCCAGGGCGACGGGACGCGGCCGTGGATGCAGCTGGCGGCGAAGATCGACGATGTACCGATGACCGCCGCCAAGCGCTTCTGGATCCGTTCGAAGATGAGCGCCAACGCGCGCGCTTGGCTGGATACCGCGCTGCAGTCCGGCCGCGTGCGCAACGGCATCGGGCTGGTCACCGGTGACCTGGACGACTGGCCGTTCGACCGCAACAACGGCCGCTTCGAGGCCACCGGCCATATCGAGGACGGCACCATCCGCTTCCAGAAGACCTGGCCGGACATGACCCGGGTGGATGCGGACATCGCCTTCATCGGCCCGGGCTTTTCGCTCAAGGGCCGCGGCGACCTGGCCGGGGTCAACGTGGATGCGATGGAAGCAGGGATCGAGGACTTCGGCCAGACCCCGCTGTACGTGCGTGCGCAGAGCCGCAGCGAAGCCAGCCGGTTGTTGGCCATGCTGCGGCGCAGTCCGCTGCACGGACAGTACGGCGACACTCTGGATGCGCTCAGCGCCAGCGGCCCGGCGAATGTGGATTTCGACCTGCTTCAGCCGCTGCATCCCGGCCAGCCCGGGCACCTGCAGGGCAGCGTGGCGCTGGATGGCGTAAAGCTGTCCGACAAGCGCTATGCGCTGGATTTCGAGGACGTGCGCGGCAGCGCGAAGTACGCCGGTGGCGGCTTCGGGGCTGACAACCTCAGCGTGCGCCACCTTGGCGCGCCGGGCACGTTGAGCCTGCGCGCCGGCGGCTTCGTGCGCGATCCGCAGCTGGCCTTCGAATCGGAACTGGATGCCAACCTGGACGCCGGCACGCTGCTGGACCGCGCTCCGGAAATGGCCTGGCTGAAGCCTTACATCGAAGGCCGCTCGGACTGGAAGATCGGCGTGGACATGCCCAAGGCGGTGGCTGCGGCGCCGTCAGCGGGCGGCACTGCGGCGCCGACCCCGCCTGCGCGGCTGCACCTGCAGTCCAACCTGGTGGGCACCACGCTGAGCCTGCCGGCACCACTGGACAAGCCGGCCGCCGAGGCGCTGGATACCCGCGTGGCGGCGCAGCTGCCGATGGGCGATGGTCGCATCGACGTGGCCTTCGGCGAGCGCCTGGCACTGGCCGCGCGCACGCACCAGGGCCAGACCGGCGTGCAGGTCACGCTGGGCAGTGCCCGGGTGGACCGCGATCCGCCGGCCAGCGGGCTGGCGGTCAATGGCCGAAGCGGCTCGCTGGATGCGCTCGAATGGATATCCCTGGCGCGTGGTTCGGCCGGCGATGGCAAGGACGACGGCACGCCCAGCGACCCGATGCCGCTGCGTTCGGTGGATGTGCAGGTGGCCCAGCTGCTGCTGATCGGCGGGGTGTTCGAACAGACCCGCCTGCAGCTGCGGCCGACCGCCCAGCACCTGGACGTGCGCCTGGACGGCCCCTCGCTGGCCGGCCAGCTGCAGGTGCCCAACGCCAGCGGCGGCACCATCAGCGGCGCCCTGCAGCGCGTGCACTGGAAGTCGCTGCCGGGCCCGGCGCAGCCGCGTCCGCGCGATGGCGCGCCGATCGTGATGCCCGATGGTGAAGTGATGGCGGCGCGCGTTCAGGCCAGCGCCAACGACACTGATCCAGCCGCCATTCCGCCGCTGTCGCTGGACATCGCCGACCTGCAGTTCGGCAAGATCAACCTCGGCCAGGCGGTGGTGCGCACCCAGCCCGTTGCCAACGGCCTGCGCGTGCAGCAACTGGATTTCCGTTCGCCGAAACAGGCCATCGATGTCCGTGGCAGCTGGTTGGGCAAGGGGCCTGCGGCACGCACCGACCTCACCGCGCAGGTGCGCAGCGAAGACCTCGGCGACCTGCTGCGCGACCTGGATTACGGTGGCCAGCTGCGTGGCGGGCAGGGCAGCATCGACCTGCAGGCCGGCTGGGCCGGTGGGCCGTCGGACTTCCAGCTGGGCAACCTGCAGGGGAGCATGAAGGTCGATGCACGCAACGGCCAGCTGCTGGAACTGGAGCCCGGTGCGGGGCGCGTGCTGGGCCTGCTGAGCATCACCCAGCTGCCGCGCCGGCTGATGCTGGACTTCCGCGACTTCTTCTCCAAGGGCTTTGCGTTCAACCAGATCGCCGGCACGCTGGCCTTCGCCGATGGATCGGCCACCACCGACAGGGTGATGATCGAAGGCCCGGCCGCCAACATCCGTATCCGCGGCCGTACCGACCTGCGCGCGCAGCAGTTCGACCAGACCATCGACGTCAACCCGCGCTCGGGCAACCTGCTGACGGTGGTGGGCGCAGTGGCCGGCGGTCCGGTGGGCGCCGCGCTCGGCGCGGCCACCAATGCGGTGCTGTCCAAGCCGCTGGGCGAAATCGGGGCCAAGACCTACCGTGTCACCGGCCCCTGGAAAGAACCGAAAGTGGAGGTGGTGGAGCGCGATGCGTCCGTGCCGCCGCCGCCCAAGCCGACCGCGCGCTGAGCGCTCGGCACTCCCCTCTGCATGACGCGGCTTGCCATGGCCGCGTTCTGCCCCCAGATTGAAGCTCATGACCGATAACGCCCTTACCCTCGCGACCGACCGCCTGCTGCAGCCCGCCGGGCTGGATGCAGGCACCCTGGAAAACACCTTCGGCCACCTGCTGGGCCCGGGCATCGACTTTGGTGACCTGTACTTCCAGCACGCCCGCCGCGAAAGCTGGAGCGTGGAAGATGGCATCGTCAAGGACGGTGCGCATTCCATCGAACAGGGCGTCGGCGTGCGCGCGATTTCCGGTGAGAAGACCGGCTTCGCCTATTCCGATGACATCCACCGCGACGCGCTGTCCAACGCCGCGCACTCGGCCCGCGCGATTTCGCGCGAGGGTGGGGCGCAGACCGGCAAGTCCCTGCTGCGCGGCGATGCGCGCGCCCTGTACCCGGCACTGGATCCGGTGGACAGCATGGGCAACGAAGCCAAGGTGGAAGTGCTCAAGCGCCTGGACGCCTACCTGCGCGCCGCCGACCCGCGCGTGAAGCAGGTGATGGTGAGCCTGTCCGGCGGCGTGGACACCATCCTGATCGCCCGCAGCGACGGCGTGCTGGGCGCGGACATCCGCCCGCTGGTGCGCTTGAACGTGCAGGTGATCGTGGAGCAGAACGGCCGTCGTGAATCCGGTTATTCCGGTGGCGGTGGTCGCTATGACTACACCGAACTGTTTGCCAGTGGCCGTCCGGAAGCCTTCGCCCGCGAAGCGCTGCGGCAGGCCCTGGTGAACCTGGAGGCGGTACCCGCACCGGCCGGCGTGATGACGGTGGTGCTCGGCCCGGGCTGGCCCGGCGTGCTGCTGCACGAAGCGGTCGGCCATGGCCTGGAAGGCGACTTCAACCGCAAGGGTACCAGCGTGTATGCCGGTCGCCTGGGCGAGCGGGTGGCCTCGCCGGGGGTGACCATCGTCGATGACGGCACGCTGGAAGGCCTGCGCGGTTCGCTCAACATCGATGACGAGGGTCAGCGCACCCAGTGCACCACGCTGATCGAAGACGGCATCCTGGTCGGCTACATGCAGGATTCACTCAACGCGCGCCTGATGGGCATGGCACCGACCGGCAACGGCCGCCGCGAATCGTTCGCGCACCTGACCATGCCGCGCATGACCAATACCTACATGCGCGCCGGGCAGCATGACCCGGAAGAGATGATCCGCTCGGTCAAGAAGGGCCTGTACGCGGTGAACTTCGGCGGCGGCCAGGTCGACATCACCAGCGGCAAATACGTGTTTTCGGCCACCGAGGCCTATCTGATCGAAGACGGTCGCATCACCGCGCCGGTGAAGGGCGCCACGATCATCGGCAACGGCCCGGAGACCATGCAGAAGGTGCGCATGATCGGCAACGACCTGGCGCTGGACCAGGGCGTCGGCATCTGCGGCAAGGACGGCCAGAGCGTACCGGTCGGCGTGGGCCAGCCGTCGCTGCTGATCGATGGACTCACCGTGGGTGGCACCCAGGCGTGATGCCAGCGGTGCCCCTGCCCGGCAGCGCCGCGGGCTTCCCGGCGGTATCCCTGCCCGGTAGCGCCGAGCCATGCTCGGCGGCTTTCCCGGCAGCGCAGGCCTCAATCCTGGCTGTCGTCCGCGTCTTCTTCCACCGCTTCGGCGTCTTCGCCGTTGTCGGCCACGATCAGCCCCAGCGCGGCCGGCAGCATCAGCGTACGCAGCACCTGGAAGATTTCCCGGTAGGCGCGCGGCGGCTTGTTCTTGGCCTTCTCGGCCTGGGCGTTGCGCACCAGCGTGCGCAGCTCCTGGCGGTCGGCCTGCGGGTATTCGTCCAGCAGCTTGGACAGCGCGGCGTCGCCATCGCTCATCAGCTTTTCGCGCCAGTCTTCGGCCCGGTGCATCATCGCCACTTCGCGGCGGCCGGTATCGCTGTTGGCGTCCAGCGCCTCGCGGATGGCATCCAGCGTGGACTCTTCTTCCCGGCGCATGTGCTTGGCCAGGAACGCCAGCTGCCGCTTGTGCGCGATGTGGGCGGTGATCCGCTTGCATTCGGCGATGTGCGGCAGCAGGTCTTCCGGCACCGGCAGGCGCGCCAGCTGCGCAGGAGTCAGCGAAACCAGCTTTTCGCCAAGCGCAAGCACGTCCAGCGCTTCGTTGCGCTTCTGCTTGCGGCTTTTATCGTGGAATTCACCGGTTTCTTCGTCGCGTCCGCGCATCGTCTTTCCTACTTTCGTAAATACGTCGCCCGGCGCAGTGCCGGGCCCAACCTGTACAGGATAAAGCATTGAACGTCATCGCCCCTGAAGCGGCCGCTGCCGCTGGCACCGAGGCCCGGCTGGAACAGCTTGCCGATATCTCCCAGCAGCTGCTGGACCACGCCCGCCGGCTGGGCGCCAGCCAGGCTGAAGTGTCCTGCAGCGAGGACCGCGGGCTGGACGTGAACGTGCGCCTGGGCGAGGTGGAGACGGTGGAATCCACCGCCGACCGGGGGATCGCGGTCACCGTCTACTTCGGCAAGCGCAAGGGCAGCGCCAGCACTGCCGACCTGCAGCCGTCCAGCCTGGTGGCCACGGTGGAGCAGGCTTGCGCGATCGCCCGGCATACCGAAGACGATGCCGCCGCCGGGCTGGCCGACGCCGAGCTGATGGCCCGCGAATTCCCTGAACTGGACAGCTGGCATCCATGGGCGCTGCAGGCCGACCAGACCATCGATCTGGCGCTGGCCTGTGAGGCGGCCGGCCGCGACAGCGATGCGCGCATCAGCAACAGCGATGGCGCCTCGGCATCGACCGGGCAGAGCCTGTCGGTGTATGCCAACTCGCACGGCTTCTTCGGCCGCGAGCGTGGCACTCACCATTCAATCAGCGTGGCGCTGATTGCCGGGCAGGGCGACGGCATGCAGCGCGATGGCTGGTATACCAGCGCGCTGGCCCGCGAGGACCTGGAAGACCCGGCCACGGTGGGCCGCAAGGCCGCCGAGCGCACCATCGCCCGGCTGCAGCCGCGTTCGATGGCCACCAGCAGCATGCCGGTGCTGTTCGCACCGGAAGTGGCGCGCAGTCTGGTCGGCCACCTGCTGTCGGCGATTTCGGGCGGCGCGCTGTACCGCCAGTCCAGCTTCCTGCTGGACAGCCTGGGCACTTCCCTGTTCCCGGCCTGGATGCAGATCGACGAGCTGCCGCACCTGCGTCGTGGCCGCCGCTCGGCCGCCTTCGATGGCGACGGCGTGGCGACCCGGACCTCGGCGATCGTGCGCGACGGCGTGCTGCAGCGCTACATCCTGGGCAGTTATTCGGCGCGCAAGCTGGGCCTGCAGACCACCGCCAACGCCGGTGGCGTGCACAACCTGCAGGTGGCCGCCAGCGCACCGGGCCTGGACCTGCATGCCATCGCCCGGCAGATGGGCAACGGCCTGCTGGTGACCGAGCTGATGGGGCAGGGCGTCAACGGCGTGACCGGCGATTACTCGCGTGGTGCCGGCGGCTTCCGCGTGGAGAATGGCGAAATCCTGTACCCGGTGGACGGCATCACCATCGCCGGCAACCTGCGCGACATGTTCCAGTCCATCGAGGCGATCGGCAGCGACGTGGACGTCCGTTCGCACATCGCCATCGGCTCGCTGCTGATCGGCAAAATGACGGTCGCCGGTAACGACTGACGTCGTTATTGGCGTACTCTTGCCGGGCTGCGACGGCCCACGGGGAGTGGGTCGCGCCGACCCTACACCTTAAAAGGAGTTTTCCGTGAGCGAATTCGACAACGTCACCGCCCCGCCGCCGCCGCCGTCCAGCGTGGAGCCGGCCCCGGCCGACCAGCGCACCATGGCACTGGCCGCGCACCTGCTGGGCATCTTCACCTGGTTCATCGGCGCGCTGGTGATCTGGCTGATCAACAAGGACGACGCCAGCAAGGCCTTCGTCACCGACCAGGCCAAGGAAGCGCTGAACTTCCAGATCACCATCGCCATCGCCATGGCGATCTGCGTGGTGCTGATGATCGTCTTCATCGGCGCCCTGCTGATGCCGGTGGTCGGCGTGTTGAACGTGGTCTTCTGCATCATCGCCGCAGTGAAGTCCAACAACGGCGAAGCCTACCGCTACCCGTTCACCCTGCGCCTGATCAAGTAATCACGGTGGGTGACGACCGTTGGTCGTCACGCTCTGAACAGAATGCCCGGCCATGCCGGGCATTTTTTTTGCGCCGCGCTGCGCGCTCGCCGAGCATGGCTCGGCGCTACCGGTTTCCCGGATCGGATCGCGGTGTATCAGCCCGCGCTCGGCGGCACCGGCGTGTTGAGCAGCTGCTGTTCCCACAGGTAGGCGATTCCGCTGCCGGTGGCGTGCTGCTTGAGCACCTCGGTCAGTTCGGCGGCGTGCTCGGTGCGCGCCCAGTCGCGCTGCCATTCGGCGGCCAATGCCATCCAGGTCATCATGTTGGCGCCGGCCGCGATCATGCGCTGGATCGCCACCTGGTGGGCCTCCACCGAAACTGCGCCGGAGGCATCGGTGATCACGGTGACATCCCAGCCTTCGCCCAGCGCCTGGATCACCGGCATCGCCACGCAGATTTCGGTCCACAGGCCGGCGATGATCAGCTGCTTGCGGCCGGTGGCCTTTACCGCATCGACCACCTTCGGGTCTTCCCAGGTATTGATGAAGGTGCGGTCGATGACCTCCTGACCGGGGAAAACATCGGTGATGTGCGGGAAGATCAGCCCGCCGCGATCGGCGATCACGCTGGTCAGGATGGTGGGCACCTTGAAGGCCTTGGCTGCCTTGGCCAGCGCCGTCGCGTTGTTCACCACGGCATGCGGGTCGTGGCTGTTGAGGTTTGCCAGCTGGTAGGGCTGGTGGTCGATGAGCACCAGCACGGAATCTTCAGGGCGGAGCAGCGAGGAAAGGCCGTTGCGGAAGGTCATGGAGTCATCCTGTTGCCGAGGGGTGTGCAGCGAAACCGAACCTTGTCATCCCCGCGTCCGGGGCGGTAGAACCCTTTACTGCCAAGCTGTGTCGCACAATGGGGAACGCGGGACGGGCCCGGCGTGTGTCAGGCTGGCGAGTGGATCCGGGAGGTCACGGTGGATATCGAAGAACTGCGCACGTTCGTGGAAGTGGCCAACGCAGGGGGTGTTTCGCCTGCCGCGCGCCGGTTGAATGTGTCCAAGTCGATCGTCAGCCGGCGGCTGGCCCGGTTGGAGGCAGAGCTGGGTGTGCAGCTGCTGGCACGCACCACGCGCGGCGCAGCGCTGACCGAAGCCGGTGCCACGTTCCGCGATCATGCGGCGAAGGCCTGCGCGGAGATCGATGCGGCGCGCGATGCGATCCTGCCCAGTGGTGACCTGCGCGGTCGCCTGCGGGTTGCCGCTCCGTTGACGTTTGGCCCGACCCACTTCGCTTCGGTGTTCGCCGAAATGGCGCGGCGCCATCCGCAACTGCATGTGCACGCGTCCTACAGCGACCGCTTCGCAGACCTGGTGGCGGAGGGATTCGACTGCGCGATCCGCGTGGGTTACCTGCCTGATTCCAACCTGGTCGCCCGCTGCGTGGGACCGCTGTACGGGAAGCTCGTCGCCAGTCCGGCGTATGTGGCGGCGCATGGCGCGCCGGAAACGCCGGACGAAGTGTTGGCGCATGAGGCGCTGATGCAGGGCACCGAAGCCTGGCAGTTCAGCGATGGCGATGCCGTGGTGACCGTGCATCCGCGTGGGCGCTTCAAGGCCGACAACGGCACTGCGCTGATTGCCGCGGCGGTGGCGGGGCTGGGCATCGCCTGGCTGCCCGATGGACTCACCCAGCCGTACCTGGATGCTGGCACGCTGGTGCCGGTGATGCCGCGTTATCCGCCGCCGGCAGCCGGTATCTACGTGATCCGTCCGCCGGGCCCGCACCCCTCGCTGAAGGTGCGGGCGCTGACCGAACTGCTGATTTCCTGCTTCGACGACGGGGCGCAGGAAGCAGCGTTTCGCCGCTAGCTGCTGCGCCAGCCGCGGGTCAGGATGAAATCGAGCACGCCGATGACCAGCAGCGACAGTCCCATCAGCGGGAACAGGATGCCGCCGATGCACAGCAGCGCGAACACGATGGCGACCGTGCGTTTCGCATGCGGCAGGGGAGGGATGCCGATGCCACCGGCGGGACGGCGTTTCCACCACATCACCGCACCGCTGACGCACAGCAGGAAGATTGCCGCGCAGGCCATCAGCAGCACCAGCCGGTTGACGGTGCCGTATTGCTGGCCCAGGTGCACGTTGATGCCCCATTCCAGTCCCCGACCAAGCGCACCGTAGTCGGCGTAGTCCATGTCCAGCAGGATGCGGCCACTGTACTGGTCCATGTGCACGACGCGTTGCAGGCTGACCTGCTCCGGATAGACCGACGCGGAGTACACCCCCATCGGACCACGCGGCAGCGCCACACTGTAACCGGGTGCCATGCCCATCCCGTTGAAGCGCTCCAGCGCGGCATCGATGCCGATGGCTCCGGGCTGCGGGGCGAGATCACCGGACACCCTGCCGCCGTGACCTTCATGGCCCTCGTGCGCCTGCTGCTGTGGCGGCGCGGCGTGCTGCGCAGGGGCGACGTGCGAGGTCGGCAGCCTTGCCTGCTCCATCGACCAGCTGGTGGCGGTGGTATCGGCCAGACGCTGGTCGGACATCGGTACGTCCACCCGCACGCCAGCCGGGTATCCAACGTTGTGGCCGTTTGCCCAGACGTTGACCTGCTTGCCCCAGACCAGCGACCACGGCATGCCGGTCAGGGCCAGGAACAGCAGCACCGCACCCACCCACACGCCGGTCACCGCATGCAGGTCACGCCAGAACAGGCGCTGGGCAGGTCGCCCGCGTACGCTGCTGACGCCGCCACGCTGCCCGCGCGGCCACCACAGGAAAACCCCGGTGATCACCAGCAGGATCGCCCAGCCTGCGGCGATTTCGATCAACGCGCTGGCCCAGCTTCCGATCAGGTCCAGGCTGTGCAGCCTGCGCACCACGCCGGAGAAGGTGCCCTTGTCCGGCAGCGAGCCCAGCACCCGCGCGGTGCCGGGGTCGACGTAGTACACATCGCGCGCTCCATCGGCCTGCTGCACGCCGATTTCCACGCTCCCATCGACGCGCTCGGGCAGGGTGTAACGGAACGTTTGTCCTGCTGCGATGGCTTCAACGGCGGCGATCTGGGCACTCGCTGATGTGGGCATGCCGTGCGCGGGCTGCACCACTTTCAGATCGTGGTGGATCCAGCGGTCGATCGGTTTCTGGTACAGATACGCCGCGCCGGTCACCGCCAGCCATGCGATGAACGGCAGCACGAACAGGCCGGCATAGAAGTGCCACCGCCACACTGCACGATGGAAGCGCCAGCGATCAGTCGGGCTGCGGGTAGGCGTGGTCTGCATGTCAGATATCCCGGGTCCAGCTCAGGTAGAGCGCGCGTCCATCACCGGGTGAGTAACCGGAGGAACCGCTGTCATACCAGGCATAGACATAGAAACGGTCGGTCGCGTTCTTCAGCTGCAGGGCCACGCGGTTACGGTTGTCCACGTGGTAGGTCGCGCTCAGGTTCATCAGCACGTAGCCGCCATGACGGCCGAGCGTATTGCTCCGTTCCACGAAGTAATCGCCCTGCCCGTTGCCCCATGCGCTGAAGCTCCAGTCCACCCGCGGCGCGTACTCCACGCCGGCACTGGCCAGCCAGTTCGGCACGTTCTCGATCTGCCTGCCACGCGTCTGCGGCGCGCTCGGGTCGGCCACGGTGATCACCGCTTTCTGGCGCGAATACGCGCCCCAGGCCCGCCACTGCTCGTTGGCCTGCCAGCTCAGCTGGGCATCCCAGCCGCGCCGCAGCGTCTGGCCGACATTGCCGACTTCATTGGCACCGATCGCGCCGTTGACGCCCAGGATGGTGGCCACTTCATCCGATGCGCGCTGCTCCCAGTACGCCACGCGGGTCTGCAGCCCCGGCAGCGGCGTCCACTTGAGCCCGCTTTCCCAGCCTTCATTGCGCGAGGGCAGCACGTTGTTGGCCTGGATACGGTAAGCACCGTTGCCACTGCCGATCTGGAACGTGCGGCCCCAGTTTGCATATGCCACGGTGCGGTTGCCCAGGTCGTAGGACGCGCTCAGCTTCGGCTGCTTGATGAGGCCATAGCGGTAAGCGGGTGCATGGCTGCCATCGGCGCGGTTGCGGAACCCTCCGTCGATGTGGTCCACCCGGTAGGCCGGTACGATCTTGAGCGCTTCAACCGGCTTGACCACGGCCTGCACATACGCGCCCTGCGTGTCGAGGTCGAAGCTCCAGTCACGCAGGGTGGTCTGGCGCTCGCGTGCCACGGTGCGGTAGCGGGCGGCGAGATTGTCCTGCCACTGCGCGTCAACGCCGGCATCCAGCACCAACTCCGCCAGCGAGGTAGCAGGGCGCCAAGTGGTGTTGAGGATCACGCCGCGGTGCGTCTCGTCGTTGAAGCGCTCCTGCTGTGCGCCGCCCGCGGTAAAGGTCACCCAGCGCTGGTTGCGGTAGTCATTCTGGTAGGCCTTGGCATTCCAGCTCCAGCCGTTGCCCAGCTGGCCATCGGCATGCAGTGAGGTCTGCACGGTCCGGCGCTCACTTCGGTCATCGCGCGCGTAATCGGGGGATTGCGTTGGATTGGCCTGCACTTCGGCGTAACTCAGGTAGCCGGCTTCCAGCGCGGTGTTCTTGTAATAGCGGGTGCTCAGCCCCGCACGCCACTGGTCTTCTTCGTTGCTGTAGAACCACTTGCCGGCGAAGCTGCGCTGGTTGGCTTCGGCATGGTCGCGCTCACCCTCGGAGCCGCGCCAGCCGACAAAATAGTTCTGCGCCCACGCGCCCTTTTCGAATCCCTTGGCGATCTGGATATCGCGGGTACCGAAGCTGCCGACGGTGAGGCTGGCCTGCCCGTCGTTACCACCTTGGCGGGTCAGGACGTTCACATCGCCGGCGATGGCATGCAGGCCATAGCGGGCATCGTTGGTGCCGCGGACGATTTCCAGTGCACTGATGTCCAGCGGGAACACCGCATCCAGGTAGGGCATCCCGCCGGCATTGTCATTGCTGGGAATACCGTCGATCAGCAGCTTGACCGCGTTGATGCGGCCTTCGCCGTTGAAGCCCCGGAAGGAGAAGCGGCCGGCATCGGTGCCCATCTTGAACTGGGTCACCTGCACGCCGGGGGCGTTCATCAGCAGCTCCCAGCTGTGGTCGACTTTCTGCCGCTGCAGCAGGTCACCGCCGATGACGTCCACCGAAGTGAATACCAGGCGTGCCGGCAGCTCCCGCTGCGCCGTCGCGCGGGCGTGGACGGTGCCCAACGTCAGTGCGGTTCCATCCTGCGCGACTGCCACCGAAGGTAAGGCGGCCGCGCACGCCAGTGCCGCCAGGATCGCCGTTGGCAGCGGGTGCTTTGGTTGAAATTTTTTCATGGTCCACAACATCGAAATGCCGCGACCGGGGGCGGTCGGGACAGGCAGAAGATCCGGTGCATCAGCCCGGTGGAAGGGAAGTCGGGGATTCAGTCATGCCTCGACGTGCAGCATGCAGCCGCAGGCCGGGGACTGAATCAGCAGGCGATGGCCGGCGGACCGCGGGCGCCCAGCGTGCCCAGCGCAGGAGCGGGCCGGGTCGGGTGACGTGCCGTGATCGTGCCGAACGCTGCGGGCCAGACAGTGAGCAACAGCAGCAGCGCGACCAGCAGGCTGATCATCCGCGCAGCAATGAGGCAGTAGTCGCACTCCACGCCCATCTCATGCTTGGCGTGGGGATCCGGCGGCTCGGTTTCGCTCGATGCCGCGTGAGCAGGCGGCTGCGGTGCCGTCATGTCGTGATGCATGGCGTGCTGCATGCCATGGTGCATATCGTGTGCGCTACCCATGTGCGGGTTAGCGGCAGCTTCCACGGGCGCCAGGGCAGCCCTTGGCGCGGGATGCTCCGCCAGCGAACGGCTGATCAGCGGCGCCACCATCACCAAGGCCATGGCCAGGCATGCCCAGGCGTGGAGCCAGCGGTGGAAGAGGGGCAAGCGCACGACTTGGATTCTAGGGGAAGCCAGCGGGATCAGCGCGTGAGATGGCCGTTTACCTGCCTGCTGCGACGCTTTGTCACACCCGGGCCCGGGGTCACCAACGCTGGGATGCTGCCAATTACGCCGCGGTTGAATATAGTGAGTCCGGGCGCGCCCTGTGCAGGGGGATGGATCGCAGCGCCCCCGCCGAAACCCGTGGTTCGAACCGCTGACAGAAAGGACGCATCGTGAGCCCGGAAACCATCCTTGCAGGCGTTGCTGCCGCAGTTGTCATTCTGGGGCTGATGGGATCGTTCTGGCCCAAGCGCAAGCCACCGCACATGGTGTTCAAATGTGGAGGTTGCAACGCCGCCAGCCGGCACAGCAATCGCACCATCGAAGCATGGCGTCGTGGGAAAACGCGGTTCTTCTGCCCGCCCTGTCACCTGAAATGGCTGCAATCCCAGCCCCGACGTGAGCACGATACGTATGCCGGCCATGGACGCGGCGGCGGTTCGGGGTGCCTGGGCGTGTTTGTGATTCTGGGTTTTCTGCCCGCCGGTGGCATGCTGGCGTGGGTCTTCCTCTGACCAGGAAGAACGCATGAACGCAGTGATTTATCACATCTCCCGCTGCGGGCCACGTCCGGCGCCGCAGCCGTCCCGGGCAGTGCCGTGCCAGACGACCGAACGGTAGCGCCGAGCCATTCTCGGCGAGCGCAGCGGCGAAGGCGTGACGACCAACGGTCGTCACCCACCGAAGCGGGTCGTCACCCAACCGGGTCGGGCCTTGCGATCCCCAACCTAACGCTGTTAGATTCGCCCCCTAACAACGTTAGGTAGAAACTTCGTGCGCCAACCGATTGCCCGCGAACATATCGTCGGGGCGGCCTTCCGGATACTCGACGAGGCCGGCCTGGAGGGGCTCACCCTGCGCAAGGTGGCCTGTTCGCTGGGCATCCGTGCGCCGTCGCTGTACTGGCACTTCAAGAGCAAGCAGGCGCTGATTGATGCCATGGCCGACGCGATGATCGCCGACGTGGCGCAGGCCATCCCCGATGGCCAGTCCTGGCGCCAGACCCTGCTGCAGATCGCACGCGAGTTCCGCGTCGCGTTCAAGGCGCGGCGGGATGGCGCACGGGTGTATGCCGGGACCTTCCTGGCCACCGAAAACGTGCTGCGCGTGGGCGAGGCCAGCATCGCCGCACTGGTTGGCGCTGGTGCATCGGCCTGCTTTGCCGCCACCACGGCGATGGACCTTGTGTACTACACGATGGGCTATGTCATCGAAGAACAGTCCTGGCCCGGCGACGGCAGCATGGAAGCGTTGGGTGAGGCCTTCATGGCGCTGGCCGAGCAGCGTTTCCCGCATTGCTGGGAAGCGCGCGAGGTCTGGCGCGAAGTTGATTTCGATACCCGTTTTGAACAGGGCCTGGGGCTGATGCTGGACGGCATCGAACTGCGGCTTGGCCGCACCCCCTGACTCCCGCATTCCTTTTGAACCTGATGCCTCCACACGGAAAGCCCCTCATGCGTGCACCCTTTTTGATCCTGCTGGTTCTGCTGCTCGCCGGCTGCGGTGGCAAGGACGAAGCGGCCGATGAAACCGCAGCTGACAGCTCGGCGCTTCCGGTATCGCTGGCGCCCGCGCAGCAGCAGGCAATGGCGCGCACGGTGCTGGTGTCCGGGCCGGTCACTGCCTACGAGGAAATGCAGCTGGGCGTGGAAATCAGCGGCCAGCGGGTCACCGCGCTGCCGGTGGACGTGGGCCAGTGGGTGAAGAAAGGCCAGGTGCTGCTGCAGCTGGACCATCGCACGCTGGACAGCGAACTGGCGCAGGCCGATGCCTCGCTGCGGCAGGCGCAGGCTTCGCAGGAACTGGCGCGGATGAACTACGAGCGCAGCGCCAAGCTGGCCGCCCAGCAGTTGATCAGCGCCAGCAGCCTGGACGAGCTGCGCGCCAACCGCATCAATGCCGAAGCCCAGACTGCCACCGCCCGTGCCGCGCGCGATGCGGCCAAGCTGCGGCGTGACTTCGCCGACCTGCGCGCGCCGGCCGATGGCCTGATCTCCAAGCGGCTGGTGCAGCCCGGCCAGGTGGTGTCGGCCGGCACCGAGCTGCTGCGCCTGATCCGCGATGGTCGCCTGGAATGGCGCGCCGAACTGCCGGAAAACCAGCTGGCCGACGTCGCCGTAGGCAACACCATCGAACTGCGTTACGCAGGCCAGGTGGTCACCGGCAGCATCCGCGCGGTCACCCCCGGCGTGGACGCGCAGACCCGCACCGGCACCCTGTACGCGGACCTGCCCACGCCCGGGCCGCTCAAGCCCGGCGTCTACGTGGAAGGCCGCATCGTCACCGGTGACGGGCAGGCGCTGACCATCCCGACCGCGGCGATCGTGCAGCGCGACGGCCACAATTACGTGTTCACCGTCACCGACAAGCAGCAGGCCAGCCGCCACCGCGTCAGCACCGGGCAGGCCGTGCAGGGCCGCACCGCCATCCTGGAAGGCCTGAAGGCCGGCGACCAGGTGGTAGTGGAAGGCGCGGGCTTCCTGGGTGAGGGCGACCGCGTGCGCGTGGTCACCACGCCGCAGGCCAGCGATGCGAAGGCGGCTGCGCAATGAATTTTTCCGCCTGGGCGATCAAGCGCCCGCTTCCCGCGCTGCTGATCTTCTTCGTGCTGTGCGTGGCCGGACTCTGGGGCTTCTACCAGTTGCCAGTAGCGCGTTTCCCGGACATCGCCTTCCCGATGACCACCGTGACGGTGACCCAGCCCGGCGCCTCGCCGAGCCAACTGGAAGCAGAGGTCACGCGCAAGGTCGAAGACTCGGTCGCTACCGTCAACAACGTCAAGCGCGTGATGTCCACGGTGAGCGAGGGCGTCAGCACCACCACCATCGAGTTCCAGCTGGAAGCGGACCTCGCCACCGCACTGGATGATACCCGCGATGCGGTCACGCGCATCCGCACCGACCTGCCGCAGGACATCCAGGAACCGGTGATTTCCAAGGTCGATATCGGCGGCTCGCTGATGACCTACGCGCTGGTCGCACCGCACATGAGCAGCGACGAAGCCAGCTGGTTCGTCGACCGCGATATCGCGCGCGCCATGTACGGCGTACCCGGCGTGGCCCAGGTCACCCGGGTGGGCGGCGTGGAGCGCCAGGTACGCGTGGACCTGGACCCCAACGCGCTGATCGCCATGGGCATCACCGCCGGCGATGTCTCCCAGCAGCTGGCGCGCATCCAGGTGGAGCGCGCGGGCGGCAAGGCCGAGATAGAAGGCGCCCAGCAGACCATCCGCACGCTGGGCACGGTAGGCGATGCGCAGGCGCTGCGTGACTATTCCATCGCGCTGCCGGATGGCCGCGCGGTGCGTCTTTCCACGCTGGCCACGGTGACCGACGCGGCCGCCGACCCGACCGAAGCGGCGCTGCTTGATGGCAAGCAGGTCGTGGCGTTTTCGATGTCGCGTACGCGCGGCTCCAGCGAGGTCAAGGTGGAAGCCGGCGTGCATGCCGCGCTGGACAAGATCAAGGCGGACCATCCCGGCATTGATTTCCGGCTGGTCACCACCGCCATCGATGAAACCCACCGCTCCTACGATTCGTCGATGACGATGCTGTGGGAGGGCGCGCTGCTGGCCCTGCTGGTGGTGTGGCTGTTCCTGCGCGACTGGCGTGCCACCTGGGTAGCTGCGCTGGCGTTGCCGTTGTCGATCATTCCCACGTTCGCGGTGATGTACTTCTTCGGCTTCACGCTGAACATCATCACCTTGCTGGCGTTGTCGGTGGTGGTTGGCATCCTGGTCGACGATGCCATCGTGGAAATCGAGAACATCGTGCGCCACCTGCGCATGGGCAAGCCGCCACTGGAAGCTGCGCGCGAAGCCGCCGGCGAGATCGGCAATGCGGTCATTGCCACCTCGCTGACGCTGGCCGCGGTATTCGTGCCGGTGGCCTTCATGCCCGGCATCGCCGGCAAGTTCTTCCGTGAGTTCGGCTGGACTGCGGCAACCGCAGTGCTGTTCTCACTGCTGGTGGCGCGCCTGCTCACCCCGATGATGGCCGCCTACCTGCTCAAGCCGCATGGCGAAGAGAAGCCGGATTCGCGCCTGATGGTCTGGTACCTGGGCTGGGTGGACGCAGCGCTGCGCCACCGTGGCCGCACGCTGTGGCTGGCCACCGGTCTGTTCGTCGCCTCGCTGGGGCTTGTGCCGTTCATCCCGGCCACCTTCATCCCGCAGTCCGACCTGGGCCGCAGCAACCTCAACCTGGAACTGCCGCCCGGCACGCGCCTGCAGGACACCGTGGCGGTGGCCGAACGTGCCCGCGCGCTGCTCACCGACATGCCGGAACTCAAGCAGGTCTACACCGCCGTGGGCAGCGTGCTGGACCTCGGCGACCCCGGCGCCACCGGCGTGGGCGAGCCGCGCAAGGCGACGCTGGTGCTGGACTGGGGATCGGCCGATGACCGTGACCGCGACCAGCGCGCACTCGAACGCGAGGCCCGGCACAAGCTGGCCAACCTGCCCGGCGTGCGCGTGAGCTACGTGAGTTCCGAACCGGGCAACCTGCTTCAGTTGGTCCTGTCCGGTGATGATCCGCAACGCCTGCAGGAGGCCTCCACCGCGCTGGAACGCGACCTGCGCGGCATCCAGGGACTGGGCAGCGTGAGCTCCACCGCCTCGCTGCTGCGGCCGGAAGTGCAGATCGTTCCGGACTCGGCGCGCGCCGCCGATCTGGGCGTGGCAACGGCCGACATCGCCGAAGCCGCACGCATCGCCACCGCCGGCGACTACGAACAGCGCCTGGCCAAGCTCAACCTGCCGGACCGCCAGGTGCCGATCCGCGTGGGCTTCGCCGAAGCGACGCTGGCCAACCCGGCATTGATCAGCCAGTTGCGCGTACCGGGGCGCGATGGCCCAGTGCCGTTGGCGGCGGTGGCCGATATCCAGCAGGGCAGTGGCCCGTCGCAGATCTCGCGCTACCAGCGCCAGCGCAATGTCACCCTCACCGCCGAACTCAACGGCCGTCCGCTGGGCGAGGTGATGGCTGAAGTGCAGGCATTGCCCGGGGTGAAGCAGTTGCCGCCGGGCGTGAGCTTCCTCAACACCGGCGATGCCGAAGTGTTCGTGGAGCTTTTCATCGGCTTCATGCTGGCCATGGCGGCCGGTCTGGTCTGCATCTACATGGTGCTGTTGCTGCTGTTCAACCATGCGCTGATGCCGGTCACCATCCTGGCGGCGGTGCCGCTCTGCGCCGGTGGTGCGTTCGGTGCGCTGCTGATCACCCAGAACATGCTGTCGCTGCCGGCGTTGATCGGCCTGCTGATGCTGATCGGCATCGCCACCAAGAACTCGATCCTGCTGGTGGACTACGCGGTGATCGCCGAGGACGAGCACGGCATGAGCCAGCACGATGCACTGGTGGATGCCTGCCGCAAGCGTGCACAGCCGATCATCATGACCACCCTTGCGATGGGCGCGGGCATGATGCCGATCGCGCTGGGTTTTGCGGGGGACTCCAGCTTCCGCGCGCCGATGGCGATCGCGGTGATCGGTGGGTTGATCACCTCCACGCTGCTCAGCCTGATCGTGATCCCGGCCGCGTTCACGGTGGTGGATGATCTGGGTGAGTGGATGTCACGCAGGTTCCGGCGGAAGTCTTCGCATCCTGCCACCTAGCCCGGTAGCGCCGACCCATGGTCGGCGGCATCGGCCACCATCGGGCCGCGTGAACCGTCACTGCGCTGCCGGCGCCTTGGTCTGCATCTGTTGCGGTGTCTGCAGCAGCGTCCGGGTAGTCGCACGCAGCACCAGCGTGGACGGTACGCTTACGCGGCTGGCAGCCGGGTCATTGCCCAGCATTTCCACGCATTGGCGGCCCAGCAGGGCCATGTCCTGGACAAATGTGGTGAGGCGGTTCTGCTGCCATGCCGCCATGGGAATGTCATCGCAGCCGATGACCTGGATGTCCTCGGGCACGCGCAACCCGGGCACGGTCCTGATGGCGTCCAGTGCGCCGATGGCCACCAGGTCGTTCACGCAGAACAGCCCGTCGGGCCGAGCCCCGGATGCCAGCAGCTGCCTCATTGCGGCGTAACCTTCTTCATAGGTGAATCCGGCCACAGCACGCTGCGGCGTGGGCAGTCCGCGGGCGACAACGCGCTTGCTGAAGCCGCTTTCGCGTTCGCGCTGTGATGGGTTATCGCGCCCTGCCAGATACGCCAGCTGCGTGCAGCCCCTGTCCACCAGCGCGTTCGCAGCGTCCCGGCCGATGGCCCGGTTCGACGTGGATACCACCCTTAGCGTGCCGAACTGGCGGGAGTTCACCGCCACCACCGGAATGCCGAGCTGATCGAGCCGGTCGGCGTCCTTGGCCGAACGCACCGCCAGTACGCTGATGGCGCCATCGATCCGGTAGCGCGACAGGTCATCGACGCGATCCCCCAGGTTCTCGTCGCTGCCGGCATCGACCAGTACCGCTTCCAGCCGACGTTCCTTCAGGGCGGTGGTGATGCCGTGGAGAATCCCTGCGTAAACCGGATTGTAGAAGCCGCCCATCACCACCGCGACCAGGCCTGAGCGGCCTGTCTGCAGGATCGCCGGCAACGCGTTGGGCCGGTACTTGAGCTGGTCCGCAGCGGCCAGGACCTTTTCCCGCACCGCCAGGGACACGGACGCCCCGGGCGTGAAGACCCGGGAGACCGTGGACTGGGAAACGCCGGCCAACCGTGCCACGGACCAGGAAGAGACCTGCGATCGCCGTTTTCCGTTCGATGTCGAGCCTGCAGGACACATGGATGCACCGTTTGATGATTTGGTTTTCACTTCTGTGGGCGTAGTCTTGCATAGCTATGCAAACAACGTTTCATCCCCCTAAGCCGCCCGCTGCGCCCGATGCGACGCCCGGGCTGCTTACCCGGTCTCCCCCGGGGACCCGCCTGCACCGGTATCCAGGCGCCAGGCTCGCGTCCCCCTCTCTCCCGGAACTGAAATGAACTCCTCGGAAAAACCCCTCGTTCGCGCAGGTCGGTGGCTGTTGTCACTGGTCCTGGCCGTGTTCGGCCTGTGCATGGTCGGCGGCGGCATATGGCTCATCGCGTTGGGCGGCAACTGGTACTACGCCATCGCCGGGCTGCTCAGCCTTGGCAGTGCCATGGGACTGGCGCGGCGACGGCCATCGGCCTCGCTCTGGTTCGGCGCCTTGTTCCTGCTCACACTGGCGTGGACCGTCTGGGAGGCCGGTTCACGCTACTGGGCCTGGGTGCCGCGCTTTGCGTTGGTGCTGGTGCTTGCCATCGGCTTCTCGCTGCTGCTGCCTACGCTGCATGCCCGCATGACCCGGCGCAGGGCGGGGGCGGTCACCGGTGTGCTGGTCGCCGCTTTCCTGGTTGCAACCGGGCTGGCCTTCGTACCGCAGGGCGTGACCGAAGCAGAGAATGTACCCGCCGTCGCAGGTAACGCCTTCGAGGCCGCCACCGGGGCCGGCACGGACAGTGCGTTGCCGTCCACCGATTGGCCCGCCTACGGGGGCAACCAAGCTGCCATGCGCTATTCGCTGGCGAGCCAGATCACGCCTGCAAACGTGAAGAATCTCGCGGTGGCATGGACCGCGGAAGTCGGCGAGGTGCCGAGTGATTCGCGCTGGGGCGTGCAGAACACGCCGCTGAAAATCGGCGATTCTCTGTACGTATGCGGCTACCTCAATACGGTGACCGCATTGGACGCTGCCACGGGCAAAGCGAAATGGACCTTCGACCCCGGCGTGACCTCCAAGGCAGTGCCCTACACCCCGGCCTGTCGTTCGCTGGCGTACTTCGCCGAACCGGCCGCCGACACCGCGACAGCGGGTGCCACCTGCGCAACCCGCATCATCGTCGGCACGCTGGATGCGCGCATCATCGAACTCGACGCGCGTGACGGCAAGCGCTGCGATTCGTTCGGCAGCAACGGCGAAGTGAAGCTCACCGAAGGCATGGGCGAGGTGTACCAGGGTTACGTGGCCATTACCTCGGCGCCTGCGGTGGTTCGCGATACGCTGATCGTCGGGCACACCACCATCGATGGGCAGCGCGCTTATGGTCCTTCCGGCGTCACCAAGGCCTACGATGTGCGCACCGGCAAGCTGAAGTGGGCATGGGATGCGGCAACCCCGATGGATACCGCGCCGCGCGTTGGCGAGGACGTGTACAAGCGCGGCTCGCCGGACGTGTGGACCTCCTTCACCGGCGACAACAAGCTGGGCCTTGTGTACCTGCCGGTCGCCAATGCATCGGGCGACTATTATTCCTCCGAGCGCACCCCGGAAGAACTGAAATACTCGCCCTCGTTGACCGCGCTCGACGTGGAAACCGGGCAGCCGCGCTGGACCTTCCAGAACACCCACGCCGATGTGTGGGACAACGATCCGGGTTCACCGCCGACCCTGTTCGATTATCCGCAGGCAGACGGAACGCGCATCCCGGCGGTGATCTTCCCGACCAAAAGTGGCGACGTCTACGTGTTGAACCGCGAGACCGGCAAGCCGCTGTTCCCGGTGGAAGAGCGACCGGTGCCGCAGGGTGGCTTCGAGCCGGCGGCGCGTTCAAAGACGCAACCGTTCTCGCTGTTCAACAGCCTGGCCAAGGGAGACATGACGCCGGAGAAGACCTGGGGCCTGACCCCGCTGGACCAGCTGGCCTGCCGCATCCAGTACCACCAGGCGGATTATCGCGGGCAGTACACACCGCCCAGCGTGGACAAGCCGATCATCAACTATCCCGGCTATAACGGCGGCTCGGACTGGGGTGGCGTGGCGCTTGATCCGGCACGCGGCCTGATCATCGCCAATTACAACGACATGCCCAACTACACCCGGCTGGTCAGCCGTGCAGAGGCGGACAAGCTGGGGTGGAAGGCCCCGCAGATCATCAACGACCCCGGCTACAAGGCGCACGGCGAAGGCGCAGGCGATCCGCAGGAAGGCCTGCCGGTTGCCGTGGATGTCAATGCGGGCTGGCAGATGAAGTTCACCGGCATGCTGTGCAAGGAGCCCCCGTACGGTGGCATCCGCGCGATCGATGTGCGCGACGGTCGTACCGTGTGGGATCGACCGCTGGGTACGGCCCGCAAGAATGGTCCCTTCGGCCTGCCCACGGGTCTGCCCATCGTCATCGGCACGCCGAACAACGGCGGCTCGGTGGTCACAAAGTCCGGCCTGGTCTTCATTGCGGCGGCAACCGATGACCTTATCCGTGCCATCGACATCACCACCGGCAAAACCGTCTGGTCTGCTCCGCTCCCGGCCGGTGGCCAGGCGATGCCGATGGTCTACGAGGCAGGGGGCAGGGAATACGTGGTGATCACGGCAACCGGCCACCACTTCATGCACACCCCACGCGGCAACTTCGTGGTGGCCTACGCATTGCCGCAGTAACACCGCGTAGGCGTGACAACTGCCGGCGCCCGATCCTCTTTTCCTGATGGGAAAGGGGTTCTGGCGCCGGGCAGCGGGGCGGGGCGGATGACACTGATTCTTCACGGCAGACATTCATCGCTGGCGTTTGCCTTTTCAATTCGATGCGCTATGGCGCAGCGTTTACACACGCCTGCTCCCCGGTGCACCCACCACGTTGCGCCGGCGTTCGCCAGCGCCCGCAGCGTAGTGACAGGGATGACGATACGTTCGACATGCGTCAGGTTGGCAGCACCTTCGTAGGTCGGTGCTGTTCCCTGATCGTGGACTCCGTTGACCGGCCTCAGTTGCACCACGCGAGCTGGCCGGGCATGCCGCTGCTACATCTCTTCCAGCTTGCGTTCAACTGGTTGACGAATCAGGAGGGGGAGTCGTGCACGGTCACGGGTACACGGCGGACGTGGCTTGCGGCAGTGCAGTACGTTAAACCTACGATGCGGTGGACAACCTGCGTAGCGCGAAGTTGGGTGGGGTCAAGGACCACAACTACTGGTACGACGCCAAGAATCGCCTGGCCAACGTGCAGGACAGCGCGGGCGCAACAACCATAGCGCTGACCTACGATGTGCGGGGCAACGTCGCCAAGCGCAGCGGTGTCACGCACACCTTTGACTTCGGCAATCGCTTGCGCGCGGTGGCTGCCGCTGAGCGGTATCGTTACGATGCACAGGGGCGGCGCATCCTGTCGACCGCGACCAGCGGTGGCAGCACTATCCGCTCCCTGTATGGGAACGACGGCGTTCTACGCCGGCAGGACAATGCTCGCGAAGGCAAGAACACGGAGTACATCCAGCTCAACGGGAGCTTGGTCGCGCGCGCGATCCAGGTGGTCGCTCCGACCACGCCCGCACTGACCGTTCCATCGTTCAGCAATAACGGGACGTATGCGGTGAGCTGGACGGCTGTCAGCTATGCAACACGCTATGAATTGCGCGAGCAGCTCGGGACGGGTGCGTGGACCACTGTGCACAACGGCACAGCGCGAACCTGGAGTGCCTCTGCCAAAGCCGAAGGAAATTATGGCTACAGCATCCGTGCGTGCCAGCAGGACGCCTGTGGTAGCTGGAGTGCAACGGCCACGATCTCGGTGCAGAAGCCGCCCGCTGCCTCTGCAGTTGTCTCAGCTCCGACAACCGCGCTGAACGGCAACTATTCCGTCACCTGGACGGCTGTAACGGGCGCTGCCACGTACCGCCTGCAGGAGCAGATCGGCAGTGGTACATGGGCAACGGTGCAGGAGACTGCGGCGCGTAGCTGGGCGGTTTCGGGCAAGGCGACGGGCAGCTACGGGTACCGCGTCTACGCTTGCAACCCGGCAGGATGTGGAGCGGTGTCGGCTACCGCAAAGACGACGGTTCTTTATCCGCCGGCAAGCGCGCCGGGTATCTCCGCACCTGGCCAGAGCCTGGGTGGTGCCTACGCCGTGAGCTGGAATGCGCTGGCTGGGACCACGCGCTACGGCCTGGAGGAAAGTGTAAATGGCAGCGGCTGGACGGTGGTGGCTTCCATTACCGGTACCAGTCAGGCGTTCAGCGGTAAGGGGACGGGCAGTTATGCATACCGCGTGCGTGGCGGCAACGATGCAGGGTGGGGTGCCTATTCGGGAACGGCGACCGTCTCGGTCATCCAGCCTCCGGGCGCGCCAGGGCTGAGCGGCCCGGCGAGCACAAGTAATGGCAGCGCCACGTTGAGCTGGAATGGCGTTGAGATGGCGGCGAACTACGTGCTTGAGGAGAGCGTGAATGGCGGCGGTTGGGGCGTGGTCCAGAACGATGGATCCACCCAGTCAACGCGCAATGGCCTTGGGTTTGCCACTTACACGTATCGGGTGAAGGCGTGCAATGCCGCCGGCTGCAGCGGGTATTCCAACAACGTGGCGGTAGTTTCCAACCCGCCGCCTGGTACACCTGCGATCACCAAATCGGTCAAGTATCAGTGGATCGTCAACCGTGCCACCAAGAACCGCTGTGAGGCGCAATGGACTGCTGTGACAGGGGCTGCAACGTATGAGTTCCAAGCTTATGGTGGCCGAACGCAGTACACCGGGCCGCTGACTTCCATCAAGTCTGAGGGCGCCGGATATTGTGCGTCCAGCCACATCATCCGTGCCTGCAATGCCAGTGGTTGCTCTGCATGGTCCAGTCCGCCGGTCAACCAGTCGTTGGTTGACCTGGGCGACCTCACTAACCCGTGGTGACGAACAGATGCGAACCATGAATATCATCAAGAGACTGGCCACGGGCGTGGTGATGCTGGCAGGCACGTGGAGTGCCGCTGGCCAGGAGATCATCGAGTACGTCCACACCGACGCGCTGGGCTCGCCGGTTGCGGTGTCCGATGCCGCGGGGAACGTGACCGAGCGCACCGCGTATGAGCCGTATGGTGCGCTGGTTGGACTACAGCAGGCCGATGTGCCTCGTTTTACGGGCCATGTGGCAGACTCTGGGACGGGGCTAACTTACATGCAGCAACGGTACTATGATCCTCAGATAGGTTTACTCTTGTCGGCAGATCCGGTCACGGCATATAGCGATCCAGTTGCCGCTTTCAATAGATACCGGTACGCAAATAGTAGTCCATACAAGTTCATCGATCCTGATGGCAGAAGAGCCTGTGGGCAGAACACAACGTGTGCACTGAAGAGTGGTGCGGCAGGTAGTACCTCTTACATCAACGATGGCAATAGGAAATTCCCGTCTGGAACGGAGCAAAGGAGATATGACTCTGCATCCGCGATAGTGGATAAGGTGAGCGCTGTCGTAGAGTCTCGCAAGAACGAATCGCCTGATGTTGCTTCCAAATATTTCTCAAAGGTATTTCAGCCTGTATCTAACGATTATGGCGTGGAGATATCGGCAAATATTAAAGGAGGTGATGTGGCGGGGTGGTACTTGCGGGACCTTAAGGTCGGCAGTAAATTTAGGTCGCAGGACGGAATCGGATTTATGGCTCCTGGTGGTGTTGTCTCGGGAGGCTATAACATACACACCCATCCGCTCGAAGATCCGACCGGGCATTGGAATGAGCCGTTCTCTGGAGATGACATTATGTTTATGAGGAGCACTCAATCTACTGGCTATGTTTCTACGCCGTCTATGAAGGTATATAAAACCAAGGCGGGCGGAGCTGTTGAGGAGGTCAAGTGAACAGGTTTAGTATTTCTTTTGTTAGAGCGTTGCTGGGTCTTTCTGTTGTTTTTTCGATATCGTCCTGTTCTGCGGCGCAGTCGACACGGGCAACTCCTAATGGTTGCTCCCAGAGTGCGAAAGGCGTCCTTGCTTGTTATGCGTCATTTGGCGCTATTTCTAATGCCCCCGAGTCGTATGATGGTCTTGATTTGACGATTAGTGGATATGTCGTTATCGATAATGGCGCGCTGTCCGTATATGCCGATGAAACTTCCTACGCTCATCGCATTATTGAGAACGGTTTGATTATTGTGCGGGGTCCCCTGGATTTGCAAAAATCCATTTTTGATAGGTACGGATACAAGTATGCTCGTATCTCGGGCGTTTTCCGGGCAAGTAAGGTGCCTGGTGATGTGGTTAGATATGAGTTGGGAAGTATTGGCGGTGATATTAAGGTGTGGCCCTTGCCTGATCGGACAGGGGGTTCTGAAAGGGAAGATTGGGGTGATGTTAGAATCGACGTCAAGGATCTTTCTTCCGCTGCTCCAGCGGCCTCGCCGGGGAGCGGTGCCCGGAAATAGGCGTATAGACGATTGACCGTTTGAGCTGGCGTACGGTTATCGGTCAGTCCGTCTGACTCCATATCAGGCACGCGCCTGAGGCGCCTTTTTCGAATTTTTGGCAAGCTGATTGTCGGCGTTTTTAGCCGATCTCAAGCGGCGGGTATTTATTGCTGTTACCGACGACGAGCCAGGCCCTACTCATTGATGCCGTTGTGATCGAGTTGTGTGTGTCCGTGGAAGACGACGGGCAGGATGATTCGGTGTGGGACGTTTACGTGCAAAGGGCGGATGCTGGGCATCTTCCTGTGCCGCAGGCCATAGCGTGCGTACCAGATGACTCCGGTGTCAGATTTCTGGTCGATTCGGAGCCAAGGAGTAGTTTTTATGACTGATGATGAACTCAGGGATGCCATCATCAATGGTATCCGGACCCTTCTTCTATCCGAGCCGGAGTGCAGGGAGGGCATGGCGCAGTGGAACAGTGATGCAGCGACCATCAAGCGGCTCATGATGCTGGATAGGGGCGCCGTGGGTGTTCCGCATGAACTGTGGCATTACCTCGACGATGTGGATATCAGGGTGAAGGACAGGGATTACGCGAAGGCGCAGATTGAGCATGTCGAGGATCTAATTCGGCAGTGGACGAGCCGCAACGAATGATGGTTTTTTAAAGCAGGTCCTCGAAGGACTCCAAACCTCACCCCGCCGTAGGCCACACCAGCGTCCGATGGATCTGCGCCCCCGCCCACGCGCCATCCGCCACGGCCAGTGAAACCGAGTGCGGCATGCGCGCAACGTCGCCGCAGGCGAACACACCTTCAACACTGGTCTCCTTGGCCTCGCTGGTCTGCAGCTGGGTACCCATCGGGGTTTCCATCAGCGCACAGCCCAGCGTCTGCGAGATCGGCGTGGAAGGCGCATTGAGCGAGGCGGTGAACAGCCCGGCAAACGACAGCCGCCGCCCGTCCGCCAGCACCACGTCGGCATGTTCTTCGATACGTGCGATGGGCGTTTCTTCGATGCGTACCCCACGCGCAACAAGTTCCTCGCGCGCCGCCGCATCCAGTGCGATGGCCTCGTTGAGCAGGAATGTAACGTTGCCCCATTCGGGCAGAAGCTGCGCCTGGTGGATCGACATCGGCACCACGGCAATCACCCCGATCTCGCCCTGGTCCAGCTCATAACCATGGCAGTAGGGACAGTGGAATACGCTCTTTCCCCAGCGCTCGCCGATGCCGTCGATGGAGGGCAGTTCGTCCGACACGCCGGTGGCCAGCAGCAGGCGACGGGCGCTGAAGGTGCCGGATGCTGCGGTGGCCACGCTGAAGGCATCGCGTGTTCCCGATGCATCCAAAGCGACGTCTTCCACCCAGGTGAGGGTGGGGTAGGCCTGCAGTTGCTGGCGTGCGGTGCGTGCGATCTCGGCCGGGTCGGCGCCATCCTGGCTGAGAAAGCCGTGCGAATCGGCGGCCGCGTGGTTGCGTCGCTTGCCCGCGTCGATGATCAGCACGCGCCGCCTGGCACGTACCAGCTGCAGGGCCGCAGCCATGCCGGCGTAGCTGCCGCCGATGATGATGACGTCATGGGTGTTCATGGATGCTTGCTCCGCAGATGGTGGGCGTGACGGCGTTTGAAGTCGGCGGCGAGATCGGCCAGTGACACCGCGGCAAACCGCTCCAGCAGCAGCGCTTCTGCCCGGACGAAGGCATCGTCCAAGGCGGCGTTGACGGCCTGTTCGACCAGGCACTCGGGGTTTTCGTGGCGGTTGCCGATGGCGAACAAGGCCGGCTCGCCCAGTGCCTCGTGCAGTTGGCGCAGGCTCACCTTGCTCAGGTCCGCCTTGATGCGCCAGCCGCCGGCGTGGCCGCGCACGGCGGCGACCAGCCCGGCTTCGCGCAGCAGGCCCATGGTGCGGCGGACCACCACCGGATGGGTGCCCAGGCAGGTCGCCAGCGCGTCGGAGGTCATCGGTCCGGGTTGCTCGGCCATGTGCAGCAGGGCATGCAGGACGGCGGAAAGTCGGCTGTCGCGTTTCATGTAACTAATGATGTTACCTTTAGCGCCACAGGTCAAATCAACGAGGCAGGCGCCCATGTTTTCCGATCCCCACGCCATTGCAGGCTATGCAGAAGGTGCGATGCAGAAGGTACCGGGCCTGCTGGACATGCAGCGCATGGCGCGCCTGTTGCTGGCAGAACGCGTGCCGGCAGACGGCACGGTGCTGGTGCTCGGCGCGGGCGGTGGGATGGAGCTACGCGCCTTCGCCGAGGCACAGCCCGGGTGGCATTTCCGCGCTGTCGATCCGTCTGCACCGATGCTGGACATGGCGCGCCAGCGGCTGGGGGTGTTGGCATCGCGCGTGGCGTTCACCGAGGGCTACATCGACGACGCGCCCGAAGAAGTATGCGACGGCGCGGTCTGCCTGCTGACCCTGCATTTCCTGCCGGCCGGGCAGCGACTGCACACGCTGAAAGCAATGCGGCGCCGGCTGAAACCAGGCGCGCCGCTGGTGGTGGCACATCACAGCTATCCGCAGGATGACGCGCAGAAGGGCCGCTGGCTGCAGCGCTTTGCCGCATTCTCGGCCTCATCGGGGATCACGCTGGACGTGGCGCACACCGTGGACAGCATGGCCCGACTGCTGCCCGCGCTGTCACCGGAGCAGGACGTGGCGCTGCTGCACGAGGCTGGCTTCGGCACGGTGGAACTGTTCTACGCCGCTTTCAGTTTCAGGGGCTGGGTGGCCTACGCGGCTGATTGAGCGGGCTCCACACGGATGTCATCAAACCTTGGTAAAACCGACGTCCGCCATGCACGAGCCGCGTGGATTCCAATCCCGTCTCGTCAGGTTCGCAGGCTGGGGATAAGGGGGGGCCAAGGAGAACAATGACCAGGAAAGACGCCGCGCAGAACAGGAAGGCAGATTCGCTGCTGCTTGAGCGCTACCGGAAGGAATACCTGCATCAGCCTGATTTCAGGTGTGGTCTTGGGGTGACGTGGCCATCACTTCGCCGGTCCATTCTGGAAGAAGCGATCCGCTGCCAGTCGGTGGGCAGTGGTATACCGCCGTTTACGTTGGCACAGGCCGCCGCGGTGCTCAATGTCCCGCCCAGGCAGTTGCTGATATTGGAAAAAGCGTACCCGGGTTCCGATCGGCTGTTCCCGCTGGCCGCAGGCTTCACCGGCGGCGTGCGTAAAGCGCTCGTGTCACCCGCGCGGTTGCTGGAATGGGCCGCAACGGTGCCGGAGGTGTGCAGTTGGCGCACCGCGCGCGCCGAGGAGGCCAGCCTGGGCGCCACGGCAAAGCCACAGGACATCCTCGATCAACTGGAGATCCTGCAGGCCGCACCCGCAGCGATGCTCATGGGGCGCCGTCGCGGCGAAGTGCCGAAGGTGCTGTCGCTGAGGCCCGATCCTGTTTCGTTTCCGATCGACGTGCAGGACATTTTCAGATGGCAGGACGAGGACGAACGTTCAGCCCATGGTGCGTACGACACGGAGGTGCACGAAGTGGCGCTGCCCGATGCGCTGGGACGCCCTTGGGCCGACGAAGGCCTCCGCCGGGTCTGGATGGAACGCTTTAGAAGGGCGTTGGCGCGGCTGGGACTATTGCTGGAGACCCGCCGCAGCGAGGCCAGCAACGCGGTCAGACGTGCGCAGGCGGATCTCAGTCTTGCCGATGAAGGGCGGCGTACCATCCGGTTGGCGATTGCCAACGCGCGTTGATGGCGGGACGTCACCGCACGTCGACCACGCGCGTTGCGAGCTTCAATCGGCCTGCGGGCTGGCTGTTCTGGGAAGATGCAGCTGGCTCGCGGGCCGACCCCCATGGTCTGGTCGCAGGACTACGGCGATACCTCGCCGACAGGCGCCCGGAAGCTGGCCTGCACCCGCAGTTGGCGGCCACTGCGCACGGCGCTGAGGGAATCCGGCGCCATTGCATGGCGGGTGCGTAGCAGGTCCAGCCAAGTGAACAGCTGCGTGGAACTCACCTCGTCGGCTTCTATTTCCCAGCCGCCCTGATCGTCTTCGCGTTGCCGGCTGATGCCAAGCCCGGCAGTTTCCGCGGCCGCTGCAACTGCAATGCGCAGAGCTTGTGCGTTGGCCGGGCGGGACGCCGTTGATCCCGTGCCCTGCATCACCCGCAACGTTGCCGCGTCGGCCCGTGCCGCGTGCCATTGCGCATCGGACATCACGCGCTGGGCATGCACGGTATCACGCAGCGTACGCAGGGGCACGTACACGGCGTACCAGAGCACGAAAGCTGCCACCATCGCCAGCATCACCGAAACCATCATCCTTTCGCGTGGCGCACGCTGCTGCCAGGCTTCGCGCACGCGCTGCAATGAAGTGGTGTTCATGGCGTGCCCCCGATCGCGACCAGGCTGCGCGTGGCACCTTCGACAGGCCCGCTTTCCAGCGGAACCAAGGAAAGCTGCTGCTGTTCCAGTGACGCGCGGATCGCCTCCAGTTGCTGCTCATCGCGATGCACCAGGCCGACCCGCAGCCCGCTTTCAACATCGAATTCATAGCTGTCCAGCTGACTGCCGGGGTGCTGCTTCAAGGCGTTGAACAAGGCAGTGGACTCCGTCGCGAGCCGCTGCGGTGCGCGCCGTTGCTGGGCAAACACGCGTAGGGCCTGGGAAGGATCGCTTCCTCGCGCGTTCGCGGGCAGTACGTGACCTGCCAAGGTATCGGCATGATGATCCCGCCATGCGGCCCATGCCACGTCCCGTAGAGTCTGTGCGGCCACCACCAGCAGGGGCGACAGCGCGACGGCCGCGAACAGCAGCAGGCGCCGGCGGCGCCGTTTGACTGCGCGGGTATCTGGTCGCTGGTGGTCGAACTGAAGCAGGTCGAGCGCGGGCGCCTGCGTAGCGGCGTGAGCCAGGTGTTGAAGGCTTTCCGCTTCGGGCAACACCTCCACCTGCAGGTCCCCGGCGATGGACAGGGCGAGTTCGGTATCGGCGGTAAACGCCGTGCGCGCTCCACGCACCAACAGGCGCACGCCCAGCGCTGCGGCCCGCAGCATCGGTGCTTCCGGCGCTGTCACGAGCAGGCAGTCCGGCACCCAGATGGCATCGGCCACGCCCAGTGCGGCACAACGCTGCTTCCACTCCGTCATCGTTGCGTTGTCCACCGCGGCCACCAGGGTCGGCATGCCCGGCTCGGGCGCTGCAGCCAGCGCGATATGCAGCAGCTCCACCGGGACCGCCACGTGGTCCTCCAGTCGAAGGCGCGCCGCCGCCCGCGCCTGAAGGGGATGGCGCGTGGGCAGGTCGAGCCAGAGCAGGGAAACGCCTTCGGCGGGAAGTGCCACCACATCGCGGACCATGCCCTGCTGCGGCATGGGCTGACCGGGGGCCAGGGACTTGCTGTGCGTTGTGCTGCCGTCCGGCCCGATCTGCAACCATGTCACGGATTGGTCGGCGCGTGGCGGCAGCAGGATCAGCCGCGTAGCCATGGAAAGGGTCTTCATTCGTCTCGTGTCCAGCGTCGTGCGGCCAGGCGTGCATCACCTGTGCCACGGGATTCAAGGAGTGCGGTCAACGTGGCCTGCGTTCCCGCGTGGTCGACATCCACGTCCAACGCGAACCAGCGTGGCTGAAGGGTGATCTGCTCGTAGACCTGGGTATCCAGGGATACCTCCGGAAAGGAGGCAAAGAAGGAGGTGGAATCCCATCCGGCCGCCGGTCGCGTAGCGATCACTTGCCGGGCACGTTCAACGGTCAGCGCGCCAGCGGTGAGCATCACCAGCACGGGTGCATCGCCCACCTGCAGCGCGTTGACGTTGACCGGCGAGAGCGCAGGTTCGGGCAGCGCGCACACGTAGGGGCGCACGCGCCGGTAGACCTGCGCGGTATAGCCGTGCACCGCGCGCAGTTCGCTCACCTCGGCCAGCAACGTGCCGGCCGTGCGGTAGGCCCCGCGTCGTGCGGCATAGCTTGCGTCCTCGGCGCCGAGCGGAGCACGGACGCCGTCAACGTCGACCCAGTCGGCCAGTGCGTCAGCCAGCGCCTGGGCCTGAGCCGCGGGAAACTCCAGCGCATCGAGCAAGGCTACGTACTGGCGTACGCCGAGCTCACGTCGCTGGCCCTGGCCCAGCGGACCCTGCACGACGCTGTTGAGGTTGAAACAGGTGCTGCCGTCACGCAGGCGCGCCTGGATCAGGCCGTTCTCGATGGGAAAGACCAGCGGCTTTCCGCTCCACGAATCAACACGCACGCCGGGCCGGGCCAGTTGTCCGACCCGCTTGCGTGCCATGGTTTCAGCGCCGAGCGCGAAGCGCTGCGATTGCGCCATGGCCTGGGCGTTGGCGGTGCGCTGCACGCCGAAGCGGATGTCGTCGAGCAGGGCGACCACAAGTACCCCCATGACGACACTCAGCAGCAGGATGGCCAGCAGCGCCATGCCGGACTGCGTGGCCCGACGGGAGGGCATCGCGCGGTTGCTGCGCGAGAGGTTGGAGCGCCTGCTCATGGGGCCTCCGGCAACACGAAGATCTGGGTGATGCGACCGTAGTCGCGCAGCTGTACCTCGATCCGTACCGCACTGGGCATCGCGCCGACGCCGCCGATCCAACCATCACTCCACGCACCGTAGGAATAGAACCAGGCGCGGACCGACTGCACGCGTTCCAGCAGGACCTGCGGATCGCCAGCCACGGTGCCATCCAATGCGGGACGCGTACTGCGCTCCAAGCGCCCATCCACCAGTCTGTACTCGACGAACTGCAGCGAAGCACGCGCGTCTTCTGCGGGATTCTCCCAGCCACGCCGCGTGAACGCCAACAGCGGGCGCACGCGGTCGTCCGGAGCTGCAGCGCTGAATGCATTGCGCTCGCTGGCACCATCGCTGCGCCGCGTTGCACGCACCGCCGCCTGGCCCAGGTCCGCCTTGAGCAGGGCATGCGTCAGCTGCACCTGCGCCAGGCGATCCATGCGGGCGCGCACGGCGGTTCGTTGATCGGCCGTCCATGCCAGCAGGCCGACGGCGGTCGCAGCGATCAGTGCAAACAGCGCCAGCGCGACCAGTACCTCGATCAAGGTGAAACCGCCGGGCCGCTGGTGGGATCGTTTCATCGAAACACCGTGGCGCTGGCCGCCTCGCCGCCATCAGGTGTACTGACGCGTATCTCCACGCGCATCAGGGACTCCTGCCCTTCACCCCCGCCGATCACCGTGCGCTGCCAGGACCACCGGCGGTCTGCCAGGGACTCGGTGCCCTGCGCGGTGCGTGCCAGCGTGTCGCGTTGCACGACCAACGCTTCGGCCGCCAGGTTGTCGGCCACGATCCCGGCGAACACGCGATCTTCCATGCGCACGGCGGTGCGCATGCTTTCCCCTGCCAGGTTCAGCAGGCCGGCCACCACCAACGCCAGGATCGCGAGCGCGACCAGCATTTCCAGTAGCGAGAACCCCTTGCAGTGCGTCTGCATGAACTCAGCGCCTTCCGGCATCGACAGCAACCTGGCCCGACCGAGCTACGCGTATGTCGACGCGCTGGCGCCCGTTGTCCAGGCTCAGCGATTGTGGCTCGGCCATCCCGGTCGGATCGAAACTGAAGCCTACCTGCAGGTTTCCACGCTCTACCAGGGGGGTCACGCCATCGGTCCAGTTGCGGGCGCCGAAGGGGCCTTCCTGCAACGGTGACCACCGACCATGCTCGAGGCGGGCGAAATGATAACCCGCAGGCTCGGCTGCCACCCGCACCGAACGCCCGCCCAGGATGGCCTGTTCGCGCGCGCGCTTGAGGTGCGCGGCAAAGGTGTCGGCCTGCCGGTGCAGGGCGGCGTCGCCGTCGGGCAGGGTCAACAGCACAGCGGTGGTACCCATGCCGGCAATTGCGATCACCAGCATCAGCTCGAGCAGCGAAAAGCCGCGTACACAGCGTCTGCAGCGGCGAAGCCCAGGCGATGCCGCGAGCATGGCCGTGCCTTCGCTCATTGCCAGTTGCCGATGTCCGAATTCTCGCCTTCGCCGCCTTCCACGCCGTCTGCTGCGAAGGAATACACGTCCACCGCGCTGCGGCGACCGGGCGTGCGGTACTGGTACGGGTTGCCCCACGGATCTGCCGGCAGGCGACGGATGTAGCCGCCCTTGCGGTAGCGTTCCGGACGGGTCAGTCCGGCCGGCGGCTGCAGCAGTGCCTGCAGACCCTGCTCGGTGCGCGGATAGGCCAGGTTGTCGAGCCGGTAGGCTTCCAGCGCCTGTTCCAGCAGGGACACGTCAGCACGGGCCTTCTCGGCCATCGCACGGTCCTGGCTTGGCAGCACATTGATCATCACCACGGTGGCCAGCAGGCCGATGATCACGATGACCACCATCAGTTCGATGAGGCTGAAACCTGCTTCGCGGTGGCGATTGAAGGAGGGCGATCGCTTGGTCATGGGTATCACCAGGGAAGAATGAGGAGAAGCACGGCGCCAGTCAGCCCAGTGCGAGGGAGTTGAATTGCAGGATGGGCAGCAGGATCGACAGCACCACCATGGCGACCACGCCGCCCAGGGTGACGATGATCGCCGGCTCCAGCAGACTCAGCGTTGCGCTGGAGAAAGTGTCCAGTTCGCGTTCCAGATAGTCGGCGCCGCGTTCGAGCATCGGCCCGAGCCGGCCGCTGCTTTCGCCGCTGCCGGCCATGTAGAGCAAGGTGGGAGGGAAGACATTGGCCTGTTTCATGGCTGCCGACAGGCTGCCGCCGCCATCCAGAGCGGCCACCATGCTGCGCGTTGCCGAACGCAGCGCCAGGTTGCCGATGGTGCGCGCGGTGACCGAAAGACCTTCCAGCAGCGGCAGGCCACTGGCCAGCATGACGGCAAGGGTGCGCGCCATGCGCGCGGCATGCATGTCACGGATCACCCGTCCAATCACCGGCAGGCGGAGCAGCACGGTGTCGGCGCGCAGGCGGTAGGCTTCCTGACGCAACAGGCGGGCGGAAACGATCGCTGCGACGGCGAGCAGCAGCAGTGCCAGCCATCCCCATTGGGTCATCGCATCGGAGACTGCGATCATCGCGCGGGTCAGCAGTGGCAGTTCCCGGCCCATCGAATCGAACTGCTCCACGACCTTGGGTACCACGAAGGCCATCAGGGCGATGACCACCACCACCGCAGTGGCGGCCAGGGTGATGGGGTAGACCAGCGCGCCGATCAACCTGGCACGCAGCTGCTGCTGGCGCTCAAGCAGCTCGGCCAGGCTTTCCAGGATATCGGGCAGCGAGCCCGAGCGTTCGCCGGCAGCCACCATGGCGCAGTAGAGCGGTGGGAATGCCTTGCCCTGCAAAGCCATCGCATCGGCCAGGCGCAAGCCCTCCACGACCTGTGCATGCGTGGCCAGCACCACGCGCCTGACCCCGCGACGTTCGCTCTGTGCGCCGATGGTCCGCAGGGCTTCCTCCAGCGGCACGCCTGCGGCCAGCGTTGAAAGCTGGCGGGTGAACATGGCCAGTTCGCGCGTGCCAAAACGCCCCTGCCGTAGTGATTGCGTAGGCTGTGTGGCCGGCTCCAGCCGCACCGGCACCAGGTGTTGCCGCTCCAGCTGCTCGCGCGCTTCGCGCACGCTGCTGGCGGCGGCTGTCCCGGTTCGGATACGGCCTTCGCCGTCCAGGGCCGTGTAGTCAAACGTCGGCATGCGCCACGGCCTCCTGTCGAGTCACGCGCAGGGCTTCTTCCTGGGTGGTCAGCCCAGCGGCCACGCAGCGCTGGGCGGCATCGGCCAGCCGCCCGCCATTGCTGAAGGCAAGCGTGGCGATCGCATCTTCACCGGCATCAGCGGCGATCAGCCGGCGCATGCGCTCGTCGACCTCGATGTACTCATGGATGCCGATGCGGCCGCTGTAACCGGTGTGTCCGCAGTGCGTGCAGCCGACGGCGCTGAAGTAGGTGCCGGCTGCATCCAGCTCTTGTTTGTCGCGTCTGCGCGGCTGCCTGCAGTGCGTGCAAAGCCGGCGCAGCAGGCGCTGGGCCATCACCATGCGCAGGCAGGACGCCAGGAGGAACGGTTCGATACCGATGTCGCGCAGGCGGGTGATCGCACCGGCGGCGTCATTGGTGTGCACGGTCGACAGCACCAGGTGGCCTGTCAGGCTGGCCTGGACCGCCACCTCGGCGGTCTCGCCGTCGCGGATCTCGCCGACCATCAGCACGTCCGGGTCCTGGCGCAGGATCGCACGCAGGCCCATGGCAAAACTCATCCCGACGCGCGCGTTGACCTGGGTCTGGCCGATCCCTTCGATGGAGTACTCCACCGGATCTTCCACGGTCAGGATGTTGCGCTCGCCGTCATTGAGCGAACCCAGCGCTGCGTACAGGGTGGTGGTCTTGCCCGAGCCCGTCGGGCCGGTGACCATGACGATGCCGTTCGGTGTCTGCAGCGCCCGCCGCAGCGCGGCCAGCGCTGGTGCTCCCAACCCCAGCCGCTCCAACGACAGGGCTTCCTGGTCCTTGTGCAGGATGCGCAGCACCACCCGCTCACCGCCGCGCGTGGGCAGGGTTGAAACGCGGACGTCCAGATGCCTGGCGCCCATCGACAGCGATACCCGGCCATCCTGCGGTATGCGCCGTTCGGCGATGTCCAGCCGCGCCATGACTTTCACCCGCGACACCAGCAGCGGCGCGATGCGCGCGGGAAGCTGGGCCGCTTCGCGCATCACGCCATCGATCCGGAAGCGTATGCGCAGCGCGGATTCGAAGGATTCAATGTGCACGTCGGACGCGCCCAGTCGCGCCGCCTCGGCGATGACCCCGTTGATGATGCGGATGATGGGGGCATCACCCTGGCTCTCCAGCAGATCGGCGGTGCTGGGCAGATCGCCGAGCAGGGCATCCAGGCCGACATGCAGGTCGAGGTTGCCGACATTGGCGGCGTTGCCCATCGCGGCATCAGCATAGACTTCCGACAAACGGCGGTCGAAGCTGGCGGCGTCCACTCTCTGCACCTGGAACGGGCGCATCAGCACGCGCTGCGCTTCCAGCAGTGCGCTGCCCTGCGCGCCTTCGCGCATCAACACCTGCGCGGTGGCGCCGGGCGTTGCTTCATCCAGCAACAGTACGCCATGCCGCTTGGCAAAGGCGTAGGACAGGGCGGGTGGCATGACACTCATGGCTGGCGCGGGGCGGGAACGGTGGCCGCCGGTAGGCGCGCCCCCGGCGGGCTCACCGACGAAGGTGCTGTCGGCGGCGTGGCGTGCAGGTAGTCCCGCACCACCGCGTCCAGTTCGGCCAGCCCGGACTGATCGCCATGCAACTGGCTGTTGCGCAGGTAGCCGTAGCGCTGGCCGGTCATCCGCTGAGCGGCAGCCCCATCACGGATGATGCTCGGGCGCAGGAACACCATCAGGTTGGTCTTGCTGCGGCTGCGGGAGTTGCTGCGGAACAGGGCGCCGAGCACCGGGATGTCACCCAGCAACGGGATCTTCTCCGACCGGCTCTCGTCACTGTGGTCGAGCAGGCCGCCCAGGGCGACGATCGAGCCATCATCGACCACCACGTTGGTTTGTATTTCGCGCTTGTTGAGCACAAGCTCGTCACTGCTGTTGCTCACCGTTCCGTTGACCGACGACACTTCCTGCTTGATGGCAAGGGTGATGCCGCCCCCGCTGTTGATCTGCGGCCGGACGGTCAACTGGATGCCTACGTCTTCGCGATCGATGGTGCGGAACGGATTCTCGTTGTTGGATCCGAGGGCTTCACCGGTGGTCACCGGCACTTCCTGGCCGACCAGGATGCGCGCTTCCTCGTTGTCCAGGGTCAGTACCGAGGGCGTGGACAGCAGGCTGGAGCCGGTATCGTTCTTCACCGCGTTGATGATGACGCCGAACAACCGGTCGTCGCGCTGGTGTGCAAGGCCGATCAGGCCGCCGCTCAATCCCAGCAGGGCCTGCGCGGCCGCCTGGCGAGCCGCGTCGCCGATCGCGCTGCCTTCATCGCCGCTCTCGTTGCCAGCCAGTGCGGCCCCAGCCAGCGAGGCAATGCCCGGCCCGCCATTCGAAAACTGGGTAAGGCCGATCGGCACGGTGCCATCCTTGCCCGCCAGCAGCAACTGGGTGCCGAGCTTGCGCGCGGCCTGGTCGGAGATCTCGACCACGATGGCCTCAACCAGGACCTGTTCGCGCGGTACGTCGAGCTGGCGCACGACATCGAGAAGGACCCGCTGCGTATCTGGATCGGCATGCAGGATCAACGAATTGGAGCCGGGGTAACGCACGATAACCGGACGCTTGCCGGTGGCCGGGGCGATGATCTGGGTGTTGGTGGGGTCGTTGGTCGCGCCGGTTGCACTGACGGGCAACGGCGCGGTAGGCATGGCCGTGGTGCCGCCGCTGGCGCTCACTCCGCCTGCAAGCGTGTCGGGCGTCTGTCCGATCAACTGCTGCAGCACCGGCAGCAGTTGTTCGGCGCTGGCATGCTGCAGCTTGACCACGGCGACATCCCCGTTGCGTTGCGCCCGCGCGTCCAGTTCCAGCGCCAGCTTTGCCGCACGCTGGACCAGCGCCGGGTTGCCGCGCAGCAGCAGCGAGTTGCTGCTGTCCACCGGAAGTACCGACAGCGGTGCCGATGCCTTGTCCGCGCCGGTGCCGAACAGCTCCACCAGGGTGGTGGCCAATTCACGTGCCGATGTGTTGCGCAGGGCCACCGTATCGATGCCCGCACTGTCGCGGTCGATCCGTTCGACCAGCTCGAAGATGCGCTTGAGGTTGTCGCTGTAGTCGGCGACCAGCAGCTGGTTCCCCTGCGGCAGCGCCACCACCACGCCGCCGCGGCCGATCAGCGGCTTGAGCGTTTCCGCTGCCGCGCGCGCGTCGATCCGCTGCAGCGGGAACACGCGCGTGGCAAAGCCGAGCGGCGAGCCGGGCTGCTGTGCAGCACCGTCATCGGAAACCACCCTGTAGGTCGATGGGCCGGCTGGCACCGCGATCAACCCATTGGCACGCAGGACTGCAAGAAGGACCCCCATCAGGTCCTGGTTGCTCATGCTTTCGGTGCGGCTGACGTTGACCGTACCCTGTACCTTGGGGTCGACGATGAAGGTGGTGCCGGTGGCGCGCGCGACGTCCTGGATGAAGGCCGGCAGCTCCACTCCCTGCATCTGCATCGCCGGTGCGGCCGGTGGGGCCGCCTGGGGCTGGGCATGCAAGGCCTGCACCGGCAGTGCAGACAGGCTGGCAGCGAGCAGCATCAGGGGGGCATATCGGTGGGTCATGGTTTACCGCTTCCAAGGATGACCGTGCGCAGCTGTCCATCGCGCCGGTAGGCGATTTCGGCACGCGGGTTGGTTTTCAGTTGAATGGCGAGTTCGGCAAGGCGCTCTGCATCCAGCGCTTGGCCGTTGACGCTGACCAGTACGTCGCCGGGCTGCAGGCCTGCGGCGCGCATCATTGCATCGTTGCCACGCGGCAAAAGGGTGTAACCCGCACCGCGCCCGGCATCGGTCACCATGCGCAGGCCGGCTTCGGCGATCAAGCGGCCGGGGTCCACCTCGACACGGGACTCGGCGGGCGGTGCTGCGGCGGCCGGCGTCGCGGCCACGGCGGGAGCGGCCGTCGCTGCAGGTGCCGGCGTTGCCGTCGGGCCCGGTGGAAGGCTGGATGGCAGGTCCAAGCGCCGCGGTTGTCCGCCCTGGCGGAGCATGACGTGGTCGCTGGCGACCGACTCCAGTGTGACGCCCGCCGCGATCTCATCGCCTACGCGGTGGGCGCGCTGGGTCCCGCTGCCCGCACCCAGGATGGCTGCATTACCCAGCGATGACAGGCGGATGCCGAACAGTTTCAGGCCCACGACATCGGCCGTGGCCGGCGCGGTGTCCGAGCTGGCGAAGGGATCGTGCCCTGCAAGCGGGGCTGCGTCTGCCAGCACAACGGCAGCTTCCTGCGGCGTGCCCCGTGCCAGGCCCAGCACCGGCAGCGCTACCCAGGCAAGCTGCGTGAGCAGTGCCAGCCACAGCACGATTTCAACGGTGAGCAGCAGGCGGGGATGGCGAAAGGAATTCGTGAGCGTCATCGGAGGGAGGGCGTAGCCGCAGGCTTGAGGTGACGTCGAGTCGAGACAGGATGAGTCGGCAACATGACAGCCACATTGCTTCGGTCACATTGGTGAGCAAAAGATGAAAAAAAAGCCCGGCACGAGGCCGGGCTTCAATGTTGCTCAGCGCAGCTGGGCTCAGAATGCGATGGTCACACTGGCGTCATAACTGACGCCCCGCTCATACGCATAGACGTCGACCTTGCGGCCGTTGCCTTCCTGGTATTCCTGATGGTCGGTATCGAGCAGGTTGCGGGCAGCGAACGCCAGCGTTGTGCGGTAGTCCCACAGGTCGAAGCTCTTGCGCATCACCAGATCCAGGCTGACGCCCGGCTTTTCCATGTAGTCCGGCTGGCCGGGACGACCGCGGGCCATGATGCGCTCGCTGACGTAGTTTGCAATCAGCGTCGCCTGCAGCGACTCGTCACCGCTTTCCACGCCGACCTGGACATTGGCGATGTGCTCGGACTGCCCCTGCAGCTGGCTGCCATCACGCACGAACAGGCTGGCCGGAATGGGGGTGGCGTAGCCGAACGGCTGCACGGTGTCGCCTGAGCTGGCCTGCACTTCGGAATCAGACCAGGTGTAGTTGCCGGCCAGGTACAGGCGGTTGTCGCCCCACCATTGGGCCCGGATCGGCAGATCCAGGTACTTCTTGGCGTCCAGTTCCACGCCGTAGACGGTCGCGGAGGGCGCATTGACGAAGCTCTGGAAGACGGTGCCGCCGGACTCGTTCACGTTGGACTCGATCGGACGGTCGATGTCCTTGTAGAACACGCCGGCCGACAAATACTCACCGGCGCCATAGAACCACTCGTAACGCACATCGAAGTTGCGCAGCTTGCTGTCCACCAGGAACGGATTGCCGTAATAAAGGCGATCGTTGTCTGGATCGGTGTACTGCTGGGGCGCCATCTCACGGAACTGCGGACGGGCGATCGTCTCGGAGGCGCCGAAACGGATCTGCTGGTTGTCGGCGAAGTTCCAGGTGATGGTCAGCGCCGGCAGGAGGTAGTCGTTTTCCAGCGGCGCAGGCGCATCGACGGCCAGGCCGGTGAACAGGTCGTACGGGTCGACCGACTGCTCGGCATCTTCGTACCGCACGCCCAGGCTGCCGCGCACGCTGGGGACGATCTCGCCTTCCAGCTGCAGGTAGACCGCGCGCACCTCCAGGTTCGCGTCGTAGGCGGAGGCGCCGGTGTTGCCGGTGGTCTCACGCAGGCGCAGCGTATCCTGGCTCAGGTTGTAGTCCGAGAACAGATAGTCGGCGCGCTGGTAGCGGTTGTAGAACGGAATCGAGCCATCCAGGGCAAGGAAACGGAACTCGCGCTGCCAGGCGCTGCGATCGTTGTCCAGCCAGGACACGCCGCTGCTGAGGATCATTTCGCGCTCGGTCGGCAAACGCCATGCGAGATCCACGCCAGCGCTGTCCACGGTGTCTTCCACCTCGCCGAAGCGGATGTAGTTCTGCACGCGTGAGGCATCGTGCGCCCAATAGCCGTCCACGTTCTCGTAGCTGATCAGGGTCTCGTAGGGCGCGTCACGGGTCGCCTTGGAGCTGGCGGCGCGCCATTCGATGCTGAGGTCGTTGAACTCGCCGAACAGGTGCTTGCCGGTGAGCTGGTTGCTGACCAGCTCGCGTTCGAACCACTCTGTGTAATCATCACGAACGCCGAAGCCGGCCAGGTTGTCCACGCCGGCGCGGCTGCGCGCTTCCTTGACCGTGTCGTGCACGTACAGGGTGGTGAAGCCCACTTCATGGCGATCGGACTTCAGGCCGACGCCGAACATCGCATTGACGCGCGCATTGTTGCGGGTCGAGGCGAAGTCGTAGGTGCTGTTGAACTCGGTGCTGGCATCGGTGAAGTAGGCGTCCTGCTGGACACCGGTACGGGTGCGCCACTCATTCTCGAACTTGGCCACCGCCACGAAGCCCAGCTTCAACCCGTCCTGGACTTCCATCGAGTTGCCTGCACTGGCACCGAAGTCGAAGTCGGGATTGATGCTGTCCTTCTCCTGCAGCACGTACATGTTCGGGTCGTTGATGCTGCGCCCGATCGTGCGGATCGCTTCGCGATCAAAGGTTCCACCGAGGTCGACGCGGTTTCCGGTGGCGATGGCATCGCGCAGCTGCGGCGACATCTTGCGGGCGCCATCATCGTAGCCCCACCAGTCGTTGTCATCGCCGTGGTACGTAAGGCCTTTCTCACCGGTGGTCTCGCTGTTGCCACCCCCGCCGATGCTGAACTTGAAGTAGCCCTCATCCGGCACGGTGATGCTGCGCATGTCGATCACGCCGCCGCCGAACTCGCCGGGGTAACGCACTGAGTAAGTCTTCTGGACGGTGACGGTGTCCAGCACTTCGCTGGGGAACAGATCCAGCGGTATGACGCGCTGCAAAGGCTCCGGGCTGGGCACCGGCGAACCGTTGAACAAGGCCGAGGAATAGCGCTCGCCGAGACCGCGGACGTAGACGAATTTTCCGCCGACCAGGCTCAGTCCGCTGACCCGGCCCAAGGCCTGGGCGGCGTCGCTGTCGCCGGTGCGTTCGAGGTCTTCACGGGTGACGAAGGAGGCGACTTCGGACGTCTGCGCCATGGGCGTGGGAACAAACGCGCCGCGCACGTTGACCGAGTCGAGCTGGACGGCCGGGTTGTTGGCCGTCGTGTCGTTGGCAGGGGCCGTGTCGGCCCAGGCGGCCGGGGCGAGCGCGAGGGCGATCGCGATCCCGAGGCCGGAGCGGAGCGGATGGTGATGTGTTGGTTTGGACATGGACGATTGACCTTGGCTGCTGGATGCGTGCGAGGAGGGGATGCGCGCGGGGGCGCGGCGGCCTCGTGGTCGCCGCGCCCCCGTGCGTCTGCCAGCCGCTAGATCAGCAGGGCTTGTCTGCGGTCAGGCCGCAGGTCCAGCCCTGGTACCAGGTATCGGTCGTGTTCTTGACCGCGCCGATGTAGTCCACGTTCTGGAAGAATGCGTGCACGCCGCTGAGATTGGCGAACGGGGTGACCGCGGTTTCGTTGGCGCCGTTGATGAAGGTGCCGGTCAGGGTGGAGGTACCCGTGGCGGTGTTGTTGGCGCCTGCGCTGAAAGCGGTTTCCGCACGCGAGCCTGCGACGAACGGCGTCGGGCAGGAGAAGTAGACCGACTGGAACGTACCGGTGGTGTTGTCGTCGACGATGTTCAGGCACTGCGCCGCTGCACCGGTGCCGCCGGCGGTGCGGGTGACCACGCTGTTATAGAAGCTGGCCTGCGTACCCTGGTTGAGTTCCAGCGCGGAGGTGCCACCGGCGCGACCGACAAAGGTGAAGTTGGCGATCTTCGGGGTGGAATACGGCGTACGACGGATGGCGCTGAACTCGGTCATGCGATCGCCGCCGTTCGCGCGCTGGATCACGATGCCGAACTGCGCACCGCCGTTCCAGCCGGTATCAGTGTCCAGCGCGTCATCGTCATTGCCGTTGAGCACCAGGTGGCGCAGGTTGGCAGAGCCGCCGAAGATCTCTATGCCGTCATCGGAGCTGTTGTAGACCTGCAGGTGGTCCAGCGTGGTCCCGCTGCCCACGCCGCCCAGGGTGATGCCCTGCAGTTCGTTGTTCGGCGCGATGGCATAACCGGAGTGCATGACCCGCACGTAGCGCAGGCGTCCGCTGTTGTCATCGGCCTTGTTGCCGCCGTAGAAGGCGTTGTTGACGCCTTCGATCAGTGCTTGGCATTCCGGCGTGCCGGAGACGGTGGTGCCCGGGCAGGCGCTGATCGCAGCACGGCCGAGAATGACGATGCCGCCCCACTGACCGATCGAATCGATGTTGTTCTGGCCCTCCAGCGCCAGTCGCGAAGTGAACACGATCGGGGCGGTGGCAGTGCCTTCGGCGAAGATCTGCGAACCGCGGTTGACCACGATGAAGTCAGCGCCAGCCGAGCCGAAGAAGGTGGTGCCCGGCTCTACCGTGAGCGTGCCGGTCTGTGCGCCAGCGGCCGGGGCCGCTGCATTGCCGCCGGTGTCCTGGCCCACGCTGACCTGGCCGTTGATGGCGTAGGCAACGCCGTCGAGCTTCTTGATCACCAGATTGCCGACGATGCTGGTCGGCAACTGGCAGGCGCGCAGGCTGCCGGCGGCGATGGTGCCGACAT
>NZ_PJAY01000064.1:0-100582 GCF_002836635.1 Stenotrophomonas sp. Bg11-02
GCAAGGCCGGGCGGTGGGGCTGGGCGGGGGCGTTGAGCGCCATGGATGGCGCGAAACGAGGCCCGCAGGATGCGGCTTTTGCCGTCCCCCGCCCAGCCCCACCGCCCGGCCCCAGGCACGTAGCCAGCTGTACGCAGCCACCCGCGAGGGGGTCCAACCCGTTCGACCATCCCTCAGCGCGACACCGAGCGATCATCCAACGACTCGACCGGCTCCGCCGCAACAGACCCGCCATTGCTGCGCCGCTGCTCTTCGTATGTGCGGAACGCCTGGTGGATGTGCTTGCGCAGCTCGTCGTCATTCCATGGCTTGGTCAGGAAGCGGTAGATCGCCCCGCGGTTGATCGCATCAGTGACCGTGTTGAGGTCGGTATAGCCGGACAGCACCAGCCGGATCGTGTCCGGGTAGAGCATCTTCACCCTGCCCAGGAACTCGGTTCCGCTCATGTCGCTCATGCGCTGGTCGGACAGGATCACCTGCACATCGTTGATCGCCAGCAGGTCGAACGCATCGCGCACGTTGCCCGCCGCAAGGATCCGGTAGCCGTCGCGTCGGAACAGGCGCACCAGCGAGCGCAGCACGTTCTCTTCGTCGTCCAGCAGCAGCAGGGTGCGGTCCGGGCGCGTTTCAGCGAACGCCTCCGGACGCAGGTAGCGGCGCCGCAGGGTCATGCCGGCCGCATCGGCGGACATCGGTTCGCCGAACAGGTAACCCTGGAACACGTCGCAGTCATTGCGGCGCAGGAAGCCAAGCTGGGCCTGCGATTCCACGCCGTTGGCGATCACGGTCATGCCCAGCTGGTGGCCCATGGCGATGATGGCGCGGGCGATGGCCGCCTCACGATTGCCGGCCGGGGCGCTCTTGATGAAGCTGCGGTCGATCTTCAGCTTGTCCACGGGGTAGCGCACCAGCGCACTCAGGCTGGAGTCGCCGGTACCGAAATTGTCCAGACTCAGGCTGATGCCTTCGTTGCGCAGGTTGACCAGGGTTTCGTGGACGAAATTGACATTGTTGGTCAATGCGCTTTCGTTGATTTCCAGGGTCAGCATCGGCGCCGGAACGCCGGCGGCCTGGATCAGGCCCATCACCTCGGTGAAGAAGTTCGGGCGCAGCAGCTGCAGGGTGGAGACGTTGACCGCGATGGTGAAGTCATCGAAGCCCTGGTCACGCCACAGCCGCGCCTGCTTCAAGGCGCCTTCCAGCACCCACGTGCCGATCTGCACGATGATGCCCAGCCGTTCTGCCGTGCGCATGAAGCGTTCAGGCACCAGCATGCCCAGGGTCGGCGACTGCCAGCGCAGCAGTGCCTCCATGCCCACCACGTGGCCATCGCGCGAACTCACCAGCGGCTGGTAGCGCAGCTTGAGCTCGCCATTGGGAATGGCGTCGATGATCTGCCGGGCGATGATGCTCTCGCTGTGCGCGCTGGGCACGGTATCCACCGCGTGGATGCGCACCGCGTTGCCGCCTTCGCGCGCCGCCTGGTAGAGCGCGTCCTCGGCGTGGTCGAGCAGGCGCGAGGCGGTGCTGGCGTGTTCCGGGCACAGGCTGACACCCAGCTTGCCGGTCATGAAAAGGGTGTAGGGCAGTACCGAAAGCGGCAGCTCCAGCTGCTGCCGCAGCTCTTCGGCGAAGTCCTCCGGCAGGGCGACCTCGCCGGTACGCGGCACGGCCACCAGGAACTCATCGCTGCCATGGCGCCACAGCGTGCCGCGGCCCCGCAGCCAGGACTTCAGACGCTGGGCCACCAGCACCAATGCCTGGTCGCCCACTTCGGCGCTCATGTTCTCGTTGACCGATGCGAAGTGGTCGATGTCCACGTGCATCACCATCATCGGGGTACCGCCCGCGGCCGCTTCGGCGACCATCGCCTGCAGCTCGGGGTTGCCGGCGCCCAGTCGGTCCGGGGCGTCCTCGATACTGACCGGAGGCAGGGAGGTATTCCACATCAAAGGCGTGATTCCAGCGGTTCGTCCGGCATCATGCCGACACGGTAGGGGAGATGCAGTTCGATCAGGGTACCTTCACCCGGAGCCGATTCGATGCGCAGCTGTCCGCCCACGCTCTGCGCACGTTCGCGCATCACGATCAGGCCCAGGCCGCGCGGTCCATGCGGATCGAAGCCTTCGCCATCGTCGCGCACCTGCAGGTGCAGGCGGTCCTGGTCGATGTCGCGCAGGTGCAGCAGCACCTGGCTGGCCTTGGCGTGGCGCAGGGCATTGGTCAGGCTTTCCTGTGCGATCCGGAAGCAGGCCTGTTCGATGGCGTTGTCCGGGCGCTGGGGCAGGGTGTCGATGCGTGACAGCAGTTCGGCCTGCGAAGAGCGGAACAGTACGCCGGCCTGCCAACGCAGCGCGGCCTCCAGGCCCAGTGCATCCAGCTGTGGCGGACGCAGCAGCGTGGACAGGTCGCGCAGCTTGGCCACGGTGCCATCGGCCAGGCTGACGATCTGCTGCAGGTCCTCGCGGCGGCGGGCGCTGTCTTCTTCATCCAGCGCTGCCCAGGCCGAAAGCTTGATCGCAGTGATCGCCTGGCCGATGTCATCGTGCAGGTCGCGCGAAATGGCGCGGCGTTCGTCTTCCTGCAGGGAGAACAGCCGGCCAGCCATCGCCTGCAGTTCGCGATTGCTGTTCTCCAGTGCCGCGCGCGTGCGCTCGGCATCACTGAGGTCGCGCACGATCAGCAGGCGGCAGTCGCGCCCGCCGTAGCGCACTTCGCCCACCGCCAGCCCGGCCTGGAAACGGCTGCCATCGGCGCGCTGCATGCCGATGATCGCGATCTGGCCGGCGCTGGCTTCCGGCACCAGGTTGCGCAGCAGGGCGCGCACCGCCGGCAGGCCTGCTTCACCCACCAGCGCCCGCAGCGGCTCGCCCAGCAGGGTGTGGCCTTCATAGCCGAACAGCCGCACGGCGAACGCATTGGCGTACAGCACGTGTTCTTCGGACAGGATCACCACGCCATCGGGCAGCACCCGCACCAGTTCGCGGAACTGTTCCTCGCGCTCGCGCAGCAACCGGCGCGACTGTTCGCGTTCGGTAACGTCCTGCAGCGTGCCCATCACCCGGGGACGGCCCAGCTCGTCCACGCCACTTTCGGCACGCAGATGGGTCATCAACGGTCGTCCATCCATGCCCAGCAGGGGCAGCAGCACGTCCACGTGGACCGGCTCGCCGCTGCTCATCCCGGCCAGCAGCTGTTCGGTCATCGCCGTGGTCGCCGCATCGGCCGGCACCAGCAGTTCATCGAAGCGGTGCCAGGTGCGTGCCTGCGGCGGACGCCGGCCCAGCAACTGGTAAACCTGCCGCGAGAAGCTGGCCAGGCCAGTGGCGGGGTCGAGCTGCCAGGCGCCGATGCGGGCCAGTTCATGGGCCTCTTCCAGCCGTTCCAGCGCTTGATCGCGGCGCGCCAGTGCCTCGTCTTCGGCCGTGCGGTCAATCACGATAAGCAGCCGTGCGGGGCGTCCGTCGACGTCGATCGCATTGCTGCGCAGCTCCATCTGGCGCAGGCGCCCATCGCGCAGCTGCAGCGGCGCGCGCAGCAGGCAGGTCTGCTCCGGGTGCTCGCGCAGCTGTTCCAGCGTGGCCTCCAACGCGCCCTGTTTGCCCGCCGGCCAGAGCAGGCTGACCGACTCCTGCAGCAGTTCTTCCCGGCTCCAGCCGAACAGCGCGCAGGCGGCGGGGTTGGCATCGAGGATCCGCACCGATTGCAGGTCGTAGATGAGGATGGGGCCGGGGTTGCCGACGAAGGCCTGGCGATGACGCAGCTCGGAAGCAGCCAGGCGGGCATTGGCCTGCAGGACGTGGGCGCCGAGCGGGCGCAGCAGCAGGTACAGCATCGCGGCACTGGCGAAGACGAAGAAGACGCCCTTGACGGTCTGCAGCCAGGCCGCCGACCGCGCATCGCCGATCATCGCGCCCACGGCTACGTCGCTGCTGACGATCCAGGCAACGGCCAGCAGCAGGTAGACCAGCACCACCCGCCGCCGTTCCCGCCGCAGGGTGTTGGCCAGCTGGGTCGGGCAGACCGTCATCGGGTTTTGCCAACAGGGTGCAGGGGCATGGCGGGACGGGGCCGGGTCGCGGAAGGAGGGCAGCAACGAATCGCATCTTAACTCGCCGCGATGACGCCCATGCAGCCAGCCGGTACTCAATTATCCCGCCCGCTGGCCGCTAACGATTTCGTTCCCGGCTGTCGGGGGCGTCATTGGAGCAAGTTGCGTGGACCAAGGGATCATTGCCAGCCTGTTGCAGCACCCGCTCGCCTCCGCGCTGGTGATCCTTGACCGCAATGGTGCGCCGCTGGCCGCCAATCCCGCCGCGCGCGAGCACGGCCTGCCTGCGGCAGCTGCTGCCTACCAGTCCATGTTGGAAGACATCCGGCTGCTGGCCGCCGACGGGGGCATCGTGCCGTGCAGCCTGCCCGGCGGCCCGCGCGGTCGCCACGACGGTTGGATGCGCGCCGTGCATGACCAGGGCGGTCACCTGCTGGCCTTCACCCTGAGCATTCCAGACCCCGAGCGCAGCCCGGCCGGCGAGCGCTGGGAGCTTGCGCTGGAAAGTGCCGGGCATCGATTGTGGGACTGGGACCTGGCCAGCGACCGGGTGCTGCGATCGCCGCCGGTCGAGGGCAGGATCGAGGTCCAGGAACGCGCGGGCGCGCTGCTGGAGAAGATCCACCCCGACGATCGCGCCGGCGTGCATGCGCAGGTCCAGCGCCACCTGCGTGGCGAGGTCGACCAGTACAGTGCCCAATTCCGCTACCGCCAGCCGGACCAGAGCTGGCGCTGGGTACTGGACCGCGGACGGGTAGTGGCGCGGACCGCCGACGGCCAGCCGTTGCGCATGGTCGGCACCCATACCGATATCGAGCACCAGAAGCAGCTGGAAGCCCACCTGCACGACCAGCAGCTTCACCTGCGCCAGGCGCAGCAGATCGCCAGCATGGGCAGCTGGTCCCTGGAGCCCGGCTGCCGTCGTTTCTGGTGGTCGGCGGAGCTGCATGCGCTGCTGGGCACGGAAGACGATCCTTCCTTCAGCCCGCGCGCCTGGCTACGGCGGCTGCATCCGCGTTCGCGCGGTGCGCTGCGCATGGCATGGCGCCGGCTGTGGCGTGACGGGCGGCCGGAAAACCTGGACCTGGAGCTGCGCAGGCCGGGGCAGCAACCGGCTTTGCAGCTGCGCTTGTGGATGCAGCCCCTGCAGGCCGCCGATGGGCAGATCCAGCGCCTGCTCGGCCAGGTACAGAACATCAGCGAACAGCACCAGACCGATGCATTGATCCGCTGGCGCACCGAGTTGTTGAACCGTGTTTCCGCATTGGGACGCATCGGCGGCTGCGAGATCGAAGTGGACACCCGGCTGATGCAGTGGACCGAGGAGTGCTATCGCATCCATGGCCTGCGCAAGGAATCGATCAGCCTGGACCAGGCGCTGGCGCTGTACACCGATGACTCGCGCACCGCCTTCGAATCCGCGCTTGAGCGCATCGCCGCCGGCGGCCTGCCCGAACAACTGGACCTGTGCTTTTACCGGCAATCCGGCATGCGCGTATGGGTGCAGGTGTTGATCGAACTGGACCGCCGTGACGGCCTGCCGCCGCGGTTCGTGGTGCTGTTCCGTGACATCACCCGCGAACGCGAGGCCAATGAACGCATCGAACTGCTGGCCCACTACGACCTGCTGACCGGGCTGCCCAACCGCATGCTGCTGCGCGAGCAGACCACCGATGCGATCAAAGAGGCGCGAGATCGCGGTACACCGCTGGCGATGCTGTTCATCGACCTGGACGGCTTCAAGACCATCAACGACAGCTTCGGGCATGCCACCGGCGATACCCTGCTCAAGGCAGCGGCAAGCCGACTGCACCAGAACCTGCGCAACAGCGACCTGTTCGGGCGTTTCAACGGGGATGAGTTCATCGTCGTGCTGCGTGACCTGGCCGAGGCCGAAGACGCCGGCCATGTGGCGCGCAAGCTGATCGCCTCGTTGGCCGAACCGCTGCATCGCGGGCAGGACCTGCTGAAGGTCGGCGCCAGCGTCGGCATCGCGATGCTGGAAGACGGCCGCGAAGATTTCGATTCCCTGCTGCGTGCCGCCGATGCGGCGATGCACGCAGCAAAAGAGGCAGGCCGCAATACTTACCAGTACTACAGCCAGGATGCGCTCAGCCGGATCCAGCGCAGGCTGGACATCGAACACGCCCTGCACGGGGCCATCGAGCGTGAAGAGTTCAGCCTGGTCTACCAGCCGCTGATGCATGCCGAACCCGGGCAACCGCCCGCTATCGAGGCGCTGCTGCGCTGGCACCGGCCCGGCCTGGGCTACTGCAGCCCTGCCGAGTTCATCCCGATAGCGGAGAAGTGCGGCGAGATCGTGCGCATCGGCGACTGGGTACTCAACGAAGCGTGTCGGCAGGCCTCGGCCTGGGACCGTGCGGGCCTGCTGTTCGACCGGATCGCGGTGAACGTCTCGGCGGTGCAGCTGCGCGAGCGCGGATTCGCCGAGCGGGTGATCGCGGTCTGCCACGCGCATGGCCTGTCGCCGACCCGGATGGAGCTGGAGCTCACCGAGTCGGCGCTGATCCGTGACACCGAAGTGCTGCGGCACTGTTTCGACGTATTCGAGCGGCACAACGTGCCGCTGGCGGTGGACGACTTCGGCACCGGATTCTCCAACCTGCACTACCTCAACCGGTTCCCGGTCGGTCGGCTGAAGATCGACCGCAGCTTCGTACAGGGCATGCTGGAAGATGCCGGTACCGCCGAAGTCACCCAGGCGATCGTCCACCTGGGCCACGCGCTGGGTATGAAGGTCGTGGCCGAAGGGGTGGAGACGGAGCAGGAAGAAGACCTGCTGCGCCGCCAGGGCTGTGACGAGATCCAGGGCTACCTGTATTCGCGGCCGCTGGTGCCGCGCGAGCTGGCGCACTGGCTGCGCGATGCAGCCACCGGGGCGTCGATGCGGGACACCGCTGCGGTGCTGGCGGGCTGAACACCGTGGGCGTCGCGCTTGCGGCGCCCGGTACCCGGGCTGACGATCGTCACCCGTATGATCCTCCTGATCCCGCGTGGTCGCCTGCAGAGCGCGTCAGCGCACCGTTGCCGCCGATGCGTGGCCTGCGCTGGCAGGCGCCAGGTCCCTTGCGTCCAGCCCCAGGTCCCAGCACAGGCTGGCCTGCTCAAGGCTGTGTCGCATCACCGCCTGCCTTCCAGCCATCAGCTCCAGCTGCGCCAGCTCTGCCTGCGCCAGGGCCTCAAGCCGCTGCAGTTGCTGGCGCGGGGTCTGCGCTTGCTGCGCAGTGCCCTCGGCCCGTGCGCGCTCGGTCGGCGCCGGGCACGACAAAGCCCCGGCAGTGCCGGGGCTCTGGGGTTCACCTGGGGCGTCAAGCACCACGCGGGATCAGAACAGTTCCACCGTTCCGGCACCCATGCTCTGCTGGGTGACCGGCTTGTGCGGCGGCCGTTCCCATTCGCTGCGCAGGTCACGCAGGCGGTTGCCGGTGCGGGCCAGGGCAGTGACCATTTCTTCGTCGGCCGCGCCGCCATGGCGATGCAGCAGTTCCTGCAGTGCCAAGGCTTCGCGGTTGATCGAGGTCAGGCGGTCCAGGTGGACATGTACGCCGCCCAGCGCCTGGGTGGCGATGTCCTCGAACTGCAGGGCACGCACTGCTTCGGCCACGCTGCCGTCGATGGCGCGGGCGCACTCGGACACTTCGCGCATGCCATCGCCCAGCGAGGCATTGATCTGCGCCACGTTGTCGACCATCGAAGCGGCTTCCATGCGGGCTTCGCGGGAACGGTCCATGTCACGCGAGGCCATGTGGGTGACCGTTTCGCGGACCTTGGCGATGGCATCCTTGGAGCTGTGGGCCAGCTTGCGGATCTGCTCGTTGAACGTGGTTGAGCGCTCGGACAGGTTGCGCACCTCGTCGGCCACCACGGCGAAGCCGCGTCCGGCTTCGCCGGCACGGGCCGCTTCGATGGCCGCGTTCAGTGCCAGCAGGTTGGTCTGGTCGGCGATTGACTTGACGTCTTCCAGCAGCGCGAAGATGCCATCCAGGTGCTGCGCCATCTGGTCGATGTGCTGCACGGTGTTGCTGCTCTGGCCGCTGACCTGCTCCAGCGCTTCCACCAGCTGTTCCATCTGGTGGCTGGCGTGCTGGGCGAAGCGCGCCACGTCCAGTCCGGCCGAACCGTCTTCACCGGTGCGGTCGACGATGCGGGCCAATGCCTGGCTCTGCTGGCGGGACTTGCGGTTCATCGCTTCGAAGCTGCCGCCCAGCCCGGACACGGCCTGGCGGATCAGGTCGCGGGCGCGCTCGACTTCGCTGCGCGAGCCGTCGATTTCATTGCCGACGAAGTTGCGCAGTTCGGTCAGCAGCTGGTCCTGCTCGCGCAGGATGCGGGCCTGTTCCGGCGAACGCCCGACCGGAGCACGGGTGCTCCACCAGGCGTGGCCGAGCCAGCTCAGCGTCATCGTGGTAAGGATCGCCCAGCGCAGGGCCGCAGGCCACTCCAGAGCAAAGGCGAGGGGCAGAAGCAGGGTCAGCACCAACGGTGCGGCCAGACGGATGATGGTGCGAGAGTACATGGACGTTCCCGGGAGAGTCACAAATGCAGTATCGGCCGTACCCGGTTTCTCTTTAACGCCGATGTTGCATCCACCGCGACCGCCCCGGTAGTGACGGCCGCTGGCCGTCAGTATTGGGCCGCTGGTGGGTGATCTTCGCCCTGGTGGGTGACGACCGTTGGTCGTCAGTGGGTGACGACCGTTGGTCGTCACGCTGTTGCCGTCGCCGCTGCGCTCGCCGAGCATGGCTCGGCGCTACCGTGCGGCTCAGCGCAGCGCGCGGTCCACCGCTTCCACCATCGCCTTGCGAGCCAGCAGGAAATCCCAGTAGCTGCCACCCAGCTGGCGCCACAGCACCGCCGAGCGCACCGCCGCCAGCAGCAGCGCGCGGATTTCGGCCACCACCCCGGCCTGGCCCAGGTAATGCGGGTTGCCCTGCACCATGACCCGCGGCTTGAGGTGGCTGATGGTGTCGGCATAGACGCCGCCCAGCGTGGCCAGCACGTCCGGGTGCCCGCTGTCGCCCAGCTCACGGCCCTGGCGGCTGGCGCGCTCGATGCCGGCGGTGACCTTGGCGATGGTGTCCGGCTCGCGCACGAAGCGGCGCTCCAGCTGCAGTACCGCCAGTGCCAGCTTGGGCAGGATCGGGTCCTGCCCTTGGTTGCGGAAGTAGTTGTGCAGCAGGCGCAGGCCCGGCTTCAGCGATTCGCGGTCGCCATACACCTCCTGCGGTGATGCGGCGTCGATGCGGAACACGCTGTCCATGGCGGTGCGCACCGCACCCGCTTCGGAGTGGCCGGTATCGGCGATGCGGCGGACCTGTTGCAGGGCCTGGGCTATGCCGGCCAGGGCCAGTACGCGGTCGTCGACAGTGAAATTCATGCAGCAGGTACCTCGAAAGGAGAAGGAGTAGGGCGCAGCCGCTGTTCAAGCGGTGCGTCGGTGGCGGCGATCACCGCACCACCGAGGCAGACATCGCCCTGGTACAGCACCAGCGACTGGCCGGGGGTGACCGCCCGCTGGGGAGTGGGGAAGCGGACATGCAGGCTGCCATCATCGCGCACCTGGACCGTACAGGCCTCATCGGGCTGGCGGTAGCGGGTCTGCGCGGTGCACTCGAAGCGGGTGGCGGGCGGCGCGCCGGCGATCCAGTGCGCGCTTTCACTGACCAGCTCGGTGGACATCAACCAGCGGCTTTCGCGGTCCTGGTCCACGTACAGCGTGTTGGAGGCCACGTCCTTGCCCACCACGTACCACGGCGCCGCCGGGCGGCCGCGGACGCCGCCGATGTTCAGTCCTTCGCGCTGGCCCAAGGTGAAATAGAACACCCCGGGGTGTTCGGCGATCTCCGCCCCGTCCGGATCCACGATGCGGCCCTGGCGTGCGGGCAGGTACTGGCCGAGGAACTCGCGGAAATCACGTTCGCCGATGAAGCAGATGCCGGTGGAGTCCTTCTTGGCATGCGTCGGCAGGTTGGCGTCGCGCGCCATCCGGCGCAGGTCGCTCTTGTTCAGGTCGCCGATCGGGAACAAGGTAGCCGACAGCTGTGCCTGGCCCAGCTGGTGCAGGAAATAGCTCTGGTCCTTGCTGCGGTCGGCGCCGCGCAGCAGCAGCCACTGGTTGCCGTCGCGGGCGATCCGCGCGTAATGGCCGGTGGCGATGCGCTCGGCGCCCAGCTCGCGGGCGGCATCCAGGAAGTGCTTGAACTTCACTTCGCGGTTGCACAGCACGTCCGGGTTGGGGGTGCGCCCGGCCGCATACTCGGCCAGGAAGTGTTCGAACACGCCTTTCCAGTACTCGCTGGAAAAGTCGCGGAAGTGGAACGGGATGCCGAGCAGTCCGCACACCGCCACCGCATCGCGGCGATCATCCTCGGCGCGGCATTCGCCGCTGCCGTCATCGGCCCAGTTCTGCATGAACAGCCCGGCCACCGGCTCGCCCTGCTGCACCAGCCGCCAGGCGGCAACCGAAGAGTCCACTCCACCGGACACGCCGACCATGATCCGTGGCGCGCTCATGGAGCAACCTGCTTGACCAGGGAGAGGGGATGGCGCTGGCCGGCGAGGAAGTCGGCCACCACCTGCCAGACCAGCGGGCTGCGCAGCCGCTGGCGCGCGGCCAGCAGCTCGCCGGGCTGCAGCCACAGTGCGCGTTCGATGCCAGTATCCAGCGGGCGCAGCGGATCGTGCCGAAGCGGGCGCGCGGCATAGCTGAAGCGCAGGAACGGCGTACCATCCGGGGCGGTCCACTGGTAGGTGCCGATGAATGCGGTCAACTCGACCTCCCAGCCGGTTTCTTCGCGCGTCTCGCGCAGCGCGGCCTCGGCCAGCGACTCACCCGGCTCCAGGTGGCCGGCGGGCTGGTTGAGCACCAGCTCGCCATCGATGCGTTCTTCGACCAGCAACAGCCTGCCCTCGTCGACCACCACGGTGGCAACGGTGACGCGGGGTGCCCAGCGCGGCGCAGCGGCATTCACTTCAGTATTCGTCCTGCTTGGTCAGTTCCAGTTCCATCGCATCGGCGGTCCGGCTGGCGGCCTCGATGGCGTCGTCCAACGCTTCCGAAGAGGCATCGGCATCCACTTTCACCACGAACATGGCGACCTTGTCCTGCTTCACCCAGCCGCCCATTTTCGCATCCTGCGCATCTTCAAGCAGGCGGTTGGCCACCGCCACCGGGAACTGGTCGGCGCTGGCCTGGTAGCCGGGCGACCAGATCTCGCGCACATGCTGGCTGCCGAATTCTTCCACCACCGAGCGCACATAGACCAGCTGGGTGCGCTCGCCTTCCATGTCGAACACCATGCGATAGTCGCCGTCCTCGTCGATCTCGTAGGGATAGCCCAGTTTGTCGAGATGGCGTCCGATGGCCTTGTCCGGCTCGGCGGCGAAGGAGGGGGCCGCCGTTGCGGCGACAGCCAGCAGCAGGGCGAAGCGAAGCGTCCTTTCCATGAGAATCCTGTGAAGGTAGTACGGGGAGTCGCGCAGATTGTGAAGGCGCGTTGGCTTGCCGTCCATCCGGCCGAGCCAGCCACTATAATAAGCGGATGCCTCGCGACACTTCCCACGAATCCCATTCCGACCACGGCGTGCTGCTTGAGCCGGCACGCCCGGAGGTCGCCCCCCCGCCGTTCTACCAGGTCATGCTGTTGAACGATGACTACACCCCGATGGATTTCGTGGTCGATGTACTGCAGCAGTTCTTCAGCCTGGACCTGGACCGGGCGACGCAGGTGATGCTCCATGTGCACACCCGCGGCCGCGGCGTCTGCGGTGTGTTCACCCGCGAGGTTGCCGAAACCAAAGTGGCGCAGGTCAATGAATATGCCCGGATGAACCAGCATCCGTTGCTCTGCACGATGGAAAAGGCCTGATCAGACGGGCATGACCCCAGCGTGGTAGTCCGGTGCGTTCCATCTACGGCACGATCGGGCTCCCCGCCGGCGACGCAGCTGGCGGCAGGACTGCGCCTCTCCCCCTTGGTTTGCGGCGCGGCTGGCCGTGGATCGCCTCATCGTGGGTGGTTCTGGGCGGGCAGGCCCGCGCCCGGCGCAGAAGCGGTTTAGGTTATGGTGGAATCACCTTCGCCAGGCGTGCGACGGCATGCTAACGCCGTATGAACGGGCAGTTCCGCTAGGGTGATGGAAAACGTGTGGTCAGGCCGCATATTGTCTTCAACTGCCGCCGGAGTAGAGCATGTTCAGCAAAGACCTCGAACACACCATTGGCCAGTGCTACAAGCGGGCACGGGAAGCGCGGCATGAATTCATGACCGTCGAACACCTGTTGCTGGCGCTGCTGGACAATCCCTCGGCCCAGGCCGTCCTGAAGGCCTGCGGGGCCGAGCCCGAGCGCCTGCGCCAGGAGCTGGAGCAGGCCATCGAGGCGTCCGTCTCGCGGCTTGCCGAAGATGATGGGCGCGATACCCAGCCAACCCTGGGCTTCCAGCGCGTGTTGCAGCGCGCGGTCTACCACGTGCAGTCCTCGGGCAAGAAGGAGGTCACCGGCGCCAACGTGCTGGTGGCGATCTTCGGCGAGAAGGACTCGCACGCCGTGTACTACCTCAACCAGCAGGATGTCACCCGGCTGGATGTGGTCAATTACCTCTCCCATGGCATTGCCAAGCTCGGTGAGGAAGGCGAACCGTCCTCGCCGGCCGATCCAGAAGGCCGTGCCGAAGGCGGGGAAGGCGAGGGCAAGGGCGATGCGCTGGCCGAGTTCGCCAGCAATCTCAACGAACAGGCCCGCAACGGCCGGATCGATCCGCTGGTGGGCCGTGCCGACGAAATCGAGCGCACCATCCAGGTGCTGTGCCGCCGCCGCAAGAACAATCCGCTGTATGTCGGCGAAGCCGGCGTCGGCAAGACCGCCATTGCCGAGGGCCTGGCCCGCCGTATCGTCGAAGGATCCGTGCCGGAGGTGCTCGCCGATGCGGTCATCTACTCGCTGGACCTGGGCGCGCTGGTGGCCGGCACCAAGTATCGCGGCGATTTCGAAAAACGCCTCAAGGGCGTGCTGACCTCGCTGAAGAAGGTGCCCAACGCGGTGCTGTTCATCGATGAGATCCACACCATCATCGGTGCAGGATCGGCGTCCGGTGGCACCATGGATGCCTCCAACCTGATCAAGCCGGCGCTGGCCTCCGGTGACCTGCGCTGCATCGGCTCGACCACTTTCCAGGAATACCGCGGCATCTTCGAAAAGGACCGCGCGCTGGCGCGGCGCTTCCAGAAGATCGACATCGTCGAGCCGACCGTGGGCGAAACCTACGAGATCCTGCAGGGGCTCAAGCCGAAGTACGAAGCGCACCACGGCGTCACCTATGCCGACGATGCGCTGCAGGCGGCGGTGGACCTGTCGGTCAAGCACATCGGTGACCGTCTGTTGCCCGACAAGGCGATCGATGTCATCGACGAGGCCGGTGCGCGACAGCGCCTGATGCCGGAAGGACAGCGCAAGGAGCTGATCGACATCGAGGAGATCGAGGCGATCGTGGCCAAGATGGCACGCATCCCGGCCAAGCAGGTCAGCGCCACCGACAAGGACGTGCTCAAGCACCTGGAGCGCAACCTGAAGATGGTGATCTTCGGCCAGGATCCGGCCATCGAAACGCTGTCTTCGGCGATCAAGCTGGCCCGCTCCGGCCTGGCCAACCCGGAAAAGCCGATCGGCAACTTCCTGTTCGCCGGCCCTACCGGTGTCGGCAAGACCGAAGTCACCAAGCAACTGGCCCTGCAGCTGGGGATCGAGCTGGTCCGCTTCGACATGTCCGAGTACATGGAAGGGCATTCGATCAGTCGCCTGATCGGTGCGCCTCCGGGCTACGTCGGCTTCGACCAGGGTGGCCTGCTGACCGAAAAGATCGTCAAGACGCCGCACTGCGTGTTGCTGCTGGATGAAATCGAAAAAGCGCATCCGGATATCTTCAACATCCTGCTGCAGGTCATGGACCGTGGCGTGCTGACCGATACCAACGGCCGGGAAGCGAACTTCAAGAACGTGGTGCTGGTGATGACCACCAATGCCGGTGCGGCGCAGGCGTCACGGCGTTCGATCGGCTTCACCAAGCAGGATCACGCCACCGACGCGATGGAGACCATCCGTCGCAGCTTCACCCCGGAGTTCCGCAACCGGCTGGATGCGGTGGTGCAGTTCCAGGCGCTGGGCTTCGAGCACATCCTGCGCGTGGTGGACAAGTTCCTGATCGAACTGGAAATGCTGCTGCAGGAAAAGCACGTCAGCCTCTCGGCCACGCCGACCGCGCGCGACTGGCTGGCCCAGCACGGCTTCGATCCGCTGATGGGCGCACGCCCGATGGCCCGTGTCATCCAGGACAAGGTCAAGCGCCCGTTGGCCGACGAACTGCTGTTCGGCAAGCTGGTCAACGGCGGAAGGGCCAGCATCGACGTGCGCGACAACGAGCTGTTCGTGGAAACCTTCGCTGAACCGGAGCGTCTGTTGCCGGCTACGGTGGAATAAGCCACTACGTGCTGCAGCGCCGGGTCCTGCCCGGCGCTGCAGCGGCTGGCCGTCGAGCATGGCTCGGGGCTGCCGCATCCAGGCACGCCAAAAGGCCAGCTCGATGGCTGGCCTTTCTCGTCGACGCGGATGCGTCGGACCGCTTACTTCATGCGGTAGGTGATACGGCCCTTGGTCAGGTCGTACGGGGTCATTTCAACCTTGACCCGGTCACCGGTCAGAATGCGGATGTAGTTCTTGCGCATGCGGCCGGAGATATGGGCAATGATTTCATGACCATTTTCCAGGCGGACGCGGAACGTCGTGTTCGGCAGCGTCTCGCTGACGGTGCCTTCGAACTCGATGGAGTCGTCTTTCGACATGTAATCCTGTGCGGTTCAGAGAGCGGCCACGGGGGCCTAAGCCGCTGCATTTTACGCACATGCACCCCATTTTGCAAAGATTGCGTTAACCGTCATCCCGTTGCGGGATACGCCCTTCCCGGCACGGGCCCACCATTCTCCCCTGGGAGGGTCAGAATTTGCCGGGTTGAGCTATTTCGAGCCCTATATCCCGTTGCTATCGTGCCTCTCATCACAGGATACATCCGTCAATGCGCCCAGGTCGTCGAGGTCCCGACGGCCCGGCGCAAAGCATCTGTAGGGAGAGCGAGCAATGAGCCATCCTCAGCACGCAGCCGAGGCCGTTGTCCAAGCCATTGCCCGGACGCTGGCCTTTCACCAGCGGTGCGACCAGGCAGGCCCCCTCGCCAACGCGTTGTCGGATCCGGTCATGGCGCGGGTGCGCGGCTTCGTCCGGGCGGGGGAGCCGGTGCACATGGTCCTCCCCGCGTTTCCCGCCAAATCGCCCTCCCTTCGCAAAGTCCTGGGCCCGCTGCCGGACCTGGCCGAAGCGCTGTCGCTGGATGCGCTGGAACGGCTGTGCGCCTGCATTGCCGCCATCCACCCTGCCGGCGCCCGGCTGACGATCTGCTCGGATGGCCACGTATTCGGACCCACCATCGGCGTTTCCGACCCGGTCATCGATCACTACCAGGCGGCCATCCGCGCGATGATCGCCCGTCGCAGCCTGGCCCACCTGGACACATTCTGCCTGTGTGACTGCACCTCGCTGCTTCTCGGCAGCGCAGGCCACGACGATCGCCGTGCGGCATTGCTGGCGCAGCATGGCCAGTCGCTGGATGACATCCGGACCGGACTGCTGCGGTCCGAGGACGGGGTGCGGCAGCTGCGTGGCATCATCCGCTTCATGGCCGAAGATGATTGGCGCGCCGATGATGTGCGAAGCGCCACGCAGGTCCAGCGCGAGGCCAAAGCCCGGGCCTACCAGGTCGTGCAGCGCAGTCTGGCGTGGGGCAGTTTTCTGCAGGAGGTCTTTCCGCGGTCGGTCCGCTTGTCCATCCATCCACAGGCGCGCAGCAGCGACAAACTGGGCATCCACATGCTGCCCACCGCTGATGCCTGGCTGACGCCCTGGCATGCGGTGGCGGTCGATCTCGGGGATCGCGCCGTGTTGATGAAACGGCACCAGGCGGAGAGCCAAGGGGCCAGGCTGATCCATGTGGATGGACGTCCCAGCCACTACAGCGCGTGGACGGACGGACGTCCGAGCGCGCACCAAGAGCGCGCCGCAGCCTGAGTCCGTGTTCAGTGGGGGAGATAATGCCGCAGCGGGAGCCGGGCCCCTGCGGCCGACCAGTCGCCAGGCGCCATGGGCTGCTGGATGGCCTGCCGCACGTGCGCCAGGAAACGCTCGCGCGGCCATTGTGTCGCCCCCATCCGCGCCAGGTGAGGGTTGTGCACCTGCGCATCCAGTACCGGCACGCCCCCCGCGTGGAGCAGCGAGGCCAGCGCAGCCAAGGCCACTTTCGAACCCCCGCTGCGTGCGCTGAACATGCTTTCGCCGAAGAACATGCTGCCCAACGCCACGCCATAGATGCCGCCGACAAGCTCCGGCCCTTCCCACACTTCGACCGAGTGTGCGTGCCCCAGTCGATGCAGCTCGGTATAGGCGTGGATCATGTCGGTACCGATCCAGGTGCCGTCCTGACCCGGTCGCGGCACCGTGGCGCAGGCGCGGACGACGTGTTGGAAGGCGGTGTCGGCGGTGATCTCCCACTCCAGTGTCCGCAGTTGCCTGCGGAATCTGCGTGACAGATGCACGCCATCGGTGGCGAATACGGTGCGCGGATCGGGTGACCACCACAGGATCGGCTCACCCTGGCTGAACCACGGGAAGGCACCCTGCGCATAAGCGTTCAGCAATCGCTGCGGTCGCAGATCGCCACCGATGGCCAACAGGCCGTCCGGGTGGCGCAGCGCCGTTTCAGCGGGTGGAAAAGGCGCATCTTCGGCCTCGCCCAAGCGCCACGGAAACTGACGACTCATTCGCCGGGTGCTGCACGGTGGCAGCGGGTAACGCTGCGGCTGCGGGCTGTGACATGACGCAGAGGGCGGGTGTGGCCGTCTTTCAAGGGCGAAGCGATGGCGTGCATGCGCGCAGGATACTGCAGCTTGCGCATCAGCGTGGCGCAGGCGGCAGTTCTTGCGGTGGGCGTCGGAAAACCACTCGCTTTCAACAGATCCTGTGCCTAGCGTGGTCCAGGCCGGGCACGGGCCCGGGAACAGCAGGGCCGATGCCGTGACCACTCCCATCATCCAACTTCAGCCGTTCGGCGTCATGCTGCAGGCTGCATCACCGAATGACGCTGCCACCGACCTGTCCGTCGATGCACTGCGCGTCCTCGCCCGACACCATCACCTGGTGCTGCTGCGCGGATTCCGTGGCCCCGAAGACGCCGCAGACCTCGCCGCGTACGGGGAGCGCTGGGGCAGCATCGCCGAATGGCCGTTCGGAAAAGTATTGGAGCTTCTCGAACGGGAAGCGCCGCAGGATCATATCTTCGACAATTCGGCCGTGCCGCTGCACTGGGATGGCATGTACCGCCGGCAGGTGCCCGAGTTCCAGATCTTCCAGTGCCTGCGTGCACCCGGACCCGGCTGCGGGGGGCGGACGCTGTTTTCCCACACCGCGCGCGCATTGGATCAAGCACCGGCACCGGTCCGCCTGCTGTGGGAGCGCGCCACGGGACGTTACGATAGAAAAATGGAGTACTACCACAGCGTGGCCGAGGCGCCCGTCGTGACCCGGCACCCGGACCGTGACGCGGCGGTCATCCGCTACAGCGCGCCACAGGACCAGCAGGGCGAGGCCTTCATCAACCCTGCATCGGCCTCGTTCACGGGGATGGGCGAGGCGGATGCCGCGCTGTTGCATCGCAGCCTCGCCGATGCGCTGCACGCGCCCAGCTGCCTGTATGCCCATGCCTGGGAGGCCGGCGATCTGGTCATCGCCGACAACCACAGCCTGCTGCACGGGCGTGAGGCGTTCACCAGCGGTGCGCCGCGCCACCTTCGTCGGCTGCACATCCTGGGTGAGCCGCCACTGGACAATCCGCACCTGCTGGCCAGCGCATGAAGGCCGCGTGCGTGGACACCGACGTTGATGTGGTCGTCGCCGGCGCTGGACCTGCGGGGCTGATGTGCGCCCATCTCGGCAGGCAGCTTGGGCTGCGGGTGCTGATCGCCGACCGCAGCGCCGGCCCGCTGCAGGCCGGGCGCGCGGACGCGCTCAATGCGCGCACTTTGCAGCTGTTGCAGATCGTGGACCTGTTCGATGATCTCTATCCGCACGGCAAGCCGTGCAACACCAGCTCAGTATGGGCCGAGGGCACATTCGTCTCCCGGCAGTCTGACTGGTGGGATGCCTTGCAGGGGTGCTTCCACAGGCATTTCCTGATGATCGGCCAGTCTTTCGTGGAGCAGCTGCTGGATCAGCGCCTGCGTGCGTCGGGCATCCCCGTGCAGCGCGGCACCTCGGTGAGCGGCGTGCAACAGCAGGCAGGCGGATGCGTAACCCGACTCTCGGACGGGCGGTCCATCACCTCACGCTTCGTCATAGGTGCCGATGGCGCACATTCGTTTGTCCGTGAACACCTACAGATCCCATTCGAAGTGACCCGCCCGCGCATGACCTGGGCGGTCGTGGACGGGGTGATCGACACCGATTTCCCAAAGGCGCCGGAGATCATCGTCTTCCAGGCCGAATCCTCCGACGTGGCCTGGATCCCGCGTGAGGGCGAGCTGGATCGGTTCTATGTCCGCATGGATGCCCGTGAGTTCACGTTCGAACAGGTCATGGCGCGGATCAACCGTGCGACGCGGCCCTACAGCGTGCGCTTCAGTGACGTACGTTGGTTCTCCCAGTTTTCGGTCAAAGAGGCCGTGGCCGCCCGCTTTGCCGTGGACAACCGGGTCTTCCTGGTGGGCGATGCATGCCACATCCATTCCGTCCACGGCGGCCAGGGCCTCAACACGGCGCTGGCCGATGCCTTCAACCTGATGTGGAAGATCGGCATGGCGGTCAACCAGCCCGTGCCGGCTGGTCTTCTGGGCAGCTACGAATCCGAACGTAAACCGGTGGCGTTGGGCGTGGTGGAAACATCGCGCCTGCTGGGTCTTGCCACCCGCGACCCGTCCAGCCGGCAGCATGCGACGGACTACGTGGGTATCGTGGCGCAACGGTCCGGATACGTTACGGGGATGGGGGTGCGCTACGCGGGCGAAGGGCTGGCCGGCGAGCGCGTGCATGATGTCCTGATGGGGCAGCATGCAGGCCGTCCTTCACGGCTTTACCCGCTGCTGGACTATGGTTGTTTCACGCTGCTGGTGTGCGGTACCGGGGGGCCGTGCCCACGATGCCGGCTTTCGTGCAGGTCCTTCGGATCGAGGATCCGACCTGCCCGTATGCGGGCCTGCTGGTGCTGGTTCGTCCCGACAGTCATATCGCCACGAGTGCTGCGCTGGATGATCCCGCACCGGTGCTGGACTACCTTGCCGCGTTCGGATCAGTCACTGCGGAAGGGTGAGTGCAGTAGCAGTTCGTCACGATAGCGGGTGATGTCCGCACGCTCGTGCGCGCACCATTCGCGCAGGGCCTCGCTGAAATCAGCGTCGGCCATCCAGTGCCGGCTGCGCACCACCGTTGGCAGGAAGCCGCGCGCGAGCTTGTGCTCGCCCTGCGCGCCAGGCTCGAACCGTGAAAGGCCTTCGCTCAGGCAATACTCGATGCCCTGGTAATAGCAGGCTTCGAAGTGCAGGCCGGGCAGGGTGGCGCCGCCCCAGTAGCGGCCATACAGGGTCTGGCCACCGCGCAGGCACAGCGCGCCGGCGATCGGCTCGCCGTCCTGCTCGGCCAGGAACAGCACCAACCCCTTGCCGAGCGAACTGGCGATATGACGCAGGAACGGCTCGGTCAGGGCAGGGGCGTTGCCATACTCCAGGAAGGTCTGCAGGTAGAACCGATACATCGCCTCCAGGTCCGCACGGCTGGCCTGGTCGCCATGCACCACGCGGAAGCTGATCCCCTGCCGGGCGACCTTGTTGCGTTCCTGGCGGATGTTCTTGCGGTGCTTGTGGTTCATCGCACCGAGGAAGTCATCGAAGTTCCGCCACTGCCCCGGGTTCCGCCACTGGAACTGGATATCTTCGCGCAACAGCCAGGCATCGCTGAAGGTGCCGTCCTCGCCCTCGCGATGGAAGTTGATGTGCGCGGAGGAAACGCCGAGGCCGGGCAGTGCCTCTACCAGCGCGGCCAGCAGCGCTGCACGCGTGCCAGCGCCGCCGGCCAGCAGGCGCGGTCCGGTCACGGGCGAGTAGGGCACCGCACCCAGCCATTTAGGGTAATAGTCGCGACCGTGGCGGGCATAGGCATTGGCCCAGGCGTGGTCGAACACGAACTCGCCGTGGGAGTTTTCCTTCAGGTAGCCCGGGATCGCGCCCACCAGTCTTTCGCCTTCCCACACGGTGAGGTGCCGCGGACGCCAACCCCAGTCCTCGCGCAGGCAGCCGTACTGCTCCATGCCGGACAGGAAAGCGTGGCTGACGAACGGGTTGCTGCCGTCGTGGAGGGCGTCCCATTGGGACGCAGTGAGCGTCTGGAGGTCTTCAAGGAAGCGGATCTGCGGCATGGGGACAGGATAGAGCACCGGACTGGGCGTGTGATGCCTTGGCAGCGGCGGGCCACGCGCGTGTGGCTGGCCGTCAATACGCTCGCCTGCTCGATTCCTACCGGTCATTCGGAATTCTGAAGTTTCGCCATCGTTTGGCGTGCCGGAGACTGCAGATCAGGCGGGTGGCCTGGAGCAGAGGAATGGTCCATTGAAAAGACACGTTGTATTGACCGGCAAGCTGCTGTGCGCGCTGCTGACGACGGGGGCTTCAATGCCGCCGCAGTCGCCACCTGTCAGTAGCCACTCGATGGCTGCCAGCAGTGGGAAGCCTGTGTTCCCTGAGGATTTCGATGTGCTTCTGACCGAGGCAGCACGGAACGGCGTGGCCAGCTTTCGCATCGATGCGCGCTCATTTGCCGACGTGCTTGTCGAGGCCCACCATGACGCGGCGGGTGGGAAGGTGGTCATTGACGTCTTGCGAGGCTACAGGCCGGATCACCCTGGCGCTGAGATGGAGGATTTTGAGCAGTGGGTAGGCAACAGCGTCCGGGAGCTCACTGAAAGGTTCAGCCCCGCTCCGCAGATTGTGTTCCTTTACGGAGGTCAGTCCTTCGATGGATTGTTTCCGCTTCAATCTCGAGGATTGGCGGGGGCTTCCGACAGGACGGCAGTAATGATATCCGCAGGTCATGGAGTCTATTTCCATCACGGATACAGAGATTGGAGAGCACAGCGCGACCCGAGCAACGGAGTCGTAGAGGATGAGATCACGCCCCTGCTCGCCGCCGAGTTGTCTGAGCTGATGACATCGCGCTCAAAAGCGGCGGTGCTACGGGCGCGCGCGACGGACGAGGGGACGCACGAAGGCAGTTCGCAGGCATGGTGGAAACTGGGTGCCAGGTATAGCTTGCAACGGGACATCCCCGATGCCGCAGACATCTGGAACTCGCTTCCTGAAAGTACGCACGCACTGCGAGAGCGGGATGAGGATATACGCAGCCGGCCGCTTTACGCCAACAGGGAAAACGTCGGCACGCTGGTGCATCTTCACACCAATGCCTCTGATAGTTCTGCCGCCACGGGGGCTCGTGCCTTCATTGCACCCGGAAGGCAGGAGGATCGGTCATTGGCCTCTTCAATCCTCTGTTACATGAAGGAACTCATAACGAGTCAGTCGCTCTACACCGGCTATTTCGTGCCTGCCGAACCCGGTGAGGCAAACCACGGCGAAAATCGATTGGCTCAGATGCCTTCGGTCATCGTGGAAGCGGCGTTTCACACCAATCCGAATGACGCCCTGGCCCTGCAGGACCCCGTCTTCCGGGAAGCGTCGATGAAAGGTGTCGAGAAGGGCTACCGCCTCTGGCGCGAGGGCAAGGGCTGCAACCCGTTGAAGGTCGATCCCATTGCCACCATCCGCGTGGCGGCCGGCCAATCCCGGGTGGTTGATCTTGCCTTCGCCGGCTTTCCCCAGTACCCCGTCGTGATCGAGACGAAGAACCTCGGATGCCCTCCCGGCTGGAAGTGCACCGATGGTGCGGTGACGCTGCCTGACCCGGACACCAAGCCAGCCCAGATCACCCTGCGTTGCGAGAACGCCGGAAGCGCGCCGATCTTCTGGAACACCCGGATGGTTGACGACGACGGAGTGAAGTCACCGCCGATCCGGCACATCGTGCAGTGCGTGCGGGGCTCGGGAATGGACGTGTCACAGGCGGTGTACCAGGACGATGAGGGAGCAGCCACGGCCCGCAGGCTTCCCTGAACAGAAAAGGCCGGCGCAAAGGCCGGCCTTTCCAGTGTCACCCGGCGGCGTGCTTCAGCTCGCCTTGCCCTGTGCGTCCAGGTAGCGCTCGGCGTCCAGCGCGGCCATGCAGCCGAAGCCGGCCGAGGTGATCGCCTGGCGGTAGTGCTGGTCGGCCACGTCGCCAGCGGCGAACACGCCTTCCACCGAGGTCTGGGTGGCATTGCCGCCGAGGCCGGAACGGATTTCCAGGTAGCCGTGGTTCATCGCCAGCTGGCCGTCGAACAAGGTGGTGTTCGGGTGATGGCCGATCGCCACGAAGAAGCCATGGGCCTGGATGTCGCGCGTGCTGCCGTCCTGCACCGACTTCACCCGCACGCCGGTCACGCCGGCGTCGTTGCCCAGCACTTCGTCCACCTGGTGGTGCCAGACGGTTTCGATCTTGCCGGCGGCGACCTTGGCGAACAGCTTGTCCTGCATGATCTTTTCCGCCTTCAGCGTGTCACGGCGGTGGACCAGGTAGACCTTGCGGGCGATGTTGGACAGGTACAGCGCTTCTTCCACGGCAGTGTTGCCGCCGCCGACCACCACCACGTCCTGGTCACGGTAGAAGAAGCCGTCGCAGGTCGCGCAGGCGGACACGCCGCGGCCCTTGAAGGTCTCTTCGGACGGAATGCCCAGGTACTTGGCGGTCGCGCCGGTGGAGATGATCAGCGCATCACAGGTGTATTCGGCACTGTCGCCGATCAGCTTGAACGGGCGCTGGGACAGGTCGGCGGTGTGGATGTGGTCGAAGATCACCTCGGTTTCGAAGCGTTCGGCGTGGGCCTGCATGCGCGCCATCAGGTCCGGGCCCATCAGGCCATGGGCATCGCCCGGCCAGTTGTCGACCTCGGTGGTGGTCATCAGCTGGCCGCCCTGCTGCAGCCCGGTGATCACCACCGGCTTGAGGTTGGCGCGGGCAGCGTAGACGGCGGCAGTCCAACCGGCCGGGCCGGAACCGAGGATGACAAGCTTCTGATGGCGGGAGGGCAGCGTGGTGCTCATGTAGACTCGCGAAAGGTAAGGGGATCAAGGCGCGGCGACGGTTTGCGCGCGCTGGGGGCAGACCATAGAGTGATGGCAGGGGCAGGGGGTTTCAACCCGCACGCCTGGAACGCGGCGATGCGTCCGACGGGTCAGGCCGTCCTCGACGGGGCCTGCCGGGTGATGGCGGATCGCGCTCAGCCAGTAGTGACGGAAAACCGACGCGCTTCGTTTATTATCAACCACTAACAGCGTATTCCAAAGGTAGTGTCCAAGGTGGCGAAGCAGGTCCCCGAACGCAGCCGATCGAGCGAAGGCAAAGCCCGTCGCCGCGATCCGTCTCCGTCTGAAAACCCCACGCGGCAGCGCTTGTGGCGCGATCTGGGTCTGATCGCCGTGGCCCCGGCGCTGCTGTACCTGGTGGCCAGCCTGTTCACCTATTCGGCGACCGACCCGGGCTGGTCGCACACCGGCAGCATCGTGGCGCCGGTCAACAACATGGGCGGGCGTGCCGGGGCGTGGATCGCCGACGTGCTGCTGCAGCTGTTCGGCTACATGGCCTTCGTGCTGCCGGTGATCCTCGGCGCGCTGGCCTGGTTTGCGATGTTCGGGCTGAAGCGCGAAGCCAAGGGCGAGAATGACCTCGACCCGGCGCTGCGGCTGGTCGGCCTGGTCGGCTTCCTGATCGCCGGCACCGGTTTCCTGCACCTGCGCCTGTTCAGTGCCGACGTGGCCTCTGCCGGCGGCATCCTCGGCAAGCTGGTGGGCTCTTCGCTGAGCGTCGGTTTCGGGGCGTTGGGTGCGAATCTGTTCGTGCTGGTGCTGCTGCTGGCCTCGATCACCTTGGCCACCGGCCTGTCGTGGCTGATGGTCATGGAACGTATCGGCAAGGGCGTGATGGCGCTGGCGCCGCTGCTGGAAAAGAAGAAAGAGCAGGCCACCGAATGGAAGCAGACGCGCGTCATGCGCGAAGAGCGCCAGGAAGTGCGCAAGGTCGATGCCGAGGTGCGCGCCAAGCGCGAGCCGGTGAAGATCGAGCCGCGTCCGGAACCGGTGATCGAGAAGAGCGACCGGGCCAAGCGCGACAACCAGATCCCGATGTTCCAGGGCGTCAACGGCGATGGCTCGGACCTGCCCCCGCTGGCGCTGCTGGATGATCCCAAGCCGCAGCCCAAGGGCTACGACGAGGAGACGCTGGAAACCCTGTCGCGGCAGATCGAGTTCAAGCTCAAGGATTTCCGCATTGATGCGGTGGTGGTCGGCGCCTATCCGGGTCCGGTGATCACCCGCTTCGAAATCGAGCCCGCGCCGGGCATCAAGGTCAGCCAGATCAGCACGCTGGACAAGGACATCGCCCGCGGGCTGTCGGTCAAGTCGGTGCGCGTGGTCGATGTGATTCCGGGCAAGTCGGTGATCGGCCTGGAGATTCCGAACGTCACCCGCGAGATGATCTATCTCTCCGAGCTGCTGCGTTCGAAGGAATATGACAAGGCGACCAGCCCGCTGACCCTGGCCCTGGGCAAGGATATCGCCGGCCGCCCGACCGTGGCCGATCTGGCCCGCATGCCGCACCTGCTGGTGGCCGGTACCACCGGCTCGGGCAAGTCGGTGGCGGTCAATGCGATGGTGCTGAGCCTGCTGTACAAGGCCAGCCCGAAAGACCTGCGCATGCTGATGATCGACCCCAAGATGCTCGAACTGAGCGTCTACCAGGGCATCCCGCACCTGCTGGCGCCGGTGGTCACCGACATGAAGGAGGCCGCCAACGGCCTGCGCTGGTGCGTGGCCGAGATGGAGCGCCGCTACAAGCTGATGAGCGCGGTGGGCGTGCGCAACCTGGCCGGCTTCAACAAGAAGGTCAAGGACGCCCAGGACGCCGGGCAGCCGTTGATGGACCCGCTGTTCAAGCCGAACCCGGAGCTGGGCGAGGCCCCGCGCCCGCTGGAAACGCTGCCGTTCGTGGTCATCTTCATCGACGAATTCGCCGACATGATGATGATCGTCGGCAAGAAGGTCGAAGAGCTGATCGCCCGCCTGGCACAGAAGGCGCGTGCGGCCGGCATCCACCTGATCCTGGCCACCCAGCGCCCGTCGGTGGACGTGATCACCGGCCTGATCAAGGCCAACATTCCGACCCGCATCGCCTTCCAGGTCAGCTCGAAGATCGATTCGCGCACCATCCTGGACCAGTCCGGCGCCGAAACCCTGCTCGGCCATGGCGACATGCTGTACCTGCCGCCCGGCACGGCGATGCCGGACCGCGTACATGGCGCGTTCGTGTCCGACGAAGAAGTCCATCGCGTGGTGGAACACCTCAAGGCGATGGGGCCGGCCGACTACATCGAAGGCGTGCTGGACGAAGTGCAGACCATGGGCGACGGCGTGGTGGTCGGTGCCGGCGGCCTGCCGGAAACCGCATCGTCCGGTGATGAATCCGATCCGCTGTATGACGAAGCGCTGCGGGTGGTGACTGAAACCCGCCGCGCCTCCATTTCCGGCGTGCAGCGGCGACTGAAGATCGGCTACAACCGCGCCGCGCGCCTGATCGAGGCGATGGAAGCGGCCGGCGTGGTCAGCTCGCCCGAGCACAACGGCGACCGCACCGTGCTGGCCCCGCCGCCGCCCAAATAAACCGCCGCCCGTGCCTGCCTGGCGGGTGACGACCCCTTGAACTGGTGGGTGACGACCCCTTGAACTGGTGGGTGACGACCCCTTGAACTGGTGGGTGACGACCCCTTGAACTGGTGGGTGACGACCGTTGGTCGTCACGCTTTTGACCCCGCCCCACCGCCCCTGACCTGACCAACCGGAACCCCTCATGGCACCCCTCCGCAACGGATTGCTGGCCGCCCTGCTGCTGCCTTTCGGGTCCGCCTTGGCGGTGGGGGCACCCGCCATCCCCGCCGCCGCCCCGATGCAGGGCGCGGCCCCGGCCGAGGCCAGCAACAACTTCAGCTTCGCCCGCTACCGCGCCGATTACGTGGTCGACGCCGATGCCGGCAACACCCAGGCCGAGCACTACGACATCCTGCTCAAGACCCGCAGCGCGGTGGACCAGTTCAGCCAGGTGCGGCTGAGTTACAGCGAGAAAATGGAGACGCTGGAGGTGCTGGAGGCTTACACGCTGACCGCCGATGGCCAGCGCCGCGACGTTCCGGCTGATCGCATCTATACCCAGGAAAGCTACTCCAGCGCCTCGGCGGCGATGTACGCCGACCGCAAGGTGCGGGTGATCGTGTTCCCCAACCTGGCGCCGGGCACGCGCGTGGTCTATGCCACCCGCCGTACCCAGCGGCAGCCGTACTTCCCGGGCTATTTCGGTCTGTGGGAAACCTTCAGCGTGTTCAACCAGTACGACGATGCGCAGGTCACCCTGAGTGCGCCAGCCAGCCTGCCGATGAAGGTGCTGAGCAGGGGCGTGCAGGGCAGCGACGCACCCACGGTCCGCGCCGGCCGTGCGCAGTGGAGCTGGACCTATCGCCGCGGCACGCCGCTGCCGGCGCAGAACTGGACCGCCGCGCCGTGGGAGTTCAGCCCGACCATCATGGCCAGCACCTATGCGGACTGGCCGCAGATGGCGCGTGCGTACCAGCTCAAGGCAGGGCAGGCGGCGAAGGTCACCCCACAGTTGCAGGCGCTGGCCGAGGAAGTCACCCACGGCATCGCCGACCGCCGTGGACAGGTGGATGCGCTGTACCGCTGGGTGGCCCGCAACATCCGCTACGTAGCCGTGTATCTCGGCAACGGCGGGCTGGAGCCGAACCCCGCGCAGAGCGTGCTGGACAACCACTACGGCGATTGCAAGGACCACGTGGTGATCCTGGAAGCACTGCTGGCAGCCAAGGGCATCGACAGCACGGCGGTGCTGATCGGCGCAGGCGGCGGACCGACCCTGCCGGCGGTGCCGACGCTGGGGCGCTTCAACCACGCCATTACCTACGTGCCGGAATTCGACCTGTACCTGGATTCCACCAGCGCCTGGGCACGTCCCGGCCAGCTGCCCGACGGCGACCTCGGCGCGCCGGTGCTGCTGACCGGGCCGGCCAAGCTGGCGCGCACTCCGGCCAACGATGCGCTGCGCAATGGCATGGGCTTCGAGGCGGATTTCGTGTTCGACGGCGCCGGCAATCTGAAAGGCAGCACCCGGTTGCAGCCCGGTGACAGCGCGGAGATCGGCATGCGCGCGTCCTTCGCACGCTTGAACGCACAGAACCGTGCCCGTGCCGAAGCTTCGATGGTGGCGGCCTCCGGCTTCGACGGGCAGGGCCGCCTGGAACTGCAGGGTGACCCGCAGGACCTGCAGCAGCCATTCAACTACACCTTCGATTTCAGCGCTTCCGATTACGTGGACTTCAACCTGGTCGGCGGCATGCAGCTGCCCGATCCGCCGGGCGCGGAATCGTTCCGTGACGCCTATGCGGCCACCTCGGCGCCGGACAACGCCACCCCGTTCCAGTGCGACGCCAGCCTGCGCCAGGAAACCTACCGGGTGACCCTGCCGCAGGGCGTGCCGCTGATCGCGGTGCCACGCGACCAGCAGTTCAGCAACGCGGCGGGCCAGTATTCGGTGGGCTGGGAGCGCGACGGCCAGCAGATCATCGCCCGCCATCGGCTGCGCCAGAATGCAGTGCGCGGCAACGATGCGCTGTGCCAGCCCGCTGACTACGCCGCCTTCCGCGAGCTGTTCCAGCAGGTGCGGCGCGGCTTCCGCGGGCAGATCGTGTACGGTCGGGTGCCCGCAGCAGGCGGCCCCTGAGCCCTGCGCCCACTGCAGTGGATCACCCATTCAGGATGCTTTGGGCACACTTCATTCCATCCTTCCACGCTCTTTCTGGATACCCTCATGCACGCCAGCTTCCGCCGCACCCTCGCTACTTCCGTGCTCGCCGCCGCGTGCCTGGTTTCGACCAGTGCCTGGGCCGGCGCGCGTGATGAGCTGAAGACCTTCACCGCCGGCCTGAAGGGCCTGGACGGGCAGTTCAGCCAGCAGGTGTTCGATACCCGTGGCAAGGTCAAGGAAACCACCAGTGGCCGTGTCGCGCTGTCGGCGCCGCGCCTGTTCCGCTGGGAATACCAGCGCCCGCACGTGCAGCAGATCGTGGCCGATGGCACCAAGGTGTGGATGTACGAACCGGACCTGGAACAGGCCACCGTGCGTGCGCAGGGCAAGGAAGAGCAGAACAGCCCGCTGACCGCACTGATCAATCCGGCACTGCTGGAGCAGCAGTACGACCTGAGCGAAGAAGCCGCGCCGCGTGATGGCCTGCAGTGGCTTTCGCTGACCCCCAAGCGCGAGACCGAGGCCAGCTTCCAGTACGCCGCGCTGGGCTTCAATGCCAGCGGGCTGGCGAAGATGGAAATCACCGATGCGGTGGGCCAGCGCACGGTGATCGCCTTCACCGGATGGAAGCGCAACCCGTCCTTCGCCGCCGGCACGTTCCGCTTCACCCCGCCGGCCGGCACCGACGTCATCGGCGAATGAGGCTGCGGCCGCGCGGTACAATGCCGCGTGGCCAGACAACGTACTTCTTCATTCCCCGGCCCTGATCTGCTGAGCGTGGATCGGGATCACCTGCGACCGCTTGCCGAGCGCATGCGGCCGCGTACCCTCGACGAAATGGTCGGGCAGAAACGGCTGCTCGCCGCGGACAGCGCCTTGCGCCGCGCGGTCGAATCCGGGCGCGTGCATTCGATGATCCTGTGGGGCCCGCCGGGCTGTGGCAAGACCACCCTGGCGCTGCTGCTGGCCGAATATGCCGACGCCGAATTCCGCGCGATTTCCGCTGTGCTGTCCGGCCTGCCGGAGGTACGCCAGGTACTGGCCGAAGCGGCGCAGCGTTTTGCCGAAGGCCGGCGCACGGTGCTGTTCGTCGACGAGGTGCACCGCTTCAACAAGACCCAGCAGGATGCCTTCCTGCCGCATATCGAACGCGGCACCATCGTGTTCGTCGGTGCCACCACCGAAAACCCGTCCTTCGAACTGAACTCCGCCTTGTTGTCGCGCTGCCGCGTGCACGTGCTGGAGGGCGTATCGCCGCAGGACATCGTCGAGGCACTGCAGCGGGCGCTGGCCGACAGCGAGCGCGGGCTGGGCGGGGAGGGCGTGCAGGTGGAGGACGCGCTGCTGCTGCAGATCGCCACCGCCGCCGATGGCGATGTCCGTCGCGCGCTCACCCTGCTGGAAATCGCCGCCGAACTGGCCGTCGACGAAGGCGGACGGATCACCCCGCAGACGCTCACCCAGGTGCTGGCCGACCGCACCCGCCGCTTCGACAAGGGGGGCGAGCAGTTCTACGACCAGATCTCCGCGCTGCATAAATCCGTGCGCAGCTCCAACCCCGATGCGGCCCTGTACTGGCTGACGCGGATGCTCGATGGCGGCTGCGATCCGTCCTACCTGGCGCGCCGGCTGACCCGCATGGCGATCGAGGACATCGGCCTGGCCGATCCGCGCGCGCAGTCGATGGCGCTGGAAGCCTGGGACATCTACGAGCGGCTGGGCAGCCCGGAAGGCGAGCTGGCCTTCGCCCAGCTGGTGCTGTACCTGGCGAGCACGGCCAAGTCCAATGCCGGCTACGCTGCCTACAACAAGGCCAAGGCCGAAGTGCGCGCCTCCGGTACGCTGGAGGTGCCGCTGCACCTGCGCAATGCGCCGACCAAGCTGATGAAGAACCTTGGTTACGGCGCGGACTACCAGTACGACCATGACATGGAAGGCGGCATCGCGCTGGACCAGACCGGCTTCCCGGATGCGATGGGCGAACAGGTCTATTACCAGCCGGTGGCGCGCGGCCTGGAGATCAAGCTGAAGGAGAAACTGGATCGTCTGCGTGCCCAACGCGAGCAGGCGCGCGCGGCCAAGCAGAGCGGGGCGGGCGGCTGATGGGCGCAAATTGGTGGCAGCAGCTGGGGCTGGTCATGGCCGGCGGCGCACTGGGTTCGGCGCTGCGCTTCGTGATCGGTGATGCGGTGGTGCAGCGCTTCGGCCAAGGGTTTCCCTGGGGCACGCTCAGCGCCAACTTCATCGGCGCTTTTGCGGCCGGTTACCTGCTGGTGTGGCTGCAGCAGCGCGGCGGCAACGTGACCCTGCTACGTGCGTTCCTGGTGGTCGGGCTGCTGGGTGGGCTGACCACGTTTTCCTCTCTGATGCTGGAGACCCTGGTGTTCGCGCGCAGCGACCGCGGCGGCATGGTGCCGCTGTACCTGGGCGTCAGCCTGGCCGGTGGCATGCTGCTGGTATGGCTGGGTGCGCGGCTGGCCGAGGCGGCGCGCTGATACTTCGCGCGCTTGGCCCGGGATAGGGGGCGACCCATCTCATTGCGCGCATCATCGTGCGAAGCGAAAGCGAGAACCATTCGCGTTTGATAGACTGCGCGGCGACCCCGCTGTGAGCCGTGCCCCCATGCTTCACCGTTTCTTTGGCCTTGCCGCGCTGTTCGCGCTGGCCGGTGCCTCGTTCTGCAGCCATGCGCAGCAGCGCAATCCGGACCAGATGATGGGCCAGACTGTGCTGGACCAGCCCGCTGGCAGCTACCGTGTCGAACGTTTCGTGGTCGCCAGCGCGGACGGCCAGCGCCGTTGGCGGGTCAATCTGCTGGTTCCCGGCAAGACTTCCAGCGCGCCTTCGCCGGTGCTGTACGCGTTGGATGGCAACGCCGTGGCGATGGTGCTGGACAGGTCGATGTTGGACCAGCTGGCCGCCAGCAAGGCGCCGCCGGTGCTGGTGCTGATCGGCTATGACAACGAGCGTCGCATCGATTCGGCCCAGCGCACCCGCGACTACACCGCCTGGATCGACCGCGCCGATGATGAAGGCGGCACCCAGCAGGTCGTGGGGGGCGGCGCCTTTGCGTTCCTGGATCTCATCGAGCGCCAGATCAAACCGCACGTCGCGCGTCGCGCCAACGTGGACACCCAGCGCCAGGCGCTATGGGGACATTCGCTGGGCGGACTGTTCGTGCTCAGCAGCCTGTACACCCGCCCGGCCGCCTTCCAGCAGTACGTGGCGGCCAGTCCGTCGCTGTGGTGGAGCCAGGGCGCACCGCTGGGCGACCTGGAAAAACAGTTCATCGAAAATCGCGCTGGCCAGCCGGCCCAGCTGTGGGTGATGCTGGGTGGCGATGAGCGCAGCGGCAACCGCGGCGTACGTGACATGGCCAATCCGCGCGTGGTCGCGCACCTTCGCCGGATCGGCGGCGCCGCGCCGGATGCCGCGCATGCACTGAGCGAGCGCCTGAGTGGGTTGCCCGGCCTGCAGGTGCAGTACCGCGAGTTCCCCGGTCTTGGCCACGGGCCGATGTTGCCGGCATCGTTCAAAGCGACCTTGTCGGCGCTGTACGGCATCGCCGACCGCAGTGGCGAGGCCGCCACGCCGTGAATTCTGCAGGAGTAACTGCCCCATGAATCCTAACCTGATCCAGGCTGCCAGGACGCTGCCTCCGGCTTTAGCGCTGGCGCTGGCGCTTGCCGCGTGTTCCGGCGGGGGCGAGCCTGCCGCGCCGGCACAGGCCGCGGCGACGCCGCCCGCTTCGGGTGCTGCGGCGGAGCACGGCGCGCTACCGGCAGGCTGGCGCCGCGTCGGCGGCGAAACCGTTCCATCGGTAGCGGCGGGCGCGGCCACGTTGCCGGCCACCGTGCATTCCGATGATGGCGTGGACGTGCAGGTCGACGATGCCAGCCGGATCATCGCCGGTGGCGATGACATCATCGCGGTGATCGAAGCACTGGGGCAGGGCAGCCAGGTATTCGCCGCACCGACCAATGCCACCACCGACGCAGGACGCGCCGCGCCACACCGGTTCCTGTTCAACCGCACCACCGGCGTGGAAGGCGTGCTCAGCCTGGGCGGCTCGCTGTTCCTGGGCAACAGCCTGCGTCGCCACAGTGACCTGGCCGAAAAACTGCGCGCGGTCGGCCAGGATGCGGTGATCATCGATGATCTGCAGCCGGCACCGGACAAGGTGCGCAAGGTCGCCGCGGCGATCGGGCGTGCCGCCGCAGGCGTGGCGCTGGCCGATGCGGTGCAGACGCAGCTGGACGAGGCGGCCGGCATCGCGACGACGACGATGCGCAAACCGCGGGTGATCCATGTGTCGGCCACCGGTGCAGGCGGCAACCCGACCGTGGCCGGCGCCGACAGCGCCTCGGGCAAGCTGATCGCGCTGGCGGGCGGCCTCAACATCGGCACCGAAGCGGGCGTGGCCAATTTCTCCGCGCTCAGCAACGAAGGCGTGGTGGCAGCGGCCCCCGAAGTGATCCTGGTCACCGAGCATGACCTGCAGTTTTTCGGCGGTGCAGACGGGTTGTGGATGGCCTATCCGACGCTGAAGCAGACCCCCGCCGGCCAAGCCGGCCGGGTCTGGGTAATGCCAGACCTGCAACTGAAGTACACCAGCGTGGGGTCCGGTACCGGCGCGTTGGCGTTGGCGCGCGCGTTGGCGGCGCTGCCGCCGGCATGACGCCAGCGCGGTGCACGATGGCCGGTGACCGGCGCCGACGTCGCGGCCAGCTGATGCTGCTGCTGGTACTGGGCGCGTTGCTGCTGGCGGTGCTGGGGTCGTTCGCGGTGGGGCCGCTACGGCTGCCGCCGTGGGCCGTGCTGCAGGCCATCGGGGTCAAGCTGGGTCTGCTGGATGCCGCGCAGGCCAGCGCGCGCGACGTCGCAGTGGTGTGGCAGCTGCGCATCCCGCGCGTGGTGCTGGGTGCCATCGTGGGGGCGTCCTTGGCGATGGCCGGCGCCAGCCTGCAGGGATTGTTCGGCAATCCGCTGGCCGACCCCGGCATCGTCGGGGTCAGCCAGGGCGCCGCGCTGGGTGCGGTGGCGGCGATCGTGCTGGGTGCGGCGACGCTGAGCGGTTGGGTGATCCCGCTGGCGGCCTTTGCCGGCGGTGCGGCGGCGATCAGCCTCACCTACCTGCTGGCACGACCCGGGCGCGGCGATGGCAATGCCACCCTGTTGCTGGTCGGCATCGCGATGGCCGCCTTCTGTTCGGCGCTGATCGGCTTCTTCACCTATATCGCTACCGAAGCGCAACTGCAGTCGCTCGTGTTCTGGCAGCTGGGTTCGCTGGCCAGCGCCGATTGGCGCGACGTCGCGGCGGTCATGCCGCTGTTCGCCGTAGGCACGTTCTGCCTGCTGCGCTTGGCAACGCCGCTGGACATGCTGGCGCTGGGTGAGCGCCAGGCGCAGCACCTCGGGCTGGATGTCGCGCGTACGCGGCGGCGGCTGGTGGCGTTCAGCGCGTTGCTGGTGGGCGCGGCGGTGGCCTTCGCCGGGTCGATCGGGTTCGTCGGACTGGTGGTGCCGCACGTGGCGCGGCTGCTGGTCGGCCCGGGCCATCGCTGGCTGTTGCCGCTGTCCGGGCTGCTCGGTGCGCTGTTGATCGTGGTGGCGGACACCGCCGCGCGCACCCTGGATCCGCCGGCGGAAATTCCACTGGGGCTGTTTTCTGCGGCACTTGGCGCGCCGTTCTTCCTGTGGCTGGTGATGCAGCGCCGGGGCAGGGCGGGCGCATGAGCAGTGCACTGCTTTCATTGCGGCAGGTCGGCGTGGTGCGGCAGCAGCGGCCGATCCTGGCCGATGTCGAGCTGGTGTTCGAGCCCGGTACGTTGACCGCGCTGGTCGGCCCCAACGGAGCGGGTAAATCGACGCTGCTGGGCGTGGCCTGCGGCGACCTCCGGCCGGACAGCGGTGAGGTGCTGCTGGCCGGCAGACCGCTTTCGGCGCTGGGTGCCGGGGCACTGGCGCGCCAGCGCGCGGTGATGCCGCAGGAACATGCAGTGCGCTTTGCCTTCAGCGTGGAAGAAGTGGTGGCGATGGGACGCCTGCCGCATCCGCCAGCGCCTGCCGAGGATGCGCGCCACGTCGAAGCGGCGCTGGACGCGGCCGAACTGCAGGCACTGCGCCAGCGCGAAGTGCAGCAGCTGTCCGGCGGCGAATCGGCACGCACCACCTTCGCACGCGTGCTCGCGCAGGACACGCCGTTGTTGTTCCTGGACGAGCCCACCGCCGCGCTGGACCTTCGCCATCAGGAACGCACGCTGCGCAGCGTGCGTGCGCTGGCGGACCGGGGTGCCTGCGTGATCGTGGTGCTGCATGACCTCAACCTGGCCGCCGGCCATGCCGACCGCATCGTGTTGCTGGAACGCGGCCGGGTGGCCGCCGACGGCACCCCGCGCGAGGTGCTCACCGAAGACACGCTGCGCCGCGTGTACCAGCAGGACGTGCTGGTGCTGCAGCATCCGCGGCGGCCCGTACCGCTGGTGGTGGTGACCTAGGAAGCCTCCTCCCAGCGTTCTATTTTTGCTGCCAATAGACCCTTGCTTCCCCCGTAAACAGGCGCACACTAGCGCCTCCCATCCGTGGTGAGTCCGATGAACGCTTTTCCGCTGCTGACGTTTCAGATCCTGCTCCGCGCCTGCGCGGAACGGGTGCGTCTGCCCGGCGGAAGACAAGGCGGCTGACCGCATTGCGGTTGCCTTGGACCCCCAGCAGAGCGCCCAACCGGGCGCTTTTTTTTATTTCCGATCCACCGATCCACCTGAGAAGCGAAGGAGAACGTGCCATGCACCCGCTCGACGACACCCAGACCTGACCGCGCGCCCTGCCGCCAACCGGGACGCGCGGCCCTCCGTGGTTGGCATTGCAGGAGCAACTCATGAACACCCAGACCCTTTCGCTGCGTCGCAATCTCGGCATCATTGCCCATATCGACGCGGGCAAGACCACGTTGACCGAACGGCTGCTGTGGAAGACCGGCCAGATCCATCGTGTCGGCGAAGTCCACGACGGCGCGGCGACCACCGATTTTTCGGCGATCGAGCGCGAACGCGGCATTACCATCGGCGCGGCTGCCGTGCAGGCGCAGTGGGCGCCGCGCGACCTCCCCGCGCACCGCCTGACCCTGATCGACACCCCCGGCCACATCGATTTCGCGATCGAAGTGGAGCGCTCACTGCGCGTGCTGGATGGCGCGGTGGCGGTGTTCTCGGCCGTGGACGGTGTGCAGCCGCAGTCGGAAACCGTCTGGCACCAGGCGCGCCGGCATGGCGTGCCGCTGCTCGCCTTCGTCAACAAGATGGACCGCATCGGTGCGTCCTTCGACCGCGTGGTGGCGCAGCTTGCTGATCGCCTGCAGGCGCGCCCTCTCGCACTGGGCCTGGCGCTGGGCAGCGAAGCCGCGTTCGATGGCTGGGTCGATCTGGTGGACCGGAAGGTGCTGCACTGGGATGCCGCCGGTTCGCTGCAGCGACAGCCGTGGACCGATGCGCAAGCGCAGCAGTGGCAGCCCCAGCGTGATGCGCTGGTACAGGCCGCGGCCGAGCTGGACGATGTGCTTGCCGACGCCTGGCTGGACGGCTCGGCGGTGGACGCCGATGCGCTGCGTGCGGCGGTGCGACGCATCACCGTCAGCGGTGCCGGCGTGCCGGTGCTGGCCGGTGCGGCGTTCAAGGGCAAGGGCGTGGAATCGCTGCTGGATGCCATCGTCGATTACCTGCCCTCGCCGCTGGACAGGCCCTCGGTGAGCGCCATTTCCGGCGAGGAAACGGTGCAGTTGCTGCCCGACGTGCAAGGTCCGCTGGTCGCGCTGCTGTTCAAGGTCACCCACATGCAGCAGGGCGCGCTTGCGTTCGTCCGGGTGTATTCGGGCACGCTGCGGGTGGGCGATCGCATCGCCAGTTCGCGGCACGAGGCGCGTCGGGTGGGACGGCTGGTGCGGGTGCAGGCTGACCAGGTGCATGACATCGACCAGGCCGAGGCTGGCGACATCGTGGCGGTGATGGGCTGGAAGGATGCGATCAGCGGTGAAACGCTGTCCTCGCTGCAGCAGCCGTTGCGGCTGGAAGCCATCCACTCGCAGCCGGCGGTGTTGGCGTGGCGGCTGCAGGCCGGCCGCGCCAGTGACCTGATCCGGATCAGCCAGGGCCTGGCAAGCCTGGTCCAGGAGGACCCGTCGTTCCGCGTCGAGGCCGATGCGGAGACTGGTGAGACGCTGGTGTGGGGCATGGGTGAGCTGCACCTGGAAGTGATGGTCGAGCGCCTGCGCAGCGAGTGGAAGGTCGAGGTACAGGTCGGCCAGCCGCGCGTAGCCTACCTGGAGAAACCACGAAGCACGGCGCTTGGCGTGGTGGGCCGGGTGGTCAAGCAGAGTGGTGGCCAGGGCCAGTTCGCGCATGTGGTCCTGGAGGTGCGCCCGCGCGAGGATGATGCGGTGGAATTCAGCGACCGCATCGTCGGTGGCGTGGTGCCGCGCAACTTCATCCGCGCGGTGGAGCAGGGCGTGCGTGCTGCGCTGCAGGACGGTCCGCAGGGCCATCCGGTGGTGGGCCTGGACGTGGTGCTGGTGGATGGCCAGACGCATGCGAAGGATTCATCCGAGCAGGCGTTCCATCGCGCCGGGATGGAAGCGGTGAAGGCGGCGCTGGCCGAGGTGGGTACGCAGCTGCTGGAGCCGGTGATGTCGTTGCAGGTGTTGTCGCCCGCAGCCAATGTCGGTGATGTGGTGGGTGACCTGCAGCGGCGCCATGGACGGGTGCAGGCGATCGACGAGCGGGATGGCCGCTCGCAGGTGAGCGGGTTTGCACCACTGGCGCAGCTGCAGGGCTACAGCACGGCACTGCGTTCGATGAGCCAGGGCCGGGCAAGCAGCACGATGCAGTTGCACGGCTATGCGCCGGCGCAATGATCCTACGGGCAAGGGGCGGCTTCGGCCGCCCCTTTTTTTTGCGCGCTGCCCGAACAAACGCCGCCGAGCATGGCTCGGCGCTACCAGAGCACGCAGGCCGGTAGCGCCGACCCATGGTCGGCGAGCGCAGCGGGTAGCGCCGACCCATGGCCGGCGAGCGTAGCGGAAGGCAGGCGCGTGACGACCAACGGTCGTCACCCACCGGGTAGCAGAGGCAGGCGGCCAGCGGCCGTCAGTACCACCCCAGCCGCGCGGTGGCCATCACCGTGCGGCCGCTGCCGTAATAACACGACGACACCGTCGTACAGGTCGACACATAGCGCCGGTCCGCCAGGTTGCTCAGGTTCACTGCAAGCTGCAGGTCGCTGTTGCCAACCCGCCCGACGTCATAGCGGATCGCCGCATCAAACAACGTGTACCCCGGGATCCGGTACAGGTTCGCGCTGTCGCCGTAGCTGCGGCCGTTGTAGCGGGCACCTGCCGCCAGGCTCAGGCCCTCCAGGGCGCCTCCCGCGAAGGTGTAATCGGCCCAGAATGATGCGGTGTAGTCAGGCACCATGATCAGCTGCTTGCCCTGGTACTGATCGGAACGGGTCATCTCCGAATCCATCCAGGTTGCTGCGCCGATCAGGCTGAAACCCTCGAACGGAGTCACCCGTCCTTCCAGTTCCACGCCGCGCACGCGACCTTCGCCATCCTGGATGGAACAGCGCGCATTGGCAGTGGCCCCGCAGGTGTTGTGGGTCGGGTCGGGATCCTGGGTGAGCAGGTTCTGCTGGCGCAGCTCGAACGCCGACAGGGTCACCAGGCCATCGATGCGGGCCGGCTGGTACTTGAGGCCCGCCTCCCACTGGGTGCCGGTGACCGGATCGAACGCACTGCCATCGAAGTTGTTCAGCGGGCTGGTGGAGGAGGGCTGGAACGATTCGGCATAACTGATGTACGGGGTAAGCCCGTTGTCGAACACGTACAGCACGCCGGCGCGGCCGGTGAAAGCTTCGTTCTTGATCACGCTGCGCGGCTGGGTCACCGTCGCGCCGGTGACCGGGTTGCGGGTCGCACTCGAAGCATCATCCTTGGTCCAGTCGTAGCGGCCGCCCACGGTCAGGCGCCACTTCCCCAGCGCCAGTTGGTCCTGCAGGTAGATGCCGCTCTGCCGGTTGCTGCCTTCGGTCGGGCTCAGGCTGGTCACCTGCGGCACGTAGCCGGTGTAGACCGGGTTGAAGATGTCGATCGGGCGCGGACTGCTCATCGCGCCGCGCACGCCTTCCCAGTCGGCGCGTTGCCAGTCCCAGCCGAGCAGGGCGACATGGTCCACGCCGCCGGTGCGGAAGCGTGCCTGCAGGCGCGTATCGAAGGTATCGCCACCGGAATCGCCGGTGCCGTAGGTGGCGCGGCGTGCCTGCGTGCGGCCATCGGCGTTGAGTGCGCCATTGGTGACCACGCCGCGGTACAGCGAATCCACATGCGTGCGGCGCGCACTCTGGCTGAAGGTCAGGTGGTCATTGAACGCGTGCTCGAACATCCAGCCTGCGGTCCACAGCGTACGGTTGAACGTGTTCCAGGACGGCTCGCCGATGAAGGTGGTGTTCTTCATGTGGCCATGCGGCGTGGCGCGCAGCGTGCCGTCCATCGGCAGGAACTGGTAGGTCGATCCGCCGTCGTCCTTCTGGTACATCCCCAGCAGCGTGATGCGGGTGCGTTCGGCCATCTGCCAGGTGTAGCTGGGGGCGAGGAACCAGTGCTCCTGTCCGGTGTGCTTGATCTGGGTGTCGCCATCGCGGTACAGGCCGACAAGGCGCGCCAGGTGCGCGTGGTCGTCGCTGCCTGTGCCGACGTCGAACGCGGCGCTGTACTGGCCGTGCGCGTCCAGCCCGAGTCGCAGCTGCCGCAACTGGCCCGGCTGCGGGGTCTTGCTGACCTGGTTGACCATGCCGCCCGGTGCGACCTGGCCGTACATCACCGCCGAGGGGCCCTTGAGCACCTCCACGCGTTCCAGGTTCCAGCTGTCGAACATGCTGCGGTTCCACTGGCTGCCCTGCGGCGCGCGCATGCCGTCCAGGGTCACGTTGTTGGCCCAGCTGCCGGCATCGAAACCACGGATGCGGAAGTCATCCACGCGGTTGTCGATGCCTGAACTTTCCAGGCTTACGCCGGCCACGTAACGCATTGCATCGTTGAGTGACTGCACGCCGCGCGCATCCAGTTCGGCGCGTTCGATCACCGACACCGACTGCGGCGTTTCGGCGACCGAGGTGCTGGTCTTGGTCGCGCTGCTGACACTGTTGGCCGCGCGGTAGGCGTTGACGCGCACCGCGTCCAGGTCGGTGGCGGCCTGCTGCGCGTGTACTGCAGGAGCGCATGCGAGGAGCGCGCAGGCAACGGCCAGCGGGCGCAGACGGAAGGGGGAGGGCGGTGCAGCGATGGGTCGGGTCATGGGCGTGCGCGGGCGTGCCTGCGTGCGCCGGATCGATGATCCGGAGGTCGCGAGCGATGCAGTCGGAGAGGTGGGCCACAGTCTACTGTCGCGCCAGTCGCAACGCAATTGCGACCCATTCGCAATGCGCTTGGCGGTGGGCAAGCTGGAGCTGGGTTGGGCCGGGCGGTGGAGCTGGGCGGGGGACGGCAAGAGCCGCTCCTGCGGGCCTCGTTTCGCGCCATCCATGGCGCTCAACGCCCCCGCCCAGCCCCACCGCCCGACCCCCTGACAGGTCCCGCTGCCGCCACCCTTGTGATGAGAAAAGCGGTGGCGGCGGCGCCCCGGAAAAACAGCACTTTTCGTTCGAAAAGACTGGATTAAAGTGATGCCTCACGATAAAGTGCGCGGCCGTTTCACGCTCTATTTCCGCATGCGCGACGACAAAGACCCCGGCACGTTCGAACTGGCGCTCCCGCGCAAGCGGGGCAGGCCGCCGAAATTCGGGTACGCGATGAGCGATGCGCAGCGTGCTGCCCGTTATCGTGCGCGCCGTGCGGGCCAGGCCAACCACGCCGACGTGCGCAAATGCTCGGACATGGTGCTGCTGGACAAGATCCGTGGCGCGATCAGGGGCAAGGATCCGGAGCTGACCGGCTTCCTGGTGCACGTGCTGTGGCAGCGTTATCCGTTGCAGCTCAAGTAAGGCGGATACGGCGGGGTGGTGATTGCCACGTGGCTTGTTGATAATGCGGGCTTCATGTTCCACCCGCATTCGCGCCCGGGATGGCTGGCGCGTTAAGTAGAGATGGCTTTCTGATGACCACCGGCAACGACACCGCGCCTGCAGCAGGCTCCCCTTTGTTCTACAGCCGCCCGGTGCCGCTGCAGTCGGATATCCACGGCGACCTGCGCATCCTGCCGGGCAAGCTGGGTTTCGCTGCCAAGACCAATGCGATTCCGTTGATCGTCAACGAATTCTCGCTGGCACTGCACCACTTCCCGATCCTGTTCGCCGGCCCGGAAGCGGTGCCGATGGCCGCCCTCGGCGTGACCGAGGACAACCTGTTCGTCACTGACGGCCAGTGGGAGCCGGACACCTACGTACCGGCCTACGTGCGTCGTCATCCCTTCATCTTCATCGATACCGACGGCAGCCAGAACTACGTACTGGGCTTCGACGAGGGCACCGAGCGCATCGTCAAGGGCGGGACCGAGGGCGAGGCATTGTTCGTCGACGGCAAGCCGAGCGAGCTGCTGCAGCAGGCCATGGAATTCTGCGGCCGCTTCACCGCCGACCACAACCATACCCAGGCCTTCTCCAAGGCCCTGATCGAGCAGGACCTGCTGGTGATGCGCAATGCCAACGTGCGCCTGCCCAATGGCCGCGAACTGACCCTGCAGGGCTTCAACGTGGTGGACGTGGAGAAGTTCCAGAAGCTGTCCGATGAGGTGGTGCTCGCCTGGCACCGTAATGGCTGGCTGGGCCTGGTGCACCAGCACCTGATGTCGCTGTCGCGGTTCGGTGATCTGACCCGCAAGCAGGCCCAGCGCGACGCCTGATGGCCACGCGCGTGTAGCGACGTTGGCAGCGGCTCCTGCCGCTGCCTTCGGCACTATCGGGCCTTCGGTTTGCGTTTGCGCGTCGCTGCAGCCGTTGGCTGCGCCCGCTGCTCCAGCCACGCCAGCGTATCGGCGTAGGCAATGAAATGCCGCAGGTAGTCCGGTGACAGTGCCTGCATCGTGTCGAGCATGCGGTGCACCAGCACGGCGGAATTCAACGGCCCCCCTTCGGCCGGTGTCTGCTGCAGGGCGATACGCAGGCGGCTCTCGGCGTGCAGCTGCTGCCAGGCATCGCGCATCGGCTGCAGCGCCGGCAACTGCGGATAGTGCTGCAGCGAAGCGGAGCCGGCGTCGAGGTCGCGCACCAGTGCCGCCAGCCCCTCGCCAGCGGTGCGATCAGCGCGCTTGGCCCCCATCATTGGCCTCCTTCGCGCCCGGCCGCGGCATCGGCGCGATTTCCACGCGGCGGTTGCGCGCCCGTCCGGCTGCATCGGCGTTGGAGCTCACCGGCTGCTCGGCACCGAACGCGGCGGCAAACACCGAGGACGACGGCAGGCCCTCGGCGATCAAGGTGCGCGTCACGGTCAGCGATCGCTGGGCGGACAGTTCCCAGTTGTCGGCGAACTGCCGGTTGTGCGCGTGCACCGGCTGGTCATCGGTGAAACCGCTGACCATCAGGATGTCCTGGCGCTGCGCCAGCCAGCCCTTCAGGGGGCCGGCCAGGCTGCGCAGCACCTCGCGCCCCTCTGGCTGCAACTGGTCGGAATTCAGGGCGAACAGGACATTGCCGCTGATACCGATGCGCCCGTCGACCAGCGTCACGCGCCCGCCCGCCAGCGGCCCGGCCAAGGCCTGCTCCAGTGTCTGCTCGGCGGCCTGGCGCTGCCTGGTTTCCGCATCCAGTCGCCCGCTCAATTCCAGCTGCATGGCCACCACACCGACCAGGATCAGCACGAAAGCGCCCAGCAGCACCGACATCAGGTCACCGAACGCAGCCCAGATCGGCGTGCCGCTGTCGCCATCCAGTTCGTCGTGATCGCTCATGCGTTCCCTGCCGGCGTGCGGCCATTACCGAGCTGGCGCAGCTCTTCGGTGATCTGCTTCTGCGACAGCAGGCTCAGGTCGACCACTTCGCGCGCCTGCGCCACGTAGTAGGCCAGCTGCTCATCGCTGCGGGCCAGGGATGCGTCGAGGGCGCCGGCCAGCTGTTCCAGATGGGCCGACAGGCTGCTGCTGGTGGCGGTAAACGCGGTCACTGCGCCGTCCAGTCCGGCGGCCAGTTCGCGGCTGCCGGTGGCGGCGTCGGCAACGCTGCCCACCAGTGCCTGCAGGGTGTCCGCCTGCGCGTCAACCTGTTCGGCGAAGCGCTCGCCGGTGCGCTGCATCAGCCCGGCGGCGTTTTCGATCAGCTGGTCCACCGCGGTGCGCTGTGCACTGGACGTGGCCTGGATCGACTCCATCAAGCTGCCGACCGTACCCAGCAACTGGGCGCGCTCTTCAAGCAGCGATGTATCGCGCACCAGGCTGTCGGACAGCCGCTGGCGGAGCTCGGCGACCACTTCGGCGGCGGCGCGTGGTGCTTCGCTGGCGACATCCAGCAGGCGGGTGATTTCGGCGATGGTGGCGGCGGACTGTCGACGCGCCTCTTCGCCGATGCTGCTGGCGGTCTGCTGCAGCGTTTCGCTGATGTGCTGCTGCTGTGCGGTGGCCCGTTCGCTGTGCGCGACCCATTGCGCACCGGCCTGTTCGGCCAGCGCGGTGAAGGCCTGCGACCACTGCTGCAGGCGTGCCTGGTCGTCGTGTGCGCTGCGCTCCAGCAGGGCCTGGTGCGTGTTCTGCAGCTGGGTCACCAGCTCACGCGCATCGGCTTGTTGTGCCGCCAGCGCTGCGGCACGTGCAAGCGCATCGCGTTCGCTGGCCGCGCTGGCCGCGGCCTGTTGCTGCTCCGCCAGCGTGGTCCAGTGGGCGCCCAACTGCTCGACCTGCCCGCGCAGGCGGCCATCGAGTTCGCCCAGCAGCCGATCAGTGCCGTCCTGCTGGCTGGCGATGACGCTGGACAGCGCGCTGCCAAGTGCGGTGACAAGCGCGGCGTTGGCGGCCTGCTGGGCGTTGAGCGCTCCGTCGAACTGCGCGCGCAGGTCGCTGGATACCGTCTGCGTCGAAGCCTGCAGCGCGTCAAGCTGGCGCTGCACCGCTTCGGTGACACTGGCCTGGGTGCGCGCGGCGGTAGCTTCGATGTTTCCCAGTGCATCACGCAGCAGCGGTTGCAGCGTGGTGCCGATGGCTTCACTGCCGGTATGTACGCCACGCTGCAGGGACTGCTCCAGTTGCGCGGCCAGGCGCTCCTGCGCGGCGTCATGGCGGCTGATGAACGCCTCCTGTCGTGCCTCCAGCTGTGCATGGCTGGCCGCAGCTGCGTGCTGCACGCCCTCCACCATCTGCTGCAACTGCTGCACCAGGGCAGGCAGCAGGGCCGCCTGGTCCTGCATCAGGCGCAGGCCTTCCGAACGCTGCCAAGCCTGGCCATGCACCGACAGGTCCGTGCGGATGTGCTGGTCAAGCACCTGCACGGCGGACAGGCGCTCACGCCGCAGCAGGGCCGACAGCAGGCCGAGCATGGCCGATGCCGCGACACCGGCGATGGAGGTGCCGAACGCTACCGCCAGTCCTTCAACCGGCGATGCCAGTGAGCCGCGGATGGCCTGCAGGTCGGTCGCGCTCTGCAGGGCCATGCCGGTTCCGCGCAGCGTCGCCATCATGCCCAGCAGCGTGCCGAGCATGCCCAGCAGTACCAGCAGACCGACCAGGTAGGGGGTGAGCGCGGGGCCGGGCAGGGCGGTCCGGTTGCCTTCCACGCGCAGCCGCACCGGCCCGCGCAGGGGGGATGGCACGCGCTTGAGCCAGTCATCCAGGTTTTCCCGGTCACCCGCGTTGCGGGTGGCGCCAAGCAGTGCGTCGGTCGCGCGGCGGAACTGCAGCAGCTCCCACCCGCCGACGCAGTAGCACGCGGCGATGAGGAGGGCGACGGCGGCACCGAGCGTGTTGTGGCCGATGTAGCCGATCCCGATCCAGGCAGCAGCGGCGAGTCCGAGGAGGAAGACGATCAGGTGCAGGGCGTTACGCAGCATGGGGCGGTGCTCGGTGCGGATGGACGGCGGCGGACAGCCCGTCGATCGGGTGGAAACGGAGGTCGAGTTCGGCCAGCAGCAGGTCGCGCACGGTATCGCGCAGCGCGGGCGGCCAGGACGGCTCGGACAGGGAGTCGGGCATCACGGCAGGCGATGTGGCGTCCGGGTTCGTGGCGGCGTGTGCGGTCGCGACGGCGGGCAGGCAGGCGGCCAAGTGGGCGGGCAGGCGGTCAAGCAGCCGGTACTCTCGCGGGGCCAGCACCTGCTCCATCACGGCATCGATCTCGGCCAGGCGTGCGCCTTGCTCGCCGGTTCGCGCCAGCGCGTCGCGCAGGCGGCCGCGAAGGCGGCCGGTGCTGGTCAGTTGGGCGCGCTGGAGCGCGGCGTGCCGCCGCTCGAATTCGGCCGGCGCCATGGGCTGCAGCAGTGCGGCCACCAGCGCGTGGATGGTTTCGGCGTGGGCGTTGCGCGCACGCGCGCACTCTTCGGCGAGGCGGTCGGCATCGGTATCGGCGGTCTGTTCCGGGCGGTCGGAAAGGCTGCCATCCAGTGCCCGTGCAAGGGCGACGGCGCGGTTCCAGTCGACCCAGCTGCCCAGCGCCGCAGGCAGGGCAGGGCTCTCGGAGGCAGCGGACGGGGGATCAAGCCGCTGCAGCGCGTGGATCAGGGGCGGCCCGGCAACGGGCGGCCGGGGTGACGGTTTCGCCATTGTCAGGAGGCCAAAAGACGCGATTTTACACGCTTGCCGGCGCGGCTGCCTGCGCCGGACCGCCATCCGGCGCGTGAATGGCCGCTGCCCCAATCCACATAACTATACAGGACGTCCGGTATAGTTACGTCCATCCCACAACCGCTGTGCTGATCGCCATGTCGTTGCCTGCCACTGCTCCTCCTACGTCCGTATTGTCTCCCGCACGCCGCTGGAGCCTGCTGTTCACCGTGGCTGCCGGCCTGTTGCTGGTCACCTTGGACAATTCGGTGCTGTACACCGCGCTGCCCACCCTGGCCAGCGAGCTGCATGCCAGCGACAGCCAGCAGCTGTGGATCATCAATGCCTATCCGCTGGTGATGGCCGGCCTGTTGCTGGGCGCTGGCACCCTGGGCGATCGCATCGGTCATCGGCGGATGTTCCTGATCGGGCTGTCCGCTTTCGGCGCGGCGTCATTGGTGGCGGCGTTCTCGCAGTCCGCTGGCCAGTTGATCGGCGCGCGCGCCGCACTGGCAGTGGGTGCCGCCGCGATGATGCCGGCGACCCTCGCACTGATCGGGCTGACCTTCCATGAAGAGCGGGAGCGCAACATCGCCATCCCCATCTGGGGTTCAGTGGCGATCATCGGCGCCGCGCTCGGCCCGATCATCGGCGGGGTGCTGCTGGCGCGTTTCTGGTGGGGATCGGTCTTCCTGGTCAACGTGCCGGTGGTGGTGCTGGCCTTCATCGCTACGCTCGCACTGGCGCCGAAAGGCGTGCCTGACGGCAGCCGGCGCTGGGATTTCGCCTCTTCGCTGCTCGCGCTGGCGGCATTGTCCGGTCTGGTGCTGGGGATCAAATCGGTGATTGCCGCACCGCCTGCGTGGAGCACCGCCGCCATCGCCGCCGGCGTGGCGTCGATCGCCGCCGCCGCCTTCGTGCGCCGCCAGCGCGTGCTGCCGTATCCGCTGCTGGACGTTGCCATCTTCCGCAATCCGGCCTTCCTCTGCGGCACGCTCGCGGCGGTGTTCACCCTGTTCGCGCTCGCTGGACTGCAACTGGTGACCACCCAGCGCTTCCAGCTGGTCGCCGGCTTTACTCCGCTCCAGGCGGGCCTGCTGGTCTCGGTGGCGGCGCTGGGCAGCCTGCCGAGCGCGCTGTTCGGCGGAATGTTCCTGCATCGGGTCGGCCTGCGGCCATTGATCAGTGGCGGCCTGGCGTGCGGCGCGTTGGGCGTGGCGGTGGTCGCGTTGGGCTTTGCCCACCGACTGGGATGGGCGATCACCGGCATGGCAGTCACCGGGGTGGGGATGGGTGCGACGATTTCCGTGGCGTCCACGGCCATCATCGGCAATGCGCCGGCCGACCGCGCCGGCATGGCCTCCTCGGTGGAAGAGGTGGCCTACGAATTCGGCGGGCTGCTGGCTGTGGCGGTCCTGGGCAGCCTGGCGGCGGCGTTGTACACCGCCTTCCTGCCCGCCGACGCTGCGTTGCCCGCGGCGGCACGCGAGGGCATTGGCCAGGCGCTGCAGGCTGTCGGCACTCCTGCGCCGCAGTGGCTGGATGCGGTACATGCCGCGTATGACCGCGCATACCAGTGGGTGCTGGTGGTCATTTCGGTGGCGCTGGCCATCGGCGCGATGCTCACCGCGCTGCTGCTCCGCAGCGGGCCCGGTGGCCGCGAAGCCGCACCGGTTGCCGTACATTGAACGCATGAGAACGAGCAATAGAACCCGGATCCTCGATGCGGCCGTGCGGGTGATCAACCGCGATGGCGTACGTGCGGTGACGTTCGAATCGGTGTCCACCGAATCCGGACTGACCCGTGGCGGACTGCTGTATCACTTCCCTTCGCGTGAAGCGCTGCTACGCGCCATCGACGAGCATCTCGTGCAGGGCTGGGAGGCTTCGATGCAGCAGCTGCTCGCGGTGCCGGCCAGCGAATCGAGCGCGGTCGAACGGCACGCGGCCTACCTTCGGGTTTCGGCACAGAGCGCTACCCGCGCCGAGCTGATCTTCATGCTTGAATCGGTCGAGCCGGATACCGACGTGGCGCCCTGGAGCGAGGCCATGGCGCGCTGGGCGCCGGCGCCACCCCGGCCTGGCGAGACCGATCCGGCGGCCTGGGACAACTTCATCGCGCGGCTGGCTGCGGACGGGCTATGGGTGTACGAGGGCATGTACAACGGGAAGATCGCCGAGGACGTGCGCGCCGCAGTCGTGCAGCGCTTGCTGGCGATGCTGCAACCGGCCGGGCCGGTCAGGTGACGATGCGCTCCACCAGCCCCGCTTCCAGCGCCTGGCCCCGCACGATGCAGGTGCCGGCCGGGTCCAGCCGGGCCATGTGGACCCGCGTGTGGGGACGGGCCACCCGCGCGATGATCTGCATGATCTCGGTGGGCATGCGCATGCCCAGGATCACCTGCAGCACCGCTCCCGGTACCGGAATATGGCGTTCCTGGCTGAGCAGCCGCCACTCGTTCTCATAGGCCCAGTGGGACGTCTTGGTGGTGAGGGCGCGCAAGGCGGCACCACCGCCTGCCGCGACGTCGATCGCAGGCAGCCGGCGCGTGTAACGCACCGGGTACAGCGGCAGGCGTTGCGGATCGAGCTCCAGCGCGATGGCAACACCGGCGAACCGACCGGCATACAGCGACCACATCCGCACATCGTCGAAACGATCGGTGAGGCTGCAGATCCGGGTGGGCAGGTTACGGTCGAGCTCGCGGGCGGTGCCGAACTGCGGCCGCGCCGCACCCTGGCCGACCATGCGCGCGAACTGGCCTTCGAAGGGGTCGTTCAACGCTTCGTAATGCTCGCAGTAGAGCCGTTCGTTGACCACGATATCGAGCAGGTGGGCGAGCTGCTCCACAGGTTTGAATTTATAGAAAATCAAGTGTTCCCCCGATGCTGTCCTCGGCAGCCTGCAGCATCGGCCATCAGCCGATGTGCGGCGCTACCACCCGTACCAGCCGGTCCGTGCCGGTTCGCGCATCATCGCCGCGGCTTCGGCTGAAGCCCGTCCAGTCACCCCGGCAGACGAAACGCAGGTCCGCCTCGCCAGCGGGAACCATGCGCATGGACCAGTAGGGGAAGCGGCGGCCGCTGATCTGCCCTTGGTCCAGCTCCATCATTTCGCAATGGCTGCTGGCTTCGAGGATGCGTGAATACACTTTCCACAAGCTGTCCTCGGGGCCCTCGATGTACTGCATGAAACGGCTGCCGTCGAACAGCAATACCCCGGTGACATCGGCCTGCAGATTGAAACGTTCGGCATCGCGCGTAAGAGCCTCGATGCGCTCGATACTCAGGCCTGGTATTGCTTGACTTGCATACGCCAACGCACGGATTGGCAAAACGGCGACTCCTTTCTTCCCTTGGAGCTGAAATCTAGCGTGCAGCCCCGTAAGAAAGTGTCTTCTGCAAAGGGACATTCTGAATCGGTCACGGCCTGATCGCATACATTCTGTGATGCGGTGCACAGGCCGGTCGTCCTGGAGTTTCTGCACGCCACCATGAAGGGAGGGTTGACCATAATGGCTGCGACGAAAAACCTTGCGGGTAGGCATGTCGAACAGCAATCGGATTCACCGCGACATCATCGTCATCGGTGCCTCGGCGGGTGCGACGCCGGTGCTCACGCGCTTGGCCGCCCTGCTGCCGTCCGACTTTCCGCCCGTGCTGCTGGTGCGGCATATCGGCAGCCACCAGAGTGTGCTGCCCGAGCTGCTTTCCGGTGCCGGCAGAATGCGGGTGCGCCACGCCGTGGCTGGTGACGCCATCGAGCCGGGCACCCTGTTGATCGCACCGCCGGACCAGCACATGCTGGTGGCCGATGGCGTGATCCGGCTGACGCGGGGTGCCAAGGAGAATCTCGCGCGTCCGGCGATCGATCCCTTGTTCCGCTCGGCAGCGGCGTGTTTCGGACCGCGGGTGATCGGGGTCGTGTTGAGCGGCCGGCTCGACGATGGCACCGCCGGGCTGCAGGCGATCAAGGCGTGCGGCGGGCTGGCCATCGTCCAGGATCCGGCCGATGCACTCGAGCCGAGCATGCCACGCAGTGCGTTGCGACACGTCGCAGTCGATTGGACGACACCCGGCGAACAACTGGCCGCCACGCTGCAGCGTGCCATCGGCGAACCCATCCGCTCCGCGCCGGCAGTGCCTGCCGCGGTGCGCCACGAGAATGACCTCAGCATGGATACCGGCAATGACATGAGTGGGCTGGACGCCATCGGCCGCCCCTCCAAAGTGAGCTGCCCGGCCTGCGGCGGGGTGCTATGGCACATCGACGACAGCGCGCCGCCACGCTACCGTTGCCACACCGGACACGCCTACACCCTGGACGCGCTGGACCAGACCCAGGCACGCCACACCGACGACGAACTATGGCGGGCGCTGCGTGCCTTGCACGAGCGGCAACGGGTGATCGACATGCTGGTAGATCTGCACGGGGAGGCAAGCCGCGAGGGCGCGTTGCGCATCGCCGAACAATCGCGTGTGGCGACAGCGATCCTCCATCTGCGCGCCCTGATGGACGCAGGGGTACCCTGAGCGCGACGGCCGGATCAAGCGCGTATCCGTGTGCCGCGCAGTGGGCTGGTCCTTCAACGTCCTACTGCGCCAGGTAACGCTGCAGTGGGACGACGCGGGCGGCCTTGCCGTCCTCCAGCAGCCGCAGCGCGGTCGCCTTGGCTCGACCGATACCGGCGACCGCTTCACGCACGACCACGGTGTCGTATTCCCGTGCATTGCTGTCAAAGCAGGTGGCTGCGACGCAGGATTCGGCCGTCATGCCGCATACCACCAGCTCGTCCACGCCCAGCTTGGCCAGCAGCACTACCAGGGGAGTGGCAAGGAAGGCGGAGTGCTTGGGTTTGAGCACGAAATAATCCCCCGGCTCGGGCTGCAGCAGGCGCGCGATCGTGGACGACGCACCGGGCGTGCGCAGGCAGGCATCGACGAGCTCCTTGAAATCAAGCTGCCAGTTCGCGAAGTTGTCATTGGCGTGGATGACGGGGTGGCCGCGCAGGCGGAACTGTCGTGCCAGGCGCGCGATCTGGCGCGCGGCCCGCACCGCGCCCGGCTTCAGCCGATCAGCGTCGGGGAAGTCGAACAGGGTGAACATGTCGATGACCAGCAGGGCAGGCGAAGATGGACGCATCGGTTCGGTCCCTGCGCCGCTCAGTCGCCGGTCTGGCTGTGCGGAGCAGCCAGTGGCTTGGATTGGGGCGAGTCTTTCTGGCGCAGGAAGATCGTCAGGATCACCAGCGACAACACGGCAAGGAACTCACTCTGCCAGTTCTGGAAGGATTCGAACCAGAAACTGCTGCTCGCCAGATGCTCCCAGCACGTAGGCGGCGACAGGCCCCGCGCCAGCTGGTCGTCGACCTCGGCGCGCCAGCTGCCCGCCAGGTGCAGCAGGAAGCTCATCAGGAACAACAGCATGAACGCGATGGCCAGCGAGTGGCCATACAAGGTCTTCCACAGACCGCCCTTGCGCACCGCCCACGGCATGCGACCAGGCTCGATACGCTCGTGTTCTTCTGCATGGGAGAGCGGCCGCGATTCGGCCGATCCCTTCTGCCGCAGGCTCACCGTCAACAGGACGTACATGCCCATCTGCAGGAATTCGCTTTCCCAGTTCTCGAAGGTAGCGCTGATGAAATGACCGCTGTGGAGATAGTCCCAGAGCTCCAGCGTGGGGCGGTGGAGCTCGGCGAGCTCCTGGTTATGGTCCAGGAAGCCTGCCCACACCTGCCCTCCCAGGAAGCACAGCAGGAGCGCGAACAATACGATGGACAGGCCGTTTCGTTTCCACATGCCGATGCACCCGGTCTGCTTGATTTCACCATTGGCCACGTGCTCACTTCGACACGTGGCCACCGCGACAGGAGGGCGGCACCGCAGTGCCGCCCCGGGTCAGGGCTCTGGATCGGGGGTCTTGCCCCAGCTGCCGGCCTGGCCGAAGTTCGGCTGCGTACTGCCATCGCGCTCGGCCTTGCCGTCAGGCTCTCCTTCGCCGAGCTTGCCGCCTTTGCCATGGCCGCGCTGGTTGTATCCGGCATTCTCGGTGGCGCGCTGGTCATCGGCAGAGGGCTCTGCCTGCCGAGCGGGTTCGTGTGCCGGATCATGATCGGGTTGCATGGTGGTCTCCTGGCAGGCGGTCGGGTCTCAGGCGGCTGCGGCCTCGGCATTGCCGCCGGACTTGGCCAGCATCGTCAACTTTTCGTCGGTGGCCTTTTCCTCCTCCAGCGTCTCCAGCAGAAGCGGCAGGGCATCCTTGTAGCCGAGCTGCTTGGCCAGCGCTGCGATCGTGCCGTAGGAGGCGATCTCGTAGTGCTCGACCTTCTGCGCGCCGCCGATCAGGGCAGCGTCACGCACCGGGCCTTTCTCGATGCCGTCGATCACTTCCTTGCCTTCTTCCACCAGGCCCTCCATCGCGGCGCACTTGATGCGCTTCAGGCGGATGCCCAGCACCTCCACCACCTGGTCCAGGCGCTCGATCTGGCCCTGTGTTTCTTCCAGGTGGGTTTCGAACGCGGCGGCAAGATCGGGGTTGGTGGCGGCGCGTGCCAGGCGCGGCAGCGCTTTGGTCAACTGCTTTTCCGCGCTGTAGATATCCGACAGTTCGTGGATGAAAAGGTCTTCAGCGGTTTTGATAGCCATCGAAAGCTCCGTATTGGATTGGGTGAACAGAGATTCCGAGCCTAGGCACGCAGGTGTATGCGGCTCGTCATGCGAGCGCGAAGAGTAACGTGAGGGTTGCGTGCGTGCCGCGTTTTCTTCACTTCGGGCAACGGATTCTTGTTTCGGGGTTCACGCGGCGCTCTCGTCCCGGCGACTGCGGCGGAACGATGCTCGATGGACCGCAGCTTCCGACGGAGATCGACATGAGTGACGACAAGCAGCAGACCGGCAGCCCCGACCGCGACCGGGTCAACGTCAACGAGGACTACGAGGTCCAGTACTGGACCCGGACGCTGGGCGTCAGCCGCGAAGCGCTCGAGGCGACCGTCAAGGCGGTGGGTCCGACCGCCGAGGCCGTGCGCACGCACCTGCGCCGCTAGGCCGCTCGGGATGTCGCTGAGCGAGTACCAGCGCAAGCGGAGCTTCGGCCGGACCCGGGAGCCGGAGCCGGGCAAGAAAGTGCCGGCCGGCCAGCGGGCCATCTTCGTCGTCCAGCTGCATCATGCCAGCAGGCGCCACTACGACTTCCGGCTGCAGATCGGCGGCGTGTTGAAGAGCTGGGCGGTGCCGAAAGGACCCAGCTACGATCCGCACGTGAAGCGGATGGCGGTGGAAGTGGAGGATCACCCGGTTGACTACGCCGGGTTCGAAGGAGAGATACCCAAGGGCGAGTACGGAGGCGGGCACGTGGCGCAGTTCGACCACGGCGTGTGGTCCACCCGCGGCGACCCGGAGGCGCAGCTGGCGAAGGGCCACCTGCGATTCGAACTGTTCGGCACCAAGCTCAAGGGCGGTTGGCATCTGGTGCGCTCCGGCAAGCCGGCGCGGCAGCCACAGTGGCTGCTGTTCAAGGAGGACGATGCCTATGCGGGCGATGTCGAGGCGGACGACCTGCTGGCCGACGTCACGGCGGCACCTGCCGCCGACCTCAAGCGCGCCGGTAGTGGCAAGTCCGTCAAGCGTCGGCTGACGGCGGTACCGGTGAGCGCGCGGTCGCGCCGGGGTGGGTGGTCCGGAAAAGCGCTGCGACTGGCCGGGGCGCGCAAGGCCGAGGCGCCGGAAGGGCCGTTCCAGCCACAGTTGGCCAGGCTTGGCGATCATCCGCCAGCAGGAGACCAGTGGGTCCACGAAATCAAATGGGATGGCTACCGGATATTGGCGACCGTCGCCGATGGCGAGGTGGGGCTGTGGTCGCGCAACGCGTTGGACTGGACCGGGAAGCTGCCCGAGATCCGCGAGGCGGTGGCCGCGCTCGGGGTGACGTCGGCGGCGCTGGATGGTGAGCTGATCGCGGGCGGCGGCACCAAGGAGGACTTCAACCTGCTGCAGGCCACGCTGTCCGGCGAGCGCCAAGGTGCGCTGTCCTATGTGCTGTTCGACCTGCTGCATCTGGACGGGGTGGATGTCACCGATGCGCCGCTTCTGCAGCGCAAGGCGTTGCTGCAGGAACTGCTGGCCGATCCGCCGCCGCACCTGGCGTTGAGTTCGCACATCGCCGGCGACGGTGACGCGGCATACCGGCTGGCCGGTGAGCAGCACTTCGAAGGCATCATTTCCAAGCGCGCCGACCGCGGCTACCAGGCAGGGCGTAGCGAGGACTGGCGCAAGACCAAGCAGTTGGCCAGCGACGAGTTTGCCGTGGTGGGCTACACGGCGCCGAAAGGGAGCCGGACCGGATTCGGTTCGCTGCTGCTGGCGAGGCCTGACGCGCGCCATGGCTGGTTGTACGCCGGTCGGGTGGGCTCGGGCTTCACCGACAGCCAGATCAGCGAGCTCAGCGCGATGATGGGGCAGGGGGGCGGCAAGCAGCCAACCGCGTACGTACCGACCACCGAGACCGATCTGCGCGGGGCCACGTGGTTTCCGCCGCGCTTCGTGGTGGAGGTGTTCTATCGGGGGATCGGTGGCCAGCAGCTGCTGCGCCAGGCATCGCTGAAGGCGGTGCGGCCGGACAAGAACGTTTCAGACCTCGCCAGCAGCGACCATGGCCAAGGCAGTGCCGTGGCCACGGCGCCGCCTGCGGGGCGGGCGGCCAATGCGTCGCCGGCGCTGTCCAGCCCGACCAAGGTGATCTTTCCGGATATCCAGGCGACCAAGCAGGAGGTCTGGGACTACTACACCGCCGTGATGGACCACCTGCTGCCGGAAATCATCGGGCGTCCGTTGTCGATCATCCGCTGCCCCTCGGGGACCTCGAAGCCGTGTTTCTTCCAGAAGCACCACACCGCCGGCCTGGAGCGCGTGGGCTCGGTGCGGCTGAAGGAGGACACCGGCGTCAATGCGCACTACCTGGTGGTGGAAGATGCGGCCAGCGTGTTGGAGCTGGTGCAGTTCAACGCGCTGGAGTTCCATCCGTGGGGCAGCCATGCTGCCTCGCCCGATCAGGCCGATCGCGTGGTATTCGACCTCGACCCGGGCCCGGACGTGCCTTTTTCGGAGGTCAAGAAGGCCGCCACCGACATCCGCAGGCTGCTGCAGCAGCTGGAGCTGGAATCCTTCCTGCGGGTGTCCGGCGGCAAGGGGTTGCACGTGGTGGTGCCGTTGCACCCGGGCTGCGATTGGGACCTCACCAAGCGCTTTGCGCACGGGTTCGCCGACGCGCTTGCCCGATCCGAGCCCGATCGTTTCCTGGCCACCTCAAGCAAACGCCTGCGCAACAGGCGGATCTTCGTGGACTATCTCCGCAACGGACGCGGTGCGACGGCGGTCGCGTCCTATTCGCTGCGCGGCCGGCCGGGCGCGCCGGTGGCACTCCCCATCTCCTGGAACGAACTGCCCAGGCTGAAGCGCGCCGACAGTTTCACCCTCCGCGATGTACCCGCCCGGCTGAAACGACGCCGCAAGGATCCATGGGCCGGCATCGACACGCTCCAGCAGAACCTTTCACGGTGGGCGCAGGACGACTGACTGCAGCTGCCCGCCCTTCCATCAAGCACAAGGGGTATTCCATGCGCATTGTTTTCCTCAACGCTACTGCCGTGCTCGCGCTGGCTGCCTGCGGTGGGGGCACCACCTCCTCCAGCGTGCAGGCGCCCGGGGCCGAGGCGGCGCCGACCACCAAGGCACTGGACGCGGGTGCGGCGCTGCTGCAGGACCGCCCGCCGATCGACGCGATAAACGCCTACCTTGACGGTTTTCATGTCTACAATGGGCACCCGGCAGGGCAGATGGAAGCGCACCATTACTGCAGCATCCTCAACGAGGACGTCATCCAGTGCACCATCTACGATGGCAATGTCCGCGACGCCAAGTTGATGGGCGTGGAGTACATCATCAGCGGGGCGTTGTTCGGCAGCCTGCCCGAGCCGGAGAAGAAACTCTGGCACAGCCACGTGCACGAAGTGAAATCGGGCCAGCTGGTGGCGCCCGGCATCCCTGCCCCGGCCGAGCATGCGCTGATGGAGAAACTCGTCGGCACCTATGGCAAGACCTGGCACACCTGGCATACTGACCTGGACAAGGACCTGCCGCGGGGCATGCCCCAGCTGATGATGGGGTTTACCGCTGACGGCCAGATCGACCAGGCCATGCTGGCGGCGCGTGATCAGCGGATCGGCATCGACAGCGGAGAGCGCAGGACGGCGCGCGCCGATATTCCCTCGCCGCCGATCGATCGGGGTGCCGATGCCTGGCAGCGCGGCCAGGTCGTCCAGATCGAAGACCCTTCCGGCAACCGCCACGCACAGCACGGCGCGCCCTCCGGCCAACTGATGCCGCAGCCTGCGGGGGAGAATGCCACCTCTCGCGGCACGACGGAAAAGGGGCGCTGAGCCTGGCTGTGCAGCACGCGGGCTCCGCAGCGGTCACTGCGTCTGCAGCGATGCCTGCAGGGCTTTGGCCAGCGCGGCATCACCGTTGACCAGCTCCTCCCAGCGCAGCACGATGCCGTTGCGTTTCCCCTTGCGCACCAGTTTCAGGCCATCCGGGTCGATGGTGAGGGTGAACGCATCGGCACCGACCTGCAGTTCACGGCGCAGTGGCTTGTCGAGCGGGGTCATGGAGTTCCTCGATGTCCTGGCGGCGCGGACTCAATGCCAGAGCCGCATCATGCGCTGGAAGAACAGCGAATTGGGCACCTTCAACAGGCAGTCCTGCGATGCCGGGTTGCTGTCCTGCAGGGTGGTGTAGATGAGATTGATGTCGACCACGCGTCCACGTATCCCGGGTTTGTCCGGGCTGTCGATGACCTCGATCTGGTCATATAGCCGGAACGGCTTGGTCGCGAAGATCAGGAACGAACAGAAGATGTTGGACAGGACGCTCCACGCGGCAAAAAACGCGACCGCCCCCACGGCGGCGAAGCCGGTCAACGCACTCCACAACACGCGTGCGGAGACGCCCAGCCGCTCCAGCGCCAGCAGCAGGGCGGCCGCATAGACCAGCGTGGCAGCGATACGACGCGCGCCGACGGCATACGCCGGCGGGAACTCGTATCGGCTGGCCATCGTGCGCGCGGTCATCGCGACGAAGCGCACCAGCAGCCACGCACACGTCCCGATCAGCAGCAACTCGCTGACCGGGACGACCACGTCCAGCCATTCGTCCAGCCATGTTGGCAACGCGGAGCGAAGCGCGTGCCAACGCTCCATCACAGCGTCACGGCGCCGCCGGACACGGTGAGCAGCGCGCCGGAGGTGTAGCTGGCACCGTCGCAGGCCAGCATCACATAGGCCGAGGCCAGTTCAGCCGGCTGGCCCGGCCGGCCGAATGGCGTCTGCGAGCCGAAGCTCTCGACTTCCTCGGCCGCCATGCCGGCAGGGATGAAGGGCGTCCAGATCGGACCGGGCAGCACCGCATTGACGCGGATCTGCTTGTCCGCAAGCAGGCCGGCCAGCCCGATCGTGAGGTTGGCCACTGCGCCCTTGGTGGCGGAGTAGGGAAGGATGTTCGGGGTCGGTTTCTTGGAATTCACCGAGGCGGTGTTGATGACGTTGCCACCGTTCTGCAGATGCGGCACCGCAAGTCGCACCAGGTTGAATACTGCGTGCACGTTGGTATCGAAGGTGCGCTTCCATTCCTCCAGCGTGATCTCGTCGAAGCTCTCGAAGTAACGCTGGTACGCGGCGTTGTTGACCAGCACGTCCAGTCCGCCGAGCTCCTTGGTCACCCGGTCCACAAGCTGCTCGGCCTGGGCAGGGTCACTGATGTCACACGGAGCGAGCAGCGCCTTGCGCCCCGCCTCTTCGATCAGCGCGCCGATGCGTTCGGCATCGGCCTGTTCGTCGGGAAGGTAGGCGATGGCCACGTCCGCCCCTTCGCGGGCAAAGGCGATGGCCACCGCCGCGCCGATGCCACTGTCGCCACCGGTGATCAAGGCCCGCTTGCCGGCCAGCAGGCCGTGGCCCTTGTAGGTGGTCTCGCCGTGGTCCGGGGTGGGTTCCATCGGTCCGGTTTTGCCGGGGAAACCCTGCTGCTGCGGCTTGAAGGGGGGGCGTGGGTAGTCGGGGAGGGACATCGCGTTCTCCAGTGCGGTGAAAGGAGATACCGATGCTGCGCGCTCGCCCGTAAATGACCTGCCGATGCGGTGTCAGTGCGGTGTCACAGCGGGTGAGCGATGGTCGTCATCAGCGCATTTTCCGCCTGCCGCGAATCCAGCCGCGTGTGCTGCACGATGATCGGTTCGCTGGAGTGGATGAGGGTGGCGAACGGCGTTTCGCGCGGCACCTGCATCGGATCGTCCAGGTCGTTGAAGCGGACATGGCGCGTGCGTTGCGCCGGCACCTCGACGCGATACGGCCCCGCCGGTTCGCGGTCCTCGAAGTACAACCACAGTTCGACATGTGCAGGTCGTCCACTGGCATTGAGGATGCAGCAGGTTTCGTGACTTTCCAGCGCCGGCTGTGGGCCGTTGCTCCAGCCCGGGATGTACCCTTCGGCGATCGCCCAGCGGCGGTGGCCGATGCATTCTTTTGGCATGTTCATGACGCGGTTTTAAATCGTGCCCTGTTGCAATCGTGTCAAACGTACAGGAGCGCGCCGTGATTGGATTCCATGCCTCGCATGAGCAGTTCGCCCCCGCCAGCCTGCTCGCCCTTGCGCGGCGCGCGGTGGACAGTGGGTTCGATGCGGTGATGTGCTCGGACCATTTCCATCCGTGGTCGCGCCGCCAGGGACAATCCGGCCAGGCCTGGGCGTGGGCCGGGGCGCTGCTCGGCCAGGTGCCGGTATCGCTGGGCATGGTGACGTGCCCGTCCGGGCGCTACCATCCCGCCGTGGTGGCACAGGCGGTGGCCACGCTGGAACAGTTCGCGCCCACCCTGGTGTGGCTGGCAGTGGGCAGTGGGGAAGCGCTGAACGAGGCGATCACCGGTCAGCCCTGGCCGAGCAAGGACATCCGCAACGCGCGCTTGCGCGCATCCGCAGAGGTGATCCGCCGCCTGTGGGCCGGCGACAAGGTCAGCGTCGACGGCGAGGCGGGCGTGCAGGTGCGCGAGGCGCGGCTGTACAGCCGGCCGGCCACCCCGATCCCCTTGCTGGGCGCTGCGCTGACCCCGGAAACCGCCCACTGGCTGGGGGGCTGGGCCGATGGGCTGATCACCACCAGCATGCCGATGGAGGATCTGGGTGCGGTAGTGCGTGCCTTCGAAGCAGGCGGCGGCGCGGGCAAACCGATGTACCTGCAGGTCAAGCTTTCCTATGCGCGCAGCTACGACGCCGCGCTCGACGGGGCGCGCGAGCAATGGCGCCAGAACGTGCTGAGCGCCGAACAGAGTGAACAGCTCAGCCAGCCGGAAGCCTATGAACAGCTCGGCCAGCAGGTGAGCGATGAACGGCTCACCGAGCGGGTGATCGTCTCCCACGATCCCGGCGTGCATCGTGAGGCCTTGCAGGGCTACCTGGACATGGGCTTCCAGCGGTTGTACCTGCACAACGTCAACCTCGAACAGGAACGTTTCATCGACGACTTCGCGACCCGGGTGCTGCCCGCGCTTCAGCTCCCGCCGCTGTCCACCAGCAGCCAGGCGTAGCCGTAGCCGGCCAGCACCACGGTCTGCTGCTCGACAACCGCGCCGCGCAGGACCACCGGGCGCGCGTGGGTTGCCTCGGCCAGGTGCAGGCGCTGGGGCGTGCGACCCACGTTGACCAAGGTCAGCAAGGCACTGTCGCCGCTGCGGAAGCGCAGCCCGAGGATGGAACGCGGCAGGCCGGGCAGCGCTTCGGCGTCCTGTTCCAGCCATGGCAGCGAACGGCGCGCCTGCAGCAGTTCACGCACGCGACCAAGCAGCGAATCCGGGTCGTCGCGTTGCGCCTGCACATTGACCGCATCGCTGGCCAGGCCGCGGTCATGACTGGACAGCGCAGCGCGCCAGGGCGGTGCGGGGCCATCGCTGAAGCCGGCCCGCGGGCCAGGGGTCCACTGCATCGGCACGCGCACGGCATCGCGCTCGGGCAGGCGCAGGTCGTCGCCCAGGCCGATCTCATCGCCATAGCGCAGCACCGGCACCTGCCCCAGCGAAAGCAGCACGGCGTGGGCCATCGCCAGCGCGTCCACGTCGTGATCGAACATCGGGGCCAGCCGGCGCCGGATGCCGCGTTCGTAGACACGCATGCCCGGCTCGGGTGCGAACCGGTCCATCACGCTGGCGCGTTCTTCGGGACTCAGCTGCTCCAGGTCCAGTTCGTCGTTGTTGCGCAACCACGCCAGCCGCGAACGTGTCGGCGCATCGGCGTTGTACTCGGCCAGGGTCGAGGTGATCTGGCTGGCGTCCTCCAGCGCGAACGCCAGGAACAGATGGTTGTTGAGGTGGAAATCAAGCAGATGGGACAGGCGCCGTCCGTGGTCCAGGTACTTCCCATACTCACCCGCCTCCACGTCGGCTTCGCCGATGAGGATGGGCGCATCGTGGTGCGCGGCCGCCTGTCCGCGCATCAGCTCCAGCAGCCAGCGGCCTTCGTCGCGCGGGTCGGCGAGGGCCGCGCGTTCCACCATGTAGGGCACCGCGTCGACGCGGAAACCCGCCACGCCTTTGTCCAGCCAGAAGGCGATGATGCGTCCCATCTCTTCGCGCACCTCGGCATTGGCCAGCTCCAGATCGGGTTCATGCCGGTAGAACCGATGCTGGTAGAACCGCGCGGCATCCGCGTCCCAGCTCCACACCGACGCTTCGATCGGGGGAAACATGGGGTCCGGCCCTTGCTCCGGCGGCGAGTCCGCCCAGATATACCGCTCTGCCATCCGCGCGTCGCCGCTGCGCGCCTGCAGGAACCAGGGATGCTGGTCGGAGGTGTGCTGCATGACCAGCTCCACGATCACCCTGATGCCACGCCGCGTGGCTTCCCGGATCAGGAGATCGAAACTGTCGAAATCGCCGATGCGCGGATCGATCGCGCAGTGGTCGATCACATCGTAGCCACCGTCGCGGCCGCCATTGCGGTAGGTCGGCAACAGCCACAGGTGGGTGATGCCCAGCCATTGCAGGTAGTCGAGCTTCTCGACGACACCGGACAGGGTGCCCCAGCCCCTCCCGCAGCCATCACGGAACAGGGAAACGTCAAGTTGATAGATCGCCGTCGAATGCGGTGCCATCGCATTACCTGTGGTCGGGAGGGTCCATGGTGCACGCAGCAGCGTCTAGACCACGTCGGCGCGATCCGCGCCCGGCTCAGTGCCGGGTGCAGATCGCGCTGACCATCTCCCACAGGGTGGCCGGAACGAACGGCTTGCTGCACACCGGGTGGTCGCCGAAGCGTGCATCGATGGCTGCGGCATCGTAGCCGGTGGTGAACAGGAACGGGATGTCCAGCGCGACCAGCTGGTCGGCCAGTGGATAGGACATCTCGCTGCGCAGGTTCACATCCAGCAGCACCGCGTCGATCCGGTCGTCGTGCTCGGCCACGTACCGCTGCGCCTCGGCCAGCTTGCCGGTGACGCCGAGTACCTCGGCGCCTGCCGATTCGAGGAATTCGGAAACGCTCAGGGCCAGCAGGTAGTTGTCTTCCACTACGTACACCCGGCATCCGGCCAGAATATCGTTGCTCATCTCAACCTCCCGCCAGGCGGCCCCCGTCCGCGAATGGCTGTCAATGTGTGTGGTCGTAGGGCACTTCGATGCTGCAGAAGACCCCGTCGCTTGCATACTCCAGTCGTGTTTCGGCGTTGAGCGTGTGCGACATCGCGTGCACGATCAGTTGCGTCCCGAAGCCGGTCCGGGAAGGCGCGTGGTCGATCGGCACGCCGGTCTCCTTCCAGGTCAGCGCCAGCCACTGCTGGCCTTCATTCTCCTTCAGTTCCCACGCCACCAGCAGCTGGCCCCCGTCCACCTTGAACGCGCCGTACTTGGTCGCATTGGTGGAAAGTTCGTGCAGAGCCAGGCTGAACGTCTGGGCCATGTCGAAGCTCAGGGCGACCGCGTCGTCGCTCAACTTGACGCGCTCCATCGGCACGCCCAGCGAGGCCAGTTCCGTGCGGACCATCTCGCCCAGGTCGACTTCGCCGGCCAGCGTACCGCCCAGCAGGCTCTGCGCGCGTCCCAGTGCGGCCAGCCGCTGGCCGAAATCGGCGACGTCCTCGCCTTTGCCCAGGGTGCGCAGTGCGATGGCCTGTACGACGCCCAGCAGGTTGCGGGTGCGATGCTGCAGTTCGGCGATGAGCATCTGCTGGCGCTCTTCCGAACGCATCAGGCTGGTCACGTCCAGGAAGGTCACCACAACGCCGTTGGAACGCTCTGCGGCGTCCACGTATGGACCCACGCGCACCAGGTAGCTGCAGCCGCGATCGGCGCAGGAAGCACGCCGTTCGATCATCACTTCTTCCTTCAGCACCCGCTGCAGGTCGGCGTCGAACCCGGGCAGGGCAACGCGGACCGACAGATCGGTGATCGGCCGTCCAAGGTCGCTGTTGCGGATGTTGAAAATGGACTCGACCGCCGGAGTGAAGGAGCGGATCGCCAGCCGCTCATCCAGGAACACGGTCGCTACCTCGGTCGCGCGGAACAGATTGACCAGGTCATTGTTGGCGCGGTCCAGCGCCTCCAGCTTGCCGTGCAGTTCGGAATTTACGGTGTGCAGCTCTTCGTTGACCGACTGCAGCTCTTCCTTGGAGGCCTCGAGCTCTTCGTTGGTGGACTGCATCTCTTCGTTGACCGACACCAGCTCCTCATTGGAGGACTTCAGTTCTTCCAGCGCGGTTTCGTATTCTTCGATCAGCGATTGCAGGCGGTCACGCGTCTCATGCAGCTCGCGCTCGGTCTGCGAGGCGTGGTCGGCGCGGTCCCCGCCCTGGCCGATTGCGCGTTCGGAGGCTTCTTCGCGGGTCAGCGCCGGGCCCTGGTCCACGAACAGCACCAGGAACAGGGCTTCGCTTCCCATGCGCTCGTTGAGCGGTTCGATGACCATGTTGACCAGTTGCACCCGGCCATCGTCCACTTCCATCGCCAGCCCGCTGCGCTGGGCGCTGCGGCCGCTTTCCACCGCTTCGCGGAAGATCGTGCGCAGGTCCAGCCGCAGTTCCCGCCGTGCAAGAGTGAGCAGCTGCCGGGTGGGCGCGCCGGCCGGGACTTCCAGGTACTTGCCGGTGCGGCCGGAGAAGTACACCACGTCGCCGTCGCTGCTCACCACCACGTGGGGCGGGGCATAGCGGTCCAGCACCTGCGATTCGGCACTGTGGCGCATGGAGCCGGCCGCGGGCAGGCGCCGGGTACTGCTGTCGGTCGCGGCCTGCTGGCGCGGCAGGATCAGCGACATCGGCAGCCGCACGCTCGGCGTGGAGCCGTTGCGGCGCCGGAATATGCGATTGCGCTTGTCCAGGGCCACGAACAGTTCGTCGAACTGGCTCAGGTTCTCGGCAGTACCCAGGAACAGGAAGCCTTCCGGGCGCAGCGCATAGTGGAAGGTGGGGATCACCTGCGCCTGTACGTCCGCGCCGAAATAGATCAGCAGGTTGCGGCAGGACACCATGTCGATGCGCGAGAAAGGAGGATCGCGGATCACGCTGTGGGGCGAGAAGATGCACAGCTCGCGCACCTGCTTGGCCACTACCATGCTTTCGCCATCCGGGACGAAGAAGCGCTGCTGGCGCTCCTGGCTGACCGCGCTCAACAGCGGCCGCGGGTAACGCGCAGCGCGTGCAACGGCCAGCGCGCGATCATCGATATCGGTGGCGAACAGTTGCACGCGCGGGGCAACCGGCAACGTCGCCATGTGCTCCAGCATCAGGATCGCCAGCGAATAGACTTCTTCGCCGGTCGCGCAGCCAGGTACCCAGATGCGCACCGTCTCTTCGGGCCCGCGGTTGGCCAGAAGCTGCGGGATGACGTTGTCCTCCAGGCTCTTGAAGGCATCGTGGTCGCGGAAAAAATTGGTGACATTGATCAACAGGTCACGGAACAGCAGCCCCGGCTCCTGTGGATCCTTCCGCAGTGCGTCCACGTAAGCGCCGAGGTCGCGCAGGCCAAGCACCTGCATGCGCCGGTGCACGCGGCGCAGGAACGTGCGGGTCTTGTAGCCGCTGAAATCATGGCCCACCTGGCTGCGCAGCAGCATGTAGATCTCAGCCACCGAGTCGGCGTCCTGGGCCGAGGAGCGCTGCGTCCGCGCGCCGGCTATGGCCTGGTCGAGCATGCCGATGTTGGAGGCGAACTCGGCGATCTTCGGCCCCATGGATTCAACCGGCAATGCAAAATCAACAAAGCCCAGCTGGATGGCCGAATCGGGCATGTCCGCATATTGGGGCCCGAATCCGTCCGCGACCTGGGCCAGCGTCATGCCGCCTTTTTCCTGGATGGCCTTCAGGCCCAGCGTGCCGTCAGCGTCGCCACCGGACAGGATCACGCCCACCGCAAGCGCCTGTGCATCGTCGGCCAGCTCGCTCAGGAAGATGTCGACCGGCTTCGGCTCGCGATGGCCGTGCAGATCCTGCAGTGTCAGCTTGCCTTCGCGGATGCCCAGCACGCTGTCCTCTGGCATCACGTATACATTGCGGGGTTCGACCGGCATGCCTTCCTCGGCCTGCACCACGGGCAGCGGGGTGAAGCGCGCGATGATCTCCGGAAGCTGGGTCCTGCGTGAAGGATTCAGGTGGGTGACCACCACGAATGCCATGTCCGTGTCGTTGGGAACGCCGCGGAAGAACCCCTCCAGCGCTTCTACGCCCCCAGCGGAAGCACCGATGCCGACGACGTGGAATTTTCCTTCTGACACCACGTCGCGGTGTGCCCCGAATTGAGAAATAGTGGCCATGCTCGCCGCCGTCTGGTGGATGTGTCAACCGGTTCAATACCGACCATCATGCCGCCGCACGGGGTTACCACACTGTGTGGATACGGCGCGCCCAGCGCACGCCGAGGCACCGCGTGCAGGGAGTGTGACGGCACGTGATGCCGGGGTTGATGCGTTCGTTACCTGCCGGCCACGTGCTGTATGACGGGCGCCGCCGATAGTGACTGCAACCTTGGCTTAAGGAAGCGCCACCACGTGCTGCGATCCCTCGCCCCGAATGACCACGTCGCACCTGCTGCGCACGCAGCGCCGTCCGCTATGCCGCGCGGACGACCTGGCGCTGCGGTGCTGACCGCCTGCGTGTTACCCATTCGCGCCGGGACCGTGGCATGACGGACCCGATGCGCCGTCGTGTGGAGGATGCGGCCGCGAACGATCCGGCCAGCCGGACGTGGCCGGATGCGGGCGCGGACGGCAGTCGCCCGGGCGACTGGTTCCTGCAATCACTGGTCAGCCTGGTCAACCATCGCCCGCACCTGCGCCTTGGCATCGTGCTGCATGTGCATGGGCTGGAGATAAGCGGGAGCCTGGTTTCGGGCACGGCTTACTTCGAGCGTTTCGCGCGCGCGTTTCCGGATGCGCTCGACCTCGCCGACCAGGCGCAGCGCCAGACCGCGCACGACAGCATCGCCATGCATGCGGCGCGCTACGGCAGCCGCAACGCCGACGACAGTACCGACCCGCCTGATTACCTGCACCTGATCGATGTGCGCGTCACGGCAGTCGGCAGCGCGGATGCAATGGCCCCTGCGCTTCCGCTGTGGCGGGGGCGCATCGACGCCATCGACGGCTTCCAGCTGCAGGGCCGTGACGCAGGTGCGGGAACCTTCAGCGCGCGTTGATTCCGTGACCGTGTTGCACAGGATGCGCGGTGCGTCTGCAGCGCGCCACGCACGTGCCTGCGCCGACAATGCTGCTTGAGTGCACGCCGCCCTGCGGCTGCGCGGTCGCGTGTCGACACAGGAGTCGCCGTCCGCGTCATCGTTTCGTGCAGTACTGCCGCGTCTGGTGTCACGTGGCATCGTCATGCGTTCGACGGCGTTTTCAAACTGCGCCGCCTACGCTGTGCACGTCGGTACTTCCACCGACTTCTACGCTATCCAGGAGAACGAAATGGCAAACAACAACAACCAGTCCAATCGTGGTTTCGCTGGCATGGACGAAGACAAGCAGCGCGAGATCGCCGCGCAGGGCGGACGTGCTGCGCATGAATCCGGTAACGCACATGAGTTCAGTTCGGAAGAGGCCCGCGAAGCCGGTCGCAAGGGTGGCGAGGCGGTAAGCCAGGACCGCGAGCACATGTCCGAGATCGGGCAGAAGGGCGGCCAGCAGCGCCAGGACGGCGGTGGCAACCAAGGCGGCAACCAGGGCAACCAGCAGGGCGGGCGCCAGCAGAGGTAATCTGCACCTCCCCTCCCTGGGCCCGGCACCTGAAGCGCTCCGCGCGTGGGTGCCGGGCTTTTTTCATCACGGTCGAAGCGCCAGCGAGCAACCGCGACAAGCGTAGGCTAACGGCGCCTGCACCGTAAAAGCACACACTTTCCACGACCCGTTGGCGGCTGGTTGACGGGCCAGCGGACATGCTGTCCCTTCCCACCCGCGGAGAAGCAACGACATGACAGAGATCAAGGAAAACCTGCTGGATTGGCTGCGTGACGCCCATGCAATGGAACAGCAGGCCGAGCAGATGCTGAAAGCACAGGCAGGTCGGATCGATCACTATCCGAAACTCAAGGCGCGTATCGAAGAACACATCCAGGAAACGGTGGGGCAGCGTGAGCGCCTGGAACAGTGCATCAGCAACCTGGGCGGGTCGCCGTCCATCGTGAAGGATGCGCTGGGCAAGATGGCGGCGATGGGCCAGGCCATCGGCGGAATGACCGCATCGGACGAGATCGTCAAGGGTGCGATGGCGGGCTATGTGTTCGAGTGCTTCGAGATCGCCAGCTACACCTCGCTGATCGCCGCAGCGCGCACCGCCGGCGAGCATGAAGTCGCACAGGTGTGCGGTGAGATCCTGGTCCAGGAAGAGGCGATGGCCGCTTGGCTGCTCGAGAATCTCCCGGAGGTTACCGAAGAGTTCCTCGTGCGTGACGCGACCCCCGGCGTGACCGCGAAGAAGTAACCGGTCCGCGGCAGCAGCGCAAGGAAGACCCCGGCGCGACGGCCGGGGTTTTTCTTTGCGCCGGCGACCGGTTCGTGAACGCCATATCAGCATCGAGGCGGCAGGTACTCATGCGCTGCCCACGTGCCATCCACGGCCGTACACGGGTGCCACGCGCATCCTCGTTGCGTGGGCCGAAAGCCTTGGGCGCACACCATCAATGTCGAGCCATCGGACCCAGCGTGCGCGCACCGCGCAGACGCTGCGGCGCCGTCGCAAACAGAGGAGTTGCTGATGTTTCTTCACCACAAAAAGCTGATGTACACGGTCCGCGTGCGCGAAAGCAATCCAGCGCTTGCCACCCTCATGCTGGAACAGTTCGGCGGGCCACAAGGTGAGTTGGCGGCCGCCATGCGCTATTTCACCCAGGCACTGGGCGAATGCGATCCCGGGCGCAAGGACATGCTGTACGACATCGCCACCGAAGAGATCAGCCACCTGGAGATCATCGGTACGATCATCGCGATGTTGAACAAGGGCCCCAAGGCCGTGCAGTCCGAAGCGATGGCCGAGGTCGAGGACATGCGGCTGCTGAGCCAGAACAGCACCAGCCATACCGAGCAGATCCTCTACGGTGGCGGCCCCGCCCTGGTCAACTCCAGCGGCGTGCCGTGGACTGCCGCCTACGTGGATTCCATTGGCGAGCCGACCGCGGACCTGCGATCGAACATCGCCGCCGAAGCCCGTGCGAAGCTGGTCTACGAGCGGCTGATCAACGTGACCGACGATCCGGGCATCAAGGATGCACTGCGTTTCCTGATGACCCGCGAAGTGGCCCACCAGAAGTCCTTTGAGAAGGCCCTTTACAGCATCACGCCGAACTTCCCGCCGGGCAAGATGCCGGGCGATCCGGCCTTCACCGATCTGTACATGGATATGTCCCAGGGCGAGGGTGACCAGGTTGGCAGCTGGAACAGCGGGGAGTTGTGGGAACGGGTCACTGACCGCGATGCGCAGGCGGCCCTGGACGGCGGCGACGGATCGTTCTCAGTGGGCTTGACGCCGGCCGAGCAGGCGGCAGTGGAGGAAATGACCCTGCGAACGATGTCCAATCCGGAAATCGAGCCGGCGACAGGCGCCGAACTGGGTGCTGGCGTGGGCGCCGGCGCGGTGCTGCGCCGGCCCCGCGAGCCCTGACCCCAGCGCTGGAACCATCACGCATTGAAAAAGCCCCGCCATGGCCGGGCTTTTTCGGTGCCCCAGTGCGGCTCACGCGCCGGGTACGAACACGGCGCGGACACAGCCTTCCTTCTTGTGCTTGAAGAGGTCATAGCCACGCACCGCGTCCTCCAGCGGCATGCGATGGGTGGCCATGAAGCGCGGCAGCAGATCACCTTGCTGGGCGAGCGCGAGCAGCCTGGGCAGGTAGTGCTGGCCATGCTGCTGCGCGGTGCGCACGGTGATGCCCTTGTTCATCAGCGTGCCCAGCGGGAACTTGTCCATGACCCCGTAGACGCCGAGCACCGACAGCGTGCCGCCCTTGCGACAGGCCAGGATCGCTTCCCGCAGCGCCTGGCCCCTGTCGGTGTGCAGGTGCAGCGCCTGCTTCACGCGATCGTAGGCGTAGCCGGCGCCCGTGCCATGGGCTTCCATTCCCACCGCATCGATGCAGGCGTCGGGCCCGCGGCCGCCGGTCAGTTCGCGTAGCGCCTCGGGCACGCTGTCCACGGCGCTGTAGTCGAGGGTTTCGCTGCCCACCACGTCCCGCGCCATGGCCAGGCGCTCGGCAAGGCGGTCGATGCCGATCACCCGCTCGGCGCCCAGCAGGCGTGCGCTCAGCTGGGCCATCAGGCCCACCGCGCCGCACCCCCATACCGCCACGACGTCGCCGGGCCGGATGGCACAGAAATCCGCGCCCATGAACCCGGTCGGTCCGGCATCTGACAAGAACAACGCATCTTCATCGCTGACGTCGTCCGGGATGGCAAAGCAGCCGACGTCGGCATGCGGCACGCGGATGTAGTCGGCGTGCGAACCGGCATAGCCACCGAAGGCGTGCGTGTACCCGTAGATCCCCGCAGTGGGGTAGCCCAGTACGGGCTCCTGCAGGTGACCGTTCGGATTGGTGTTGTCACACAACGAATATTCGTGTCGCCCGCAGTGCCAGCAGCGGCCACAGGAGATGAAGGACGGGATCACCACGCGCTGGCCAGGGCGGATCGTGGTGACCGCCGGGCCGACCTCCATCACCGTTCCCATGAACTCGTGGCCGATGATGTCGCCTTCGCGCATGCCCGGGATGTAGCCATCGATGAAATGCAGGTCCGAGCCGCAGGTCGTGCTCAGCCCGACCTTGATGATCGCATCGCCCGGGTTGACCAGGATCGGATCAGGGGTGGTTTCCACCCGCAGGTCGTTGACGCCATTCCAGCAGAGGGCACGCATGGGGGAATCTCCTGTTCGGCCTCAACGTGCGGCCGGATTGGACTGCAGGGTAGGGACTTCGCCGGTTTCCAGGCCGGCGCGGAGGCGGCGCAGGATCTGCCCGGCCAAGGCTGGAGGGGCGGGATCCAGCAGTCGCGCTGCCAGCCGTTCGACCACGCCGTCCGGTGCGTAACGCACCTGCAGTTCCGCTTCCACGCCATCCCGGTTGACGCAGGGCCTGGCGGTGAGCGAGAGCGATGCCAGCACGCCGGCGTCGCCCTCCACGTCCTGCTGCACCCGCAGCGCGGACTGCCCCACAGTGCGCAGGAAAACGACCGGATGCTGGCCCAGCGGTGCGCTCACCCGCCAGCGGCTGCCTTCCCTGCTCGACTCGACGAAATCTGCGAAGCCGGCAAACAGGACGGACTGCACGGCGGGGTCGATCCATGCATCCAGCACGCGCTCGACGCTGGCCTGGAGGGTAATCGCCCGCCTGATCGGCGCCGGGCGGGCAGCTTCGCTGTCATGGGGATCGGGAACGTGCATGGTGGGCTCCGTGGATCAGCGGCCGGTGGCGGGGGTGCCGGTCAGGCGTTCTGCCTGGGCAAGGTGATCTGCTACGTGTCCACGGGTCTTCTGCAGGAATGCCCGCACCTCGGCATCGGCTGCCGCAGGCAGGAGGCTGTCATCCAACGTCTGCAGCGCCTTGCGGTGATCCTTCACCATGGCCTGCAGGTAAGCACTGTCGAACGCGGCGCCTTGATGCTTGGCCAATGCGGCGGCTTCAGCCTTTGCCTCGGCCGTCTTGGCCTGCGCCGGCGCGCTGCTGCGGTCGGGCTTCCACGCTGCCAGCATCTTCTCGTTTTCCGTGTGCGAGCGGACCATGGCCTGCGCGTACTGGCGGGCAGGTTCGGTCTGGGCCCGCGACAGAGCAAGTTGCCCGGCGTTGATTTCCGCCTGGTTGATCGCCGAAAGCACGCCCAGGGCCTGCTGCTGGCGCAGTTCGCCAGACGGGGCGTTGGCGGTTGAAGCGGCACTGCTGGAGGGGGAAGGGGCTGCACTCGTCTGTGCGCTGGCGGCGCTGCTGCCGATCAGGCCCAGGGCGACGACGGTGGCACGCAGGGGAACGATGAAAGACATGGCGCGGATCTCATGGATGAGGAAGCTGGATGCTGCCGCCTGGCCCGGCAACGCCGTGAGATGCAGCTGTGTGCGGATGGCGCGCAGGCGTAGACACACAGGTCACGCGCGCTTGACGGCCGACCCGAGGGTTCAGCCGGGGTGACGAAACGCGCCGCTTCGTTGCCATCGTCGCGACACTGGAAGCAGGGCACCTTCGCTACGCTCCCGCTAGATTTCCCGGGACTGCAGCCCCAGGAGACTCCCGTGACCCAGCCCACCCAAACCCGTGCAGACCCCAGGCGGTAAACCGAAGGATCCGGACCGGATCAACATCAACGAGGAATGGGAGCTCCGCTTCTGGGCAAAGGAGTTGGGCCTTGACGAAGACCAGCTCAAGCGGGCCGTACAGGAAGTCGGTGTGTTGACCACCGAACTGCGTAAATACAAGCCGCCGCACTGAAAGCCGGTGATTCGGCGTGCCGGGCCAGCCGGGTCGGCACGGCGGCACGGCGCCGCCTTGACCTTCCCACGGTGGGAATCCCCAAGCTGTCCGCAACTTGGGCTTTCGAGGTGTACCCCATGGCTTCGGCCGTTCTTCCAGACGCTTACGGGCGAGGCGACCCGTCCAACGGGGCGCTGAGCATCCCGATCACGGGTATGACCTGTGCGTCCTGCGCCGCACGCGTCGAGCGCGCGCTCAACGCGGTTCCCGGCGTGAGAACAGCAGTGGTCAACCTGGCTACCGAGCGTGCGCAGGTCACGTTCAACGGCGTGCCCGACCCGCAGGCAGTGGCTGATGCGGTGGTCAAGGCAGGCTATGCGCTGGCGGAAGAAAGCAGCGTGCTGACGATCCACGGCATGACCTGCGCCTCCTGCGTGGGGCGGGTGGAGAAAGCCCTGCGACAGCTGCCCGGCGTGGTCCAGGCCGATGTGAACCTGGCCACCGAACGCGTCCAGGTGCGCCACCTTGCCGGGGTGGTCAGCCTCGGCCAGCTCGCCGGTGCCATCGAAAAAGCGGGCTATCGTGCGCATCCGGTGATGGATGCGCATGCCGGGGCGGAAGACCAGCAGGCCGCGCGCCGCGAGACCGAAGCGGCTGGCCTGCGTCGTTCACTGTGGCTTGCCGCGGTCCTCGGTCTGCCGGTCTTCGTGCTTGAGATGGGCTCGCACCTGGTGCCATCCGTGCATCACTGGGTAATGCATACGCTCGGCCAGCAGACCAGCTGGTACCTGCAGTTCGCATTGGCCACGCTGGTCCTGCTCGGGCCGGGGCTGCGCTTCTTCCGCGCGGGCGTGCCGGCGCTGCTGCGCGGCGGGCCGGACATGAACTCGCTGGTGTCGCTCGGTACCTCTGCAGCCTATGCCTACTCGGTGGTCGCAACGTTCGCCCCCCAGGTGCTTCCCCCTGGCACCGCGAACGTCTACTTCGAAGCTGCCGTGGTGATCGTTGCACTGATCCTGCTGGGCCGCACGCTGGAGGCGCGCGCCAAGGGACGCACTTCGCAGGCGATCAAGCGACTGGTCGGACTGCAGCCGCGGACCGCGCGGGTAGAGCGCGACGGCGCCAGCGTGGAGATACCGCTGGGCCAGGTCGCGGCCGGCGACGTGGTGTCGGTCCGCCCCGGTGAAAAGGTGCCGGTGGACGGGGAGGTCGTCGAAGGCACTTCCTGGGTGGATGAAAGCATGATCACCGGGGAGCCGGCGCCCGTATCCAAGGGCGTGGGTGCCGGGGTAGTGGGTGGCACCCTGAACCGGACCGGCGCGTTCCGCTTCCGCGTCACCCGGGTGGGCGCGGACACGGTGCTGGCGCAGATCATCCGCCTGGTCGAGCAGGCGCAGGGCTCCAAGCTGCCGATCCAGGCACTGGTGGACAAGGTGACGCTGTGGTTCGTGCCGGCGGTGATGGCCGCGGCGGCGCTGACGTTCGTGGCGTGGCTGGTGTTCGGGCCTTCGCCAGCGCTGACCTTCGCACTGGTCAACGCGGTGGCCGTACTGATCATCGCCTGCCCATGTGCGATGGGGCTGGCCACGCCGACGTCGATCATGGTGGGTACCGGCCGCGCAGCCGAACTCGGCGTGCTGTTCCGGAAAGGCGAGGCACTGCAGGCCCTGCGCGATGTCAGCGTGGTGGCACTGGACAAGACCGGAACGCTGACCAAGGGCCACCCTGAACTGACCGATCTGGTGCCGGCCGCAGGCTTCGATCATGACCGCGTGCTGGCGCTGGTCGCAGCCGTGGAGTCCCGCTCGGAGCATCCTATCGCCGAGGCCATCGTGGCCGCTGCCACCCGGTACGGGCTTGCCATCGGGGCGGCCGAAGGCTTCGATGCGACCCCGGGCTTCGGGGTCACCGCCACCGTTGACGGTCAGCAGGTGGCCGTCGGAGCGGACCGTTTCATGGCCCGGCTGGGCTTGGATGCCAGCGTGTTCCTGCCGGTTGCGCAGCGGCTGGGAGCGGAGGGCAAGAGTCCTCTGTATGCCGCGATCGACGGTCGCTTGGCGGCGATCATCGCGGTAGCCGACCCGATCCGGGACACCACCCCGGAGGCGATCAAGGCGCTGCATGCGCTCGGGCTGCGCGTGGCGATGATCACCGGCGACAATGCCGCTACCGCAGCGGCGATCGCTCGCCAGCTTGGCATCGACGACGTGGCGGCCGAAGTGCTGCCCGATGGCAAGGTGGCCGCGCTGAAGCGGTTCCGCGCCGACGGCGCACGGGTCGCCTTCGTGGGTGATGGCATCAACGATGCGCCGGCTCTGGCTGAAGCAGACGTCGGCCTGGCAATCGGCACGGGGACCGATGTGGCGATAGAGGCCGCCGACGTGGTGCTGATGGCCGGTGACCTGCGCGGGGTGGTCAACGCCATCGCACTGAGCCGGTCCACGCTGCGCAACATCAAGCAGAACCTGTTCTGGGCCTTCGCCTACAACGCCGTGCTGATCCCGGTCGCGGCCGGCGTCCTGTATCCCTTCAACGGCACGTTGATGTCACCGGTTTTCGCCGCTGCGGCGATGGCCCTTTCAAGCATCTTCGTGTTGGTGAACGCGCTGCGGCTCAAGCGCTTCCGCGCGCCGCTCGCGCGTGCTCCATACTGACCGCACAGCGGGCAAGGGAAACCAGCGTGAACATTGGACAAGCAGCGAAAGCCTCCGGGGTGTCGGCCAAGATGATCCGTTACTACGAAGGCATCGGCCTGATCCCGCCCGCTGTCCGGTCGGAGGCCGGCTATCGCTGCTACACCCAGCAGGACGCCCACACCCTCCGCTTCATCCGCCGCTCGCGCGACCTTGGCTTCACGGTGGAACAGATCGCCGAGCTGCTGCTGCTGTGGCGTGACGGCGAACGTGCCAGCGCGGATGTGAAGCGGGTCGCTTTGGCGCACGTTGCCGAACTGGAAGACAGGATCAGCGGACTGCAGGCCATGGCGCGCACGCTGCGTGATCTTGCCAGCAGCTGCCACGGCAACGATCGCCCCGACTGCCCGATCATCGAAGAGCTCGCAGAGCCCGTCGGTGCCGGGAAAGTCAGCGCCACGGCGGCATCCCCGCGCAGGACGCCGCGCTTCGGCACGGATACGCCGGCTTCGCCGCGTGCGCGCAGGAGCCTGCCGCGCAAAGGTTGAACCGGAGTGCAGCATCCGCGACCACATGAACGCAAGCCAAGGACGATGCGATTTCCTCGAAGAAGCAGGTTGACCTTGCCACGTTGGCAACGCCGAAAGTAGTCGGCGTACCAACCCACCAGGAGATGACCATGCTTCAGTTCCACATTCCCCAGATGACATGCGGTTCCTGCGCCAAGCCGGTGAGGGCCGCCCTGCTGGGTGCCGATCCTTCGGCCGGGATCCAGATCGACGTCGCAGCGCGGACGGTGCGCGTGGACACGGTGCGGGAGCCCGCCGTATTCCTCGCCGCACTTGCCGAAGCGGGATACCCGCACCTTTCCCGGCCTGCCGGCTGATCCTGGTTCAAGGAGACGAGCCCATGTGCACCCGACAACTGCTCACCCTCGGCGTTGCCGTCGTGTTCCCAACAGCGGCAGGCCGTTCCCCGGCCCCCGCTGCGGGAAGCAAAGCAATATCCGCGCTTCCTGGCGCTGCGGAGAAGGGAACCGCCGAGCTCGCCCGGCATGACTTCGCACGCAGCACATGCAACGTGCACCCGAAATAGACGAGCCGAGGCGCAGGGTGGTTGGCAGACGCCCTAGCCGGACCTGCCATGAGCGATTTCCCCGCATCCGGGGTGGCCACGCCGCCGCCCTCCGCAACGCATGCCTCCCCCCGGTATCCGCTGCGCCTGACCATCAACGGCGAGGCGTATACGCTGGAGGTCGAATCCACGGTCAGCCTGCTTGACCTGCTGCGTGACCGTCTGCAGCTGACCGGCACCAAGAAGGGCTGCGACCACGGCCAATGCGGTGCATGCACGGTGCTGGTCGACGGCCGCCGCATCAATAGTTGCCTGACTCTGGCGGTCATGCAGCAGGGCGCCGACATCACCACGGTCGAGGGCCTGGCGAACGGGGATGCGCTGCATCCCCTGCAACAGGCCTTCATCGCCAAGGATGCCCTGCAATGCGGCTACTGCACGCCCGGCCAGCTGTGTTCGGCGCAGGGATTGATCAATGAGGGCCAGGCCTGCACCCGTGACCAGGTGCGCGAACTGATGAGTGGCAACATCTGTCGCTGCGGGGCTTACCCGCAGATCACCGATGCGGTGATGACGGTGCTTGAGGAAACCCAAGGCACGCCGGATGCCCCCGAGCCATCTCCCGGGCACTGGACACCCGGCACGGTGCCCGCATGATTCCCCCCACCTACGAACGCGCCGCGTCGCTGCAGCAGGCCTTGCAGCAGCTTGCCAGCACCCCCGGGCGCCCCATCCAGCCCATCGCCGGCGGCACCAACCTGCTCGATCTGATGAAGCTGCAGGTGATGCAGCCCAGCGGGTTGTTGGATGTCAACGCGCTACCGCTGGATGCCATCACGCTCACCGAAGAGGGAGGGCTGCAGCTCGGCGCCACCGCCCGCAATGCCGACACGGCGTACCACCCGCTGGTGGAACGCGAGTATCCCCTGCTTGCGGCGGCCATTCTGGCGGCGGCCTCGCCGCAGATCCGCAACATGGCCAGCAACGGCGGCAACCTGCTGCAGCGCACGCGTTGCACCTATTTCTATGACCGTGCGACGCCCTGCAACAAGCGCGAACCGGGCAGCGGCTGTTCAGCCGTGGGCGGGCTGACCAAGTACCACGCGATCCTCGGCGCCAGCGAGCACTGCATCGCCACGCACCCCTCCGATATGTGCGTCGCGCTGGCAGCACTCGATGCCACAGTGCATGTCGCCAGCGTGCGCGGCACCCGCGCAATTCCCTTCGGCGCGTTCCACCGCCTGCCTGGCGACCAGCCTGAACAGGACAGCACACTGGCGGCAGACGAGCTGATCACCCATCTGACGCTTCCGCCAGGCGGGCGATTTGCCGCGCACAGTGCCTACCTGAAGATCCGCGAGCGCCTGTCCTACGCGTTCGCGCTGGTGTCGGTCGCCGCCGCGCTGGAAATCGGGCCCGACGGACGCATCACCGATGCGCGGCTGGCGTTGGGCAGCGTGGCGCACAAGCCATGGCGCAGCACCGACGCCGAACAGCTGCTGATCGGCACGATGCCGGGCGATGCAGCCTTCGAATCAGCGGCCGATCGGCTGCTGGAAGGGGCGCAGTCGCAGGGTCAGAACGCCTTCAAGATCCCGCTTGCACGACGCGCGGTGGTGCGCGCCCTGCAGGCCGCCTCCGAGGGCACCATCGACAATCGTGGCCGACGCCGCGGCCAACCGGAGCATGCCGCATGAGTGCGTACCCCAAGCAACCGCAGGTTCCCGTAGCCGAGCCGGGAACCGGCCATGTGCCGACCGGGACCGGAACGCCGCGCATCGATGGCCGGGCGAAAGTGACCGGCCAGGCACGTTACGCGGCCGAGTGGCCGGCCGAGGATCTGGTCCATGGCGTGGTGGTCAACAGCAGCATCGCAAAGGGGCGCATCCTCGGCTTCGACATGGACGCCGCGCTGGCGGTACCGGGCGTACTGCAGGTGCTGACCCACCTCAACCGTCCGCACATGCGCGGTGCTGGTGTCTTCTACAAGGACATGACGGCCCCTGCAGGATCACCGTTCCGGCCGTTGTACGACGCACAGATCCGCTACAGCGGCCAGCCGGTTGCGCTGGTGCTGGCCGAGACCTTCGAGGCGGCGCGTCACGCGGCCGGGTTGGTGGGCGTGCGGTATGAGGTCGAGGCGCACGAAACCAATCTGGTCACCTCCGTTGAACGAGCGCGTGAGCCGCGCAAGATGAAGGCCGGATTCTCCGCCCCGCCGAAGGACAAGGGCGAGCCGGACCAGGCGTTCGCACAGGCAGCGAACCGCATATCGGCCGATTTCTACAGCGGCGTGGAACACCATAACCCGATGGAGCTGTTCGCCAGCACAGTGATCCGCGGTGACGACGGCCACCTGACCATCCATGACAAGACCCAGGGCTCGCAGAACAGCCGCTGGTATGTCTCGCATGTGTTCGGCCTGCCCAAGCGCAAGGTCACCGTGCGGAATGCCTACGTGGGCGGTGCTTTCGGCTCCGGGCTTCGCCCGCAGTATCAGCTTGCGCTGGCGGTGATGGGCGCGTTGGCGCTGGAACGCTCGGTGCGCGTTGTCCTCACGCGCCAGCAGATGTTCACCTTCGGCCACCGTCCGGAGACCGTGCAGCGGGTAAAGCTTGCCGCCGATGCCGACGGCACCCTGCGTTCGATCTGGCACGAGGCCGTGGCCGAGACATCGCGCATCGAGGACTACGTGGAAGTGGTGGTCAACTGGAGCGGCCAGTTGTACGCCTGCGACAACGTGCACGTGGGCTACAAACTGGTCGACCTGGACCAGTACACGCCGATCGACATGCGCGCCCCCGGCGCGGCGCATGGCATGCATGCGCTGGAAGTGGCGATGGACGAGCTGGCCAATGAGATCGGCATGGACCCGCTGGCACTGCGGCTGAAGAACTACGCCGAAACCAATCCTGCCGACGGCAAACCGTTCTCAACCAAGGCCCTGCGCGAGTGCTACCGCCGCGGTGCCGAGCGCTTCGGCTGGGCCGATCGCGCGCCCTTGCCGCGCGCGCGCCGCGAAGGTAACGAATGGGTCGGTTGGGGCATGGCGACCGGCCAGTGGGATGCGATGCAGATGTTCGCGCGCGCCCATGCCGAGCTGCATGCCGATGGCCGGCTGGTGGTCAGCAGTGCGGCCACCGATATCGGCACCGGCACCTATACGGTGATGAGCATGATCGCCGCCGAAGCCTTGGGCCTTCCGCTGGAACAGGTCACCTTCCAGTTGGGTGATTCCACGCTGCCGGTGGCCCCGATCGAGGGCGGCTCATCGCATGTCAGCACGGTGGGCTCGGCAGTGGATGGCGCCTGTGCCAAGCTGCGCCGGCAGCTGCTCGCGCTTGCTGCTGGAAGGAGGGACTCGGCGTTCACCCGCGCCGGCGTGGATGACGTGGTATTCGCCAATGGCAGCATGGCACTGCGGGCTGACCCGGGCAGCGCCGTTGCACTCACCACGCTGCTGGCCGACGCCGGCAAAGGCAGCATCGAAGCCAAGTACCTGCTGCTGCCCAATGTGTTGAAGCAGCGCCGCTATACCCGCGCCACGCACAGCGCCGTGTTCGTGGAGGTACGGGTGGACGAGGAACTCGGCACGGTGCGGGTGATGCGCGTGGTCAGTGCGATCGCCGCGGGTCGCATCCTCAATCCGACTACCGCACGCAGCCAGATCATCGGCGGGGTGGTGTGGGGCATCGGCGCGGCGCTGCACGAACATACCGAATCCGACCATCGGTTTGGGCGTTTCATGAACCGCGATCTGGCCCAGTACCACGTCTCGGTCAACGCCGATATCCATGACGTGGACGTGCTGTTCGTGGAGGAAGACGACCGGGTGGTCAGCAGCCTCGGGGCGAAGGGAGTAGGGGAGATCGGCCTGGTGGGCGTGTCGGCGGCGATCTGCAACGCCATCCATCACGCCACGGGCAAGCGCATCCGCAGTACGCCGATCACCCCGGACAAGGTGATGATGTAAAGCAAACCGGGCTGTTCCTCAGCCAGGCGCTTTGAGTAACGGAGGTGGCGTTACAGCACCTCAACCACCACCTTGCCCTTGGCCCGCCCGCTCTCCACGTGGGCCAGCGCGCTGCGGGTTTCCTGCAAGGGGAAGACCCGTTCGATGACCGGGCGGATGGCACCGGACTCCACCAGTGAAGCGATCTCGCTCAGCTGGCGCCCGTCGGCGCGCATGAACAGGAACGTGTACGTCACTCCCTTCTGCTTGGCTTTGCGGCGGACGCCACGGCTGAGCAGGCGCAGCACCTGCTTGAGCGGCCAGGCAAGCCCGCGCGCCGCAGCAAAGGCGGGAGTTGGCGGCCCGGAGATGGAGACCAGATGCCCGCCCGGCTTGAGGATCTGCAGCGAGCGGTTCAGTTCATCCTTGCCCAGGCTGTTGAGCACCACATCGTAGTCACGCAGTTCCGTGACGACGTCCTGCCGGCTGTAATCGATCACGACATCCGCGCCAAGCTCCTTCACCCAGCCCACGTTGGCGGTACTGGTGCTGGTGGCAACGAAGGCGCCCAGATGCTTGGCCAGCTGGATCGCCACGGTACCGACACCGCCGGAGCCGGCCTGGATGAAGACCTTCTGACCGGGTTTGAGCTGCGCGGTTTCGACCAGCGCCTGCCAGGCGGTCAGCGCGACCAATGGCAGCGAGGCGGCCTCCACCATGGTGAGGTTGCTGGGCTTGAGGGCAACAGAGGCTGCGTTGACCGCGATGAACTCGGCGAAGGTGCCGATGCGATCTTCATCGGGACGCGCATACACCTCATCGCCCGGTTTGAAGTCCTGCACTGCGGCACCGACACTGACCACCGTGCCGGCCGTATCGTTGCCGAGTATCAGCGGCAGGCGATAGGGCAGGATCAGCTTGAACTCCCCTGTGCGGATCTTCGTGTCCAGCGCATTGACGCTGGCCGCGTGCACGCGGATGAGAACATCGTCATCCCGAAGCGAAGGCTGTGGTGCGTCGCCGATGCGGCCGGTCTCCTTTTTGCCATAACGGTCGATCAGGAAGGCTTTCATGGGCCGTGTGCCTCTGGTTGGGGAGTGCTTTCGGGTTGCGGGGCAGGGAGGGCGTGTGCCGGTGCGGTCAGGGCTTCACTGGGCGGGGCGATAACGTTCCGCCGCCTGCGCCTGCCGGATGTCCGAGAGCAGTCCCTGGCGGGAGGCGTCCAGCGTGTCCCAGCGTTCGGCAACATGCAGCGGCGGAATGGTGACGGTCTCGCGACGATCGAAGCCGACCAGGGCCGCATCGACCAGCTCGCCGACATCCATCACGTCCGTCAGCGTGTTGATGTCGATGCCGGCACGCTCCCAGATTTCGGTACGCGTGGCCGCAGGCAACACAGCCTGCACATAGACGCCCTTGGGCGTCAGCTCCAGGCTTAGTCCCTGCGACAGGAACAGCACGAAGGCTTTGGACGCACCGTAGACGGACATGCCGAACTCCGGCGCCAGCCCAACCACCGAGCCGATGTTGATGATCGCGCCTTCGCCGGCGTTGGCCAGGCGCGGTGCAACCGCCGCGGCCAGGCGGGTCAGGGCGATGGTGTTCAACGTGAGCAGCTGTTCGATGCTGTCGGCCGATTGCTCGGTGAATCCGCCGGATTGGGCGATGCCCGCGTTGTTGACCAGGATGCCGATGCGGGCATCGTCGCGCAGGCGGCTTTCAACGATGGCCAGGTCGCTGCGCTGGGTGAGGTCGGCCGGCAGTATGTCGATGGCAACGCCGGTGGCGTCGCGCAGGCGCTCGGCCAGTGCATTCAGCCGCCCCTTGTCGCGCGCAACCAGGACCAGATCGTGGCCGCGGCGGGCAAAACGTTCGGCGTAGACGGTGCCGATGCCGCTGGAGGCGCCGGTGATGAGGACAGTGGGCAGGCTCATGGTGTGTCTCTTGAAAGAGAATGTGGGAGCGGGGACGCCGCGAGGGCGAGGGAGACGGGGTTACTGCGCGGGCGTGTCGGCCAGGGCGGGGTAGTCGGTGTAGCCTTGCGCGCCGCCGCCATACAACGTGGCCGGGTCCAGGGCGTTCAAGGGCGCGGCGGTCTTCAGGCGTTCGACCAGATCCGGGTTGCTGATGAAGGCACGGCCAAAGGCGAACAGGTCGGCCTTGCCAGCGGCGAGATGTTCGTTGGCCAGCTCCAGGTCGTAGCCGTTGTTGGCCAGGTAGGTGCCGCTGAAACGGCGGCGCAGGCCGTCGAAGTCGAACGCGGCCACATCGCGTGGGCCGCCGGTCGCGCCTTCGACCACATGCAGGTAGACGATGCCCAGTGCGCTGAGCTGGTCGACGATGTAGTCGTACTGCGGCTGCGGGTCGCTGAGGGTTGCGATGGCGTTGGCCGGAGAGACCGGTGAGATGCGCACGCCGGTGCGATCGGCGCCGATCTCCTCCGCGATGGCGGCGGTGACTTCGAGCAGCAGGCGCGCACGGTTCTCGATCGAACCGCCATAGGCATCGGTGCGCTGGTTGGCGCCGTCCTTGATGAACTGTTCAAGCAGATAGCCGTTGGCACCGTGGATTTCCACACCGTCGAACCCTGCCGCAATCGCATTGGCAGCGGCGCGGCGGAAGTCGTCGACGATGGCCGGCAGCTCGTCGATATCCAATGCACGGGGCTCGGACACATCGACAAAACCGTTGTGAACGAAGGTCTTGGTCTGCGCCCGGATGGCCGAGGCGGATACAGGCGCGGCGTTGCTCGGCTGCAGATCCACGTGCGAGATGCGGCCCACGTGCCATAGCTGCACGAAGATGCGTCCGCCGCGTTCGTGCACGGCATCAGTGACCTTGCGCCAGCCTTCTATCTGGTCCTGCGTGTAAAGCCCGGGTGTGTCCTGGTACCCCTGGGCCTGCGCTGATACCTGCGTGGCCTCGGTGATGATCAGGCCGGCCGAGGCGCGCTGGGCGTAGTAGAGGGTCGGCAGGGAATCGTTACGTACTGGGCCAAAAGCCACCTAAGCGATTGAAACGCAATGATAATTACCCGGTCCTGATGGCGGATCTCCCCGTCTATGGGGCCTGTTCAAGGACTTTCGCTGTATAGCTCAGCGGCGCCACTTCCCTATCAAGGTCGAGATGGTAGTCGCCGAAGCGATTGATGTGGCTGGTCCGATACGGCGACAGGCCGGCCAGGATCTCGGGCGTCAGTTCAACCCCCTCCTTCCGCATGTCAGCCAAGGTCCGGCTCATGCCTTCTACGTTGTGGAGGATGATCATGTTGGCGACCAGCTGACTGTACTTGATGATCTTGCGCTGCTCGTGTTGGACGTTCTCGGCAATGATCCCTTGGCTGCCAAAGAACACCCACTTCACGAAACCGTTGTATTCCTCGCTCTTGTTGGTCGCGGCATTGATCGTTTTGCGGATCTCGTGGTCATCAATGTAGCGCAGCAAGAACAGCGTTCTGACGGCCTTGCCCAGCTCCCGGAAGGCAAAGTACAGCTTGTTCTTTCGGCTGTAGGTGCCCAATCGGCGCAGGATCGAGGACGCGGTGATCTTGCCCAATCGGATGGAGATCACCACCCGCAGCATGTCGTGGAGATGGGTGGCGATCAGTTGCCAGTCGATGCTGTCCCCGAACAGTGCCTGGATGTTCTTATAGGCCCTGCCCGGTTCGGGCCGGAAGAACGTCAGGTCCTTGATGTTCCGGATCCGGGGCATCAGCTGGATGCCCAGCATGTGGGCCAGGCCGAAGACCGGATAGCTTTGCGCCTGCGTGTCACCATGGACGATCTCAGGCTGGATGTCGGAAGTGTTGGCCAACAGGCCGTCCAGGATGTAGATGCCCTCGTGCACGCCACAGGGAATGAAGTGGCTGAACAGCGCCACGTATTTGTCGGACACGTGGTAGTTAGCCGATGCCACCATAGCCGCCATAGCGGATGTGGTACTCCGACAGCAGGTTGTCTTCGTACACGCTCCACTTGGTGCCATCTGCTGACGCGCTCTTGCCGCTGCCCCAATAGCCCGGCAGATCAAATTTGTTGTAGGTATTGATGACCTCCACGATGGCCTTCTCAAGGACATCCTCAGTCACGTATTTGAGGTTGAGCCAAGCGACCTGGCGACGGCTGAAGCCCTTGATCGACCGCGTCGTTTGCGTCGGACCCAAGTTGCAGCCATAGCAAAACAGCGTGGTGATCACCCGCCGGGGGAGATCTTCAACCTGGCTCTCGGTGCCGGCGATCGGACGGAAGAAGCGGTGCAGATCCAGCCATTGGCTGGCGTCGATCAGGACATCGACGATGCTGGACTCCGGAAGCCGTTCGGCGATGAGGCGGTCCACCGTGGCAATGGCACTTGAGACCTCGGCGCGTTGCCCCTTCCGCAGTACCAGGCGTCCTTCAAGGATGTCCGCATGCACATTCTCGGGAAAGCGCTCGTCAACTTCGTCGGCCAAGGCGGTCAGTTGTGCGCGCAACCCAGCCACGAAAGTCGCAGCGTCGGTGGGCAAGCCTGAGACCTGGCCATAGGCGTCCAGTTCCTGGGCCAAGGTGGCTTCATCGACCAGCTGCTCGCGGTAGTCGTCAAATCGTTCGCTGCTCGGGATGAAGAGATCTCCCGACTTCAGTTCGTCCTTGACCTGCACCAGCACGGCCAGCTCGAAGTACTTACGGTGCATCCAGCCGGCGCCTGCCGCGCTGGCCCGCTTGCCAAACACGTGCTGACGCCAGAGCTTGGACATCCAATCGAAGTCCTTTTCCGGGTCCAGGCCGAGGGACGCGACTTCGATCAGCTCACGGCGTTGGTTGCGCAGCGCCAGCACCGCTGCGATCAACGGCTCCATGCCGGCATCGTGGCTGGTCGCCCGTAGATTCATCAGCTCCAGCCCATTGAACAGCAGCGGCCTGACCGCGCCGTAGGGCTGCAGCATGAAAGGCAGGTAGTTTTTGCCTGCATAGGCCATATGTTCTTCGCATTCGGCCAGCAAGGTCGACACTTCCGCTTCCAGGCTGTTGTCGATGGCATCCACGCGCTGACTGTCGCTGCCGTCGAGCTGATAGGCCTGCAGGATTTCCTTGAGCTGGCCGATGAGGAAGTCGGCCCGCTTGGCATGTTCGAGCTGGTAGGCCAGCAGCTTTTGCTGGGCCGTGTTCTCCAGCCCGCGCACCTGCTTGATGAACAACTCGGCTGCGTCATCCAGCGTCTTGGCATGCTGGGCGCGAATGAAGATGGTGGCCAGCGCATAACGCTTGTCCGGAGCCAGTTCGGCCAGCTCGCTGGCGTCATAGGCGCGAGCCATTGCACGGAATTGCTTGAGCTTGGGCACCGGTACATCGATGGGAGGCAGCTGGTCGGCCAACTGCTGCAACATGCGGATGTGCTGCAGATAGAACCGGACCTCCTTGTTGGTGGGCCGGCCGGGCTCGCGCTTGAGCGATTGCCAGCCGGTGAACCTGGACCCTTCCGGTGCGCGCAGCAGTTCGTCGATGAGCGTACGCGTGGCGGGCGTCAGCGCGTGGCTGATACTGCGGTAGTAGCCCAGGTTGACCCGCTCGCGGGCACCGATAGCGGCCAGTTCCAAGGTGCGGAAGCCAGGAAGTTCGTAGCGATGGTGCACCAGCTCTTCAAGCAGGACGTTCACGATGTCCGGGATGGTGTGCTTGGTCTGGGCTGCACCGGTGGCCACCGTGTCCAGCCAAAACAACCCGGCTTTGTCCAAGGGACGCACCCCAATGAACTGGCGCAGCTGCGGCATATGCCGGCGCTGGCTGCCGGAGGCGTCGTAGCGTTCGAGCAGGTCGGTGTCCAATACGCGCCCGAGTCGGGCGGCCTTGGCAATGTGCTTCCGGATCCGCTCGGGCACTTCGGCCAACACCGTGAAGTAACCCAAGCGCTGGAAGAGCTTGAGATGAATCAGTACCGCCAGCTGCGGACCCGGCTGGGTGGTGAGCTGCTTGGCGAATGCAATCTCAGCGGCGGTGGGGGTGTAGATCTCCTCCAGTTCCTTGGCGGTGGGATCAGGCTTCAGTCGCGGGTAGGCGGTCTCGTGAAGGGTAGCCATTGGATCCGGAGGTTATGAGGGGATCAATCCCAGTGCCGGCCGTCGTCTGTATTGAGAGACGCTTCCAGGAAACACTGGTGCGTATCGGCCATACGGTGCATGTCATCGAGCAACGTGGCCAGGATTTCATCCAGGTCCCGGTTGGGATCGGTGGGAACAGTCAACTGGTACTCGCTGCTGGCGGTGTTCAGGCGCACAGCTTGGAACGGGGCCAAGCAGATCTCTTCGATCCGGCCTCGGGCCTTGGCCGCGCCGCGGCCCGTGCGGGCAAACGGGGTCAGCACCATGCGCAGGCGCAGCTGCAGGGCCGATTTGCCCTCGGGCGCCGGCAGTGCCATCGCCGGTACCGGCGCGGTTGGACTGGGCAGGCTTGCTTCAATGCGCTCCCGGGCAAACGGATCACGCCCGTCCAGGTAACGCATGGCCGACTGCACATCGCGCCAGCCCACGTACTCCATCAAGGCCTTCATGTCCCAGCCTTGGTCGTTGGCCCAGCTGGCAAAGCCGCGGCGCAACGAATGGCTGCTGTGGAGCCCCGCATCGGCAAAGCCGGCACTGGTCAGCAACTCGCGCAGCAGGCGCACCAAGCTGTTGGGATGCAGGCCTTCGGTGCTCACCTGGCCCCATTGGCTGACCGCCCGAAATACCGGCCCTTCTTGCAGGTTGGCCGCCTGCAGCCACACCTGGGTCGCCTCCACCGGGCACAATCGCGACAACGCCGGCACCTTGTAGGTAACGCCGGCGGCCTGGCGATCGCCCTTGCTGCGCGGCAAGAAACAGTTCATCCCCTGTCCCGGCACCAGCGTGAGATGGGCCACGTCCAGGCGCAGCAGTTCATCGCCGCGAAAGCCACGCCAGAATCCGAGCAGCACCAGCGCTCGGTCCCGTTGGTGGCGCAGCGCTGCTGCTCCGTCGCCCCGCGCGCGTGCCGCCGCGATCGCTGCGGCTAACCAGTCATCGAGCTCGACCAGCCGCCGAATCTGGAGAGGCGCGGCTTGCTTGACCTGCCCGGGGTGCAGGGTCTGGATGCCTTTGAGCACCTTGCGCACCAGCGGCGACCCGGTGGGATCGACAAATCCGTGGTCGCGGTGCCAAGAGGCGATGGCCGCCAGGCGTTGGCGGAGGGTGCTGGTCGCCAAGGTCTGCGCATAAGCGGCCAGGTACCGGGCCACGCTGTCAGGTGTCGCCGGGAGGTGGCCTTGCCATTCAACCTCGAAGTGCCGCAGCGCCGACGCATAGCTGCGCACCGTGTTCTGGCGCGTGGCCGCATCGAGGTAGCGGTCCAGTTCGGTCACTGGCGCGTGGCCTCCACCGAGGTCGTCTGGCGCAGCGTCGACAGGATGGTGCATTCCGCCCGCTGCCCGCCATGGCAACTGGCAATCACCCGTTCCAACTCGCTGGCCATGCGCTGCAGGTCGGCCATGCGCGCCCGCACGTCCGTCAGATGGCTGCGTGCCAGCCGATCCACGTCCCCGCACGAAAGCTCCTCATCGCCGGCCAGCTGCAGCAGGCTGCGGACCTCCTCCAGGCTGAAGCCCAGGTCCCGGCCACGCGCAATGAAGCGCAGCCGCTCGATATCGGCCGGGCCATAGACCCGGTAGCCATTGCCCGAGCGCCCCGGGCGAGGCAGCAGGCCGATCCGCTCGTAATAGCGGATCGTCTCCAGGTGGCATCCACTGGCGTCGGCAGCCTCACTGATTTTCATTCGTAGTACGCTTGACTCCGTAGTAGCTACGGACTTTACCCTCACCGGCTGTGTCATGCCAGCGGCCCGCCCGGGCCCGGCTTCCCTGCGACTGGAGATGTTCCGATGAGTGATTGCGGCTGCCACCACGAGGCCAAGAATGCGCAGGAGCGGCGCGTCCTCTGGATCGCTCTAGCGTTGAACGCGGCGATGGCCGTGATCGGCGGCATCGCCGGCTGGATTGCCCATTCCACTGGCCTACTGGCCGACGCTCTGGACATGCTGTCCGACGCCACCGCCTATGCCATTGGCCTGGTCGCTATCGGGCGCACGGCGCGCTTCAAGGCCAATGCCGCGTGGGTCAGCGGCAGCGTGCTGCTTGTGCTGGGTGTGGGCGTGTTGGTCGAGGTCGGCCGCCGCGTAATGTTCGGTGCCGAGCCGGTCAGCGGCTGGATGATTGGCACCGCCCTGCTGTCGCTGGTGGTCAACGTGACGGTACTGCGCATGCTGGCGCCGCTGAAGTCCGGCGAGGTGCATCTGCGGGCGACCTGGCTGTTCACCCGGGCTGATGTGGTCGCCAATGTTGGCGTGATCCTGGCGGGCCTCCTGGTGTGGTGGCTGGCCAGCCCGTACCCAGATTTCGTGATCGGCGCCCTGATCGGCTTGTATGTGATCAAGGAGGCCTTCGAGATCTTGGGTGATGCCCGCCGGGCACGTGCCGACGCGCGCAAGACGGCTGCATGACCAGGCTTGGCCGGCTGGGTTCTGGCCTGCGCTGGCTCCTGCTGGCGCACTTGGCCGTGGGTCTGGTGGCGCAGCCGGTGCTGGCACTGGTCGGCGAGCTACATGTTCAAACCCATCTGGCCACTGCTGACCGCGGCCCGGCAGTGTCGCCGCCAGCTGCCGAGCGAGGCGTAGACGTCGCCCTGCACCGGCTTCAGCAGCTGGTGCTGTGTTGCGGCCAAGCCGTGCCGGCCCCTGAGATCCTGCTGGCCGTGGCGGACATCGGTCGGTACTTGCACGAGCTGGACGCCGATACGCCCCGGTATCCGCCCGCGCACCTGATCGCGCCATTCCGACCGCCGATCGCAGGGTGAGGTCGGCCGGCATGCGCCGGCGCCCTGTCGATATCGAGAACCTTCGGAGTACTTCCATGCATGTGCGATTGGCGGCTATAGCCGCATGGCTGCTGTTGGGCGGCGCGGTGACGCCGCCGGCGGCGGCTGCCGACTTGATGACCTTGGACGACGCGTTCGCGCGTGTGGCCCAAACCCATCCCGAGCTGCGCCTGGTCGATGCGCGGGCCACAGTGCTCGCTGCCGAGCGCGATCAGGCCGTTCAACGCCCACCGTGGACGGTCGGTGCCGAGGTCGAAAATGCCTTAGGCACGGGCGCGGCCCGTGGTCTGGACAGCGCCGAGCTGACCTTGAGCCTGAGTTCGGTCCTGGAGCGCGGCGGCAAGCTCGACGCGCGTCGTACCCTGGCCCAAAGCCGGATTGATGCGCTGGCCGTGCAGCGGGAGACCGGTCGGCTGGATCTGCTCGCCGAGACGGCGCAGCGCTATCTGGCCGTCGTTGGCGCCGACCGTCAGCGCCGGCTGGCGGACGTGGATGTCGGCCAGCGCCAGCGGACCGTGGCGGCCGCCCGGCAGCGCCTGCAGGCCGGTGCTTCGCCCGAATCGGTGGTACTCACCGCGCAGGCAGCGCTGGCGCGGGCCGAGCTGACCCGTGATCGGGCCGAGCAGCAGCGAATGGCCGCTCGTCAGCATCTGGCCGCACTGTGGGGCGAACGTGCTCCCAGCTTCGAGGTCGCCGCGGCCGATCCCATGGTCTTGCCGGCGATCGCATCCATGCAGACGCTGGCCGAGGAGCTGGAGCGGACTCCGGAACTGGCGCAGTTTGCCGACGCCCGTCGGATCGCGCAGGCACGACTGCAGCTGGCGCGTTCAGCGGCCTCACCGGACCTGTCCTGGCAGCTCGGTGTGCGCCGCCTGCAGGAGACCGACGACACCGCGCTGGTGGCCAGCCTGTCCATGCCGCTGGGCAGCCGCAGCCGCGCGCAGCCGGAGATCCTCGCCGGCCAAGCCGAGCTGGAGGTCCTGACGATCGAGCGCGAGGCCAAGGGCCTGTCGCTGTATTCCACGCTGGTCGAGGCCCATGGCCGCTACACCGTCGCACAGGCCGAGGTGGCACGCCTGCACAGCGATGTGTTGCCGAAGCTGGCCCGAGCCGAGCAGGCCGCTGAGCGTGCCTATCGCGCCGGCGCGATCAGTTACCTGGAATGGGCCCAGTTGCAGTCCGAACGCACGGCCATGGCCCAGCAGCAGCTGGACGTGGCCTTGGACGCGCAGCGCGCCCTGATCGAAATTCAACGACTGACCGGCCAGGCGCTTGTAACGCCGCCGGCGGCCGCTTCCCTTGGAGATAGCCCATGAGCCGTTTTTCCTGGACCGCACTGGGCATGGCCCTGCTGCTGACCGCCTGCAATGCCTCCGCCCCCAACGAAGCCTCTGAAGGCGGCGCCGCCGCTGAGGGCGAAGAACACGGCGAGCACGAGGAAGCGCCGCTGGAAACCAAGATTGCCGCCAAGGCGGCGCAGGCGGCGGGAATCCAGGTCGCGCCAGCAGGACCTGGTGAGATTGCTGACGAGCATGAGGTGCAAGGGCTGCTGAGCCCGATCGATGGGCGCATCGCGCAGGTCACTGCACGCTTCCCCGGACCGGTCCGCTCTGTTCGAGCGGGCGTGGGTGATCAGGTGCGTGCCGGCCAGGCACTGGCCACGGTAGAGAGCAATCTGAGCCTGACCACCTATACCGTCACCGCGCCGATCAGTGGCGTGGTCATGGCGCGTACGGCCGCCGTGGGCATGGCGGCGGCTGAGGGCGCGCCACTGTTCGAGGTCGCCGACCTGTCCACCCTGTGGGTGGACCTGCACATCTTCGGGGCTGACGTCCAGCACATCGGTGCCGGCGTACCGGTGACAGTCACCCGCTTGAGCGATGGCGTCACGGCGCAGACCACATTGGAGCGCGTCCTGCCCGGCACCGCCACCGCCAGCCAAAGCACCATCGCGCGCGCCACCGTGGCCAATACCGATGGCCTGTGGCGGCCGGGTTCGGCAGTCAAGGCGCGGGTCACAGTGGATCGCCAATCGGCGGCGCTGGTGGTGCCCATCACCGCGCTGCAGACCGCAGAAGACCAGGACGTGGTCTACGTGCAGCAGAGAGAGAGCTACCACACCCGACCGGTCAAGCTGGGGCGCCGCGACGCCGAACGCGCCGAGGTGCTGGAAGGGCTGAAAGCCGGTGAACAGGTGGTGGTGGCCCAGAGCTTCCTGATCAAGGCCGACATCGAAAAATCCACCGTCGAAGAAGACCATTGAGGCCCGCCATGCTCGAACGCCTCATTGGGCTGTCCATCCGCCACCGCTGGCTGACGCTGGTGCTCACCGCTGCGCTGGTTGCGCTGGGCGTGTGGAGCTACCGTCACCTTTCCATCGACGCTACGCCGGACATCACCAACGTCCAGGTCCAGATCAACACCCAGGCCCCGGGTTACTCGCCGCTGGAGGCCGAACAACGGGTGACCTTCGCCATCGAAACGGCCATGGCCGGCCTGCCCAAGCTGGACTACAGTCGCTCGCTGTCGCGCTACGGGCTCTCCCAGGTCACTGTCGTGTTCAAGGACGGCACCGACCTGTACTTTGCCCGCCAGCAGGTGGCCGAGCGCCTGCAGCAGATCGCCTCCCAACTGCCCGACGGGTTGGATCCTGAGATGGGCCCCATCTCGACCGGCCTGGGCGAGATCTTCATGTACACCGTGGAGGCCGAGCCCAACGCCCGCAAGCCCGACGGCACTGCGTACACGGCCACGGACCTGCGCACCCTGCAGGACTGGGTGATCCGGCCGCAGCTGCGCACTACCCCTGGCGTCACCGAGGTCAACACCATCGGCGGCTTTGAGCGACAGATCCACATCACCCCCGACCCGGCCCAGCTGGTGGCGCTGGGATTCACGTTGAACGACGTGGTCGCCGCGGTCATGCGCAATAACCAGAACATCGGCGCCGGCTACATCGAGCGCAACGGCCAGCAGTTCCTGGTGCGCGTGCCGGGCCAGCTGGCCAATCTGGAGGCGATCGGCAACATCGTGCTGGACCGGCGCGATGGCGTGCCCATTCGGGTGCGCGACGTCGCCGGCGTCGGCGAAGGCAAGGAGCTGCGCACCGGCGCGGCCACCCAGAACGGCCATGAGGTCGTGGTCGGTACTGCGTTCATGCTGTTTGGCGCCAACAGCCGGGAGGTCTCCCAGGCGGCCGCGGCCAAGCTGGACGCCACCAACGCCAGCTTGCCCCCGGGCGTGCATGCCAAAGCCGTGTATGACCGCACCGCACTGGTGGACCGCACCATCAATACCGTGTCCAAGAACCTGATCGAGGGCGCGCTGCTGGTCGTGGTGGTGCTGTTCCTGCTGCTGGGCAATGTGCGCGCCTCGTTGATCACCGCGGCGGTGATTCCGCTGGCGATGCTGTTCACCATCATCGGCATGGTGCGTGGCGGCGTGTCGGGCAACCTGATGAGCCTGGGCGCGCTGGACTTCGGCCTGATCGTGGACGGGGCGGTGATCATCATCGAGAACTGTCTGCGCCGATTTGGGGAGGCGCAGCACGCGCTGGGCCGCCAGCTCAACGATGAAGAGCGCTATGACCTGACCGCCTCGGCCACCGCCGAGGTGATCCGTCCCAGCCTGTTTGGACTGGGCATCATCGCCGCGGTCTACCTGCCGATCTTCGCGCTGTCCGGGGTGGAAGGGAAAATGTTCCACCCGATGGCGATCACGGTGGTGCTGGCCCTGACCGGTGCCATGGTGTTGTCGCTGACCTTCGTGCCGGCGGCGATTGCCACCTTCCTGCGCGGCCGCGTGGCCGAGCACGACAACCGCCTGATGCGCTGGTCGCGCGCCCGCTATACGCCGCTGCTGGAATGGGCACTGCGTCAGCGCGTGGTGGTTCTGGCAGGCGCGGCCGTGCTGGTGGTGGGCTGTGGCGTGCTGGCCACCCGCCTGGGTTCGGAGTTCGTGCCGAGCCTGGATGAGGGCGACATCACCTTGCAGCCCATGCGTATTCCCGGCACTAGCCTGGAGCAGTCGGTGGCCATGCAGGAGACGCTGGAGAAGCGCCTGGCCCAGTTCCCGGAGGTGGCCAACATCTTCTCCAAGATCGGCACCGCCGAGGTGGCCACCGACCCGATGCCGCCATCGATGGCCGACACCTTCCTGATGCTCAAGCCCCGCGACCAGTGGCCCGACCCCCGCAAGCCCAAGGCCGAACTGGTGGAAGAGCTGGAGGCGGCGGCCAAGGAAATTCCGGGCAGCAACTACGAGTTCACCCAGCCCATCCAGATGCGCACCAACGAGTTGATCTCCGGCGTCCGTTCGGACGTGGCAGTCAAGGTCTACGGCGACAATCTGGACCAGCTGACGCGCCTGGCCAGTCGGGTCGAGCGGGTCATGCGCAGCGTCCCCGGCGCCGAAGACGTCAAGGCCGAGCAGGTCTCGGGCCTGCCGCTGCTGACCATCACGCCAGATCCGGCGGCATTGGCACGGTATGGCCTGAACCCGGGCGATGTGCAGGAAACGGTGGCCACGGCCATTGGGGGCAGTGTCGCCGGCCAGTTGATCGAAGGCGACCGTCGCTTCGACCTGGTGGTGCGTCTGCCCGAATCGCAGCGGCAAGACCCGGCCGTGCTGGCAGATCTGCCCATTCCGCTGCCGGCAAGCACCAGTGTCGATGAGTCCAGCCGTCTGGCCGCCGGCGCCAATGGCGGGCCTCGTACGGTGCCACTGCGGGAAGTGGCGAAGATCCAGGTGGAACGCGGACCCAATCAGATCAATCGCGAAAACGGTAAGCGGCGCGTGGTGATCACCGCCAACGTGCGCGAGCGCGATCTGGGTGGGTTCGTCGGCGAGCTGCGTACGCGCATCGGCCAAGATGTCACGCTTCCTGAGGGCTACTGGATCGACTACGGCGGTACCTTCGAGCAGCTGATCTCGGCCACCCAACGCCTGGGGGTGGTCGTTCCGGTGACGCTTGCGTTGATCTTCGCCCTGCTGTTCATGGCCTTCGGTTCGGCCAAGGATGCGACCATCGTGTTCAGTGGTGTGCCATTGGCGCTGACCGGCGGTGTGCTGGCACTGGCTCTGCGCGGGATTCCGCTGTCGATCTCGGCCGGCGTGGGCTTCATCGCACTGTCGGGCGTGGCCGTACTCAACGGGCTGGTCATGATCGCGTTCATTCGCCGCTTGCGCGAACAGGGTGATCCGCTGGACGAGGCGGTCCGCGACGGCGCCCTTGGACGCCTGCGGCCGGTGCTGATGACCGCCCTGGTGGCCTCCCTGGGCTTCCTGCCCATGGCCTTGAATGTCGGGGCCGGCTCAGAGGTGCAGCGGCCGCTGGCCACTGTCGTCATCGGCGGCATCGTCTCATCCACCGCATTGACCTTGTTGGTGCTGCCGGTGCTCTATCGTTGGCTGCATCGCGACCGAGCTCCCCGCGCCGGTGGCACTGCATTGGAATCTTCGACACCATGAACGAGATCAACCTGGAACAGGTGCGTGCGGCGATGTTTACCGACCCCGGCGTGAAGGCGGTCGATGACCTGCGCCTGGTCCCCGCCAAAGAGCATGGCCGCGCGATCGCGGCCACCATCACTGTCGCAGCGCCCTCGGTCGACCTGGACCTGGTGCACGCGGTGACCGCGCGAGTGCTGGCCGACCAATTTGGCATCGATCAAGTCATGCTGTGCTTCAACGACCCAGGACCGGTGCCGCCGCCACCCACTGCTGCACCCTTGAAAAAGATGTGATCGCTGCCGGCGACCCTATGTGCCGACAGCGTCATTGAGCGAGCGGCAGCCAGATCCAGAGGGCGACGAGCGTGGCCAACAAGACCGGCGGCGTGAGGATCAGCCCCACCCTCATGTACTGTCCCCACGTTATCCGTTGGCCCTTGCCGGCAAGGACGTGCAGCCACAGCAGGGTCGCGAGCGACCCAATCGGAGTGAGCTTGGGGCCAAGGTCGTTGCCCACGACGTTGGCATAGATCATCAATTCGCGGGTGGCGGCCGGAAGATTGGCCCCGTCGATGGCCAGTGCGCCCACCAGCGTCGCCGGCATGTTGTTCATGATCGAAGCGAGGCCCGCCACTGCGAAGCCGGTGCCGATCGTGGCCACAAAGGTTCCCTGCGCCGCCAGCCACTCAAGCACCGCACTTGCAGCCTTTGTCAGCCAGGCGTTGCCAAGCCCATAAACCACCAGATACATGCCAACCGAGAACAGCACGATCTGCCAAGGCGCGCCGCGCAGAATCTTGGTCAGGGCCATGGTGGCGCCTCGGCCGCCTCTCGCCCAGCGACCTGCAATTGCCATCAGCACCAGCGCAGCCGCACCCGTCACCAAGGCGATGGGGACGCCGAGCGGCCCGGTTACGAAGTAGGCAAGGAGCAGTGATGCGAGCAGGGGCAAGGCGGCGCGGAAGACCGCCTTGTCGCGGATCGCCTCATGCGGCGCTTCAAGATCGTGGACCGGGTAGGTGCGGGGAATGTCGCGGCGGAACCAGAGCCACAGGACGATCAGCGTGGCGCCGACCGACACCAGATTCACCGGCACCATGACCGTTGCGTAGCGCCCGAACGAGACATCAAAGAAGTTCGCGGTGACGATGTTGACCAAGTTCGAGACAACGAGCGGCAGGCTGGCCGTATCAGCGATGAAACCGCAGGCCACAGTAAACGCGAGCGCACTCGCGGGCGGGAAGTTCAAGCGCAACAGAATGGCAAGAACAATCGGCGTCAGCAGGAGAGCCGCGCCATCGTTGGCGAACACTGCCGCGATCGCAGCGCCCAGCAAGATGATCAGCGGAAAGAGTTTTCGACCACTGCCGCCGCCCCAGCGGGCTACGTGCAGCGCCGCCCATGCGAAGAAGCCCGCCGCGTCGAGGATGAGCGAGATGACGATGAGTGCGACGAAGGTGAACGTCGCATCCCAGACAATCCCCCACACCGTGGCGACGTCACCCCACCCGACGACGCCGGTGGCCAACGCTACTGCGGCGCCGGCCAGTGCCGACCAACCGATACCGAACCCGCGCGGCTGCCAAATGACGAATACAAGAGTGACGATGAAAATCGCAAGGGCAAGCATGCACCGCTCCGACAAGGGTTAGATGGAGCGCTGATTCACGCGCTTGGACAGTTCTTCGGCGCTCTCAACACGTTCTGAATAGCGATCGGTCAGGTACGCTGAGCGACCACGCACCAGCCAGGTGAACTTCACCAACTCCTCGCATACGTCAGCAACGCGCTGATAGTACGCAGACGGCTTCATGCGTCCGGCCTCATCAAATTCCTGGAACGCCTTGGCCACCGAGGACTGGTTCGGGATGGTGACCATGCGCATCCACCGGCCAAGTACGCGCAGTTGGTTGACTGCGTTGAAGCTCTGCGAGCCCCCAGACACCTGCATCACCGCCAGGGTTTTGCCTTGTGTCGGGCGCTTGGCGCCGTCGGCTAGAGGAATCCAGTCGATCTGCGCCTTCATGATCCCGGTCATGGCGCCGTGGCGTTCGGGGCTGACCCAGACCATGCCTTCGGACCAGTACGCGAGATCGCGCAGCTCACTCACCTTCGGATGATCCGGGGTGGCTCCGTCGGGCAGTGGCAAGTCATGCGGATCGAAGATCCGCACCTCGCAGCCGTACCAGCGCAGGAGTCGACCGGCTTCCTCTGCCAGCAGCCGTGAATAGGAGCGTTCCCGCAGCGAGCCATAGAGGATGAGGATCCGCGGCGGGTGCTTCGGGTCGCCGGGCCCAACCAGTGCGCCGACGTCGATCGGCGTAAGTTGCGTTACGTCGATGCTCGGCAGATCTACCGCAATGCGATCGATCACCTCGACGCTCCGGCTGCCGTCACGGTCTCGCCGTCTTCCTTGGTGAAGGAGGACACCGGATTGTCCAGCAGCGCGAGCACCTTCTCGGATGGCCGACACAGCGCCACGCCCCGGTCGGAAACGACGATGGGACGGTTGATGAGGATGGGGTGCGCCATCATCGCCTCCACCAGCTGCTCGTCGGTGAGCGTGGGATTGTCCAAACCCAGCTCCGCGTAGGGCGTTCCCTTCTGGCGCAAGAGATCGCGAGGCGCGATGCCCATCCCGGCGATCAGCTCGACCAGTTTCTCGCGCGTCGGCGGTGTCTGCAGATACTCGATGACCTCAGGGTCTTCGCCGGACTGGCGCATCACTTCCAAGGTGTTGCGGGACGTGCCGCAGGCGGGGTTGTGGTAGATCGTCAGCGTCATGACAATCTTCTCAAGCCACGTCGGCACGGGACGACGAGGTCCCCTCGAACTGCCCGATTTCTCCAACCTGCGCCGTCAAGGTCGCCCGCGACAGCGTGTGGATTGGTAGTGCAACGAACGCCTTGATACGGTTCTCCATGTACGCCAGCGCCTGCCGGAAGGCGGCGCGCTGCCACATGTCCCCGCGCGTTTCGTGGCTGGGATCCTCGATGCCCCAGTGGCCCGTGACCGGTTGTCCCGGCCACAGTGGGCAGGCCTCGCCCGCGGCCTGGTCGCAGACGGTGAACACGAAATCCATGCGTGGGGCCGTCACGCCGAACTCGTCCCATGCCTTGGACCGCAGGCCCTCGATCGGGTAGTCGGCCTGGCGCAGCGTCTCAATCGCCAGCGGGTGGACCTCGCCCCTGGGGCGGCTGCCGGCAGAGAACGCATTGAAACGGCCATCGCCGATCTTGCGAAGGACGCTCTCGGCCAGGATCGACCGGGCAGAATTGCCCGTGCACAGGAACAGGAACAGGACGTTAAAGGGCTGAGGAAGGCTCATGCGCAGGTCTCCGCGGTACAAGGAGTGACGAGGTTGAGGAGGGCGCCGCAGATCTCCGGGTTCCCGGAGCAGCAGTCCTCGGTGAGAAACGCAAGAAGCTGGCGCATGTCCTCGTAGCTTGCGGCGTACAGGACACGTCGCCCGTCGCGCCAAGAGCGCAGCAGGCTCGCGCGCTCCAGGGTCGCAAGGTGGAAGCTCATGCGCGTTGGCGGGATCGCAAGCGCTTCGGCGATTTCGCCCGATGGCATGCCATCAGGGCCTGCGCGCACAAGCATCCGGAACGCGGCAAGGCGGTCGGTGTGTGCGAGCGCAGAGAGTGCTGAAACAGCAGAACTGTCCTTCATGCGCGCACTCTACAATTATCTTTGCAGAATGCAATCATAAGCTGCTTCTGGGTTCTACGCGGCCCGGCCGTTGAGGCATAGGGCCTGAACGCGCGGCCGCCATTTACCCCGCGCAGCAGGACAGTTGCTTCACATCCTTGGTGAAGGTCTGCGCTGCGAGTTTTAGCCCCTCGACCATGGTCAGATAAGGGAACAATTGGTCGGCCAGTTCCTGCACAGTCATCCGTGCGCGGATGGCGAGCGCGGCCGTCTGAATCAGTTCCCCCGCCTCAGAGGCTACCGCCTGCACGCCAATCAGTCGGCCGGAGCCGGCCTCTGCGACCAGCTTGATGAAACCGCGCGTGTCGAAGTTGACCAGCGCCCGCGGCACGTTATCGAGCGTCAGCGTGCGGCTGTTGGTCTCGATGCCGGCATGGTGTGCTTCGGATTCGCTATACCCCACGGTGGCGACTTGCGGGTCGGTGAACACGACCGCCGGCATCGCTGTCAGGTCCAGCGCTATGTCACCGCCGGTCATGTTGATTGCAGCGCGGGTACCGGCCGCCGCGGCGACGTAGACGAACTGCGGCTGGTCAGTGCAGTCGCCCGCGGCGTAGATGTTCGGTGCGTCGGTGCGCATCCCCTTGTCGATGACGATGGCGCCCTGCGCGTTGACCGTGACACCTGCCGCGTCGAGATCGAGGGCGCGTGTGTTCGGCGTGCGGCCAGTGGCGACCATTAGGCGGTCAGCGCGTAGTTCGCCGCGCCCGGTCGTGAGCACGAATTCTTCGTTTGCAAAGGCCACCTCGCTGGCCTGCGTGTGCTCCAGCACCTCGATGCCTTCGTCGCGGAACGCGGCCGTGACCGCTTCACCGATGGCCGGGTCGTCGCGGAGGAACAGCGTGCTGCGCGCCAGGATCGTGACCCGGCTGCCGAGTCGGGCGAACGCCTGCGCGAGTTCGACCGCCACCACCGAAGAACCGATCACCGCCAGCCGCTCGGGAATGCGGTCGCTGGCCAGCGCCTCGGTGGAGGTCCAGTAAGGGGTATCCCGCAAACCGGGGATCGGCGGGATCGCTGGGCTGGCACCGGTGGCGATCAAGCAGCGGTCGAAGGCGACTTCGCGTTCGCCGCTGTCCGCCAGTTGCACGTTCAGATGGCGGTCGTCCCGGAAACGGGCTCCGCCGCGTAGCACGGTGATAGCTGGAGTGCTGGCCAAGATACCTTCGTACTTGGCGTGACGCAGTTCGTCGACGCGCCCCTGCTGCTGCGCCAGCAAACGCTGGCGCAGGATCGCGGGCGATGCGGCCGCAATGCCGGCGTCGAACGGACTCTCGCGCCGCACATGGGCGATGTGCGCGGCACGAATCATGATTTTGGATGGTACGCAGCCGACATTGACGCAGGTACCGCCGAGGGTGTCGCGCTCGATCAAAGTGACGCGCGCCCCATGCTCGACGGCTTTCAGCGCCGCCGCCATCGCCGCGCCGCCACTGCCGATCACAGCCACATGAAGCGTAGGCTCGCCGCCGCCACGCTTCCTTTCACCGTTCAGCCATCCCCACGCCTTGTCCAGCAGGCCATGGGGTTTGCTCGGCGAGTCCGCAGCCTGCGCCCGGTAACCGAGGGCGGACACTGAGGCGACCAGCGTCGCCATATCCAAACCGGCGCTCGCATCAGCTCTGATTTCAGCCCGCCGTTGCGGATAAGACACGACAGCCGAACGTACACCGGGCACCTTCTCCAAAGCTTGCCGGACGTGCTCGGCGCACGCTCCGCAGGTCATGCCATTGACGTGCAGTGTGATCGGCTCGGTCATGGGGCGATCACTCTTTGACGGTTGAAGGGTAGCCCACGTTTTCGGTGGCTTTGGTGAAGTTGGCCGGCGTGGTCTTGGTGTCGTCATAAGTCACCACCGCCTCTTTGGGCTCCCAGGTCACCTTGGCTTCAATGACGCCATCGACCTTGGATAGCGCCTTCTTGAGCGTGATCGGACAGGTGGCGCAGGTCATGCTCGGTACCGACAGCGTGACGGTCTTGGTGCCGGCCCAGGCGGTAGCGCTCAGAGCAACGTTCAGAGCGAGCAGTGCGACGAGTTTCTTCATGGCGATCTCCTTTTCAGTAGAACAGGGGCATGAGGTAGGGAAAAACGAGAGCGATCAGCACCAGAGCGGCCACGATCCAGAAAAGCACCTTGTAGGCCTTTCGCACCTGGGGCGCGGCACACGCCTCGTCCGGCGCACAGACGCGGACGGGCCGGAAGATGCGGCGCCAAGCGAAGAACAGCGCGACGAGCGCGGCTCCGATGAAGATTGGCCGATACGGATCGAGCGCGGTCAGGTTGCTGATCCAGGCGCCCGAGAAGCCCAGCGTGACCAGCACCAGCGGGCCAAGGCAGCAAGCTGAGGCGAGGATGGCGGCAACGCCGCCGGTCGCCAATGCGCCGCGGCCGTTGCTGGGTTCTGCCATGGAAATCTCCTTTCGGGACTTTGCGTGATGCGTTAACGTTACTTCCGTAGTCAAGTACGGAGTCAAGCGCCATGGTGAACATTCCGGAAACCTTGACCATTGGGGCCTTCGCCAAGGCCGCCGGGGTCAACGTGGAGACCATTCGGTTCTATCAGCGCAAGGGCCTGCTGCCCGAGCCGGATCGACCCATCGGCGGCATCCGCCGCTATGGACCGATGGACGTGGGCCGAGTGAAGTTCGTCAAGTCCGCTCAGCGCCTGGGATTCAATCTGGACGAGGTTGTCCAGTTGCTCAAGCTGGAGGACGGCACACATTGCCACGAGGCCGCAGACCTTGCGGTAGCGCGGCTGGTAGATGTGCGCCTGCGGCTGACCGATCTCCGGCGCATGGAATCGGCGTTATCCCAACTGGTGAAAGCGTGCGGTTCGCAACGGGGCAGAGTGTCCTGCCCACTGATTGCTTCCCTGCACGGAAGCCCGATTGCTTAACCCGGTTTTCGTTCCACTTCGCCTCAAACCCCGTTCTCTTGCACTCGACTTAGATGGTCGAGGACCTGATGCGCTCGGTAACACCTGGACTGGGTACGCGGTGGACTCGTTGTGCTATTCCGTCCGGCAAATGGCGATCGCCCAGGTTGGGCGGTTTCATACGCCCAAAGAAGCAAAATCGGCTGACACCCGTGCTCACGCGGGATAATTCAATATTATCCCGTATAACTATTTTCGCCGACGAGCGGTCGTCTACCTGCTTTAATAGTATGTAATTACATGGTATGTAATACATTACGAAATAAAGTGGGGTGGCACGATGGCGCGCGCAGGACTCTATAAGAGTGACGTCCAGAAGGCGCGCGACGCGCTGCTGGCCCAAGGCAAGAAGCCGTCAGTCGACGCGGTGCGAGTGGCCTTGGGCAACACGGGCTCCAAGACCACGATCCACCGCTACTTGCGTGAACTGGAAGGAGAGGAAGGCGGCGGTCCGGCGAGGACGGTAGCCGTTAGTGATGCTTTGCAGGACTTGGTTGCGCGCTTGGCCTCGCGGCTCCAGGAGGAAGCAGAGGCCATCCTCACCCAGGAGCGTGAGCGCCATCAGGCTGAGCTCCACAGTCGGCAACAGGCGCTTTCCGGTGCCCAAGAGGAGGCTGCCGCCTTGAGCAGTCGGCTGCAGCGCACCGAAGCAAGCCTGCACCAAGAGCAAGCTGCTCACGCCCTCCTTCAACAGAATCTAGGTGACAGGATCGCGGAAATCGCCCAGTTGAACGAGCGCATCGCTGGCATGACGGTGCGGCTGGCTGATCATGAGGCGCATACGCGTTCTCTGGAGGACAAGCATGCCCATGCCCGGGAAGCGCTTGAGCACTACCGCACTTCAACCAAAGAGCAGCGTGAGCAAGAGCTTCGCCGTCACGAGCATCAGGTCCAAGAGCTGCAAGTAGCCTTACGTCAGGCCAATGAAGCCTTGGGCGCGAAGAATCAGGAGCTGTTGGTGCTGAACCGCGACAATGGTCAATGGCTGGAGCGCCACGGGCGGATTGAGCGTGAGCTTGCCCAGCTACGACAGGCCCACGAAGGCCAACACAGCGAGGTCGTGGCGTTGCGCCAGACCGCGACGGACTATTTGGCACTGCAGGAGCGCTGGAAGACTGACGCCAAGACCTTGGATACCATGCGCAACGAGCTAGCTCAAGTTCAAGACACCCTTGCGCGGGAGCGTGAGCGCCGCGAGAGCGCTGAAGCCGATGCGTTGCGTGCCAATGCACGTCTTGAAGCGCTAGAGCCTCTACTGAATCAACTGACGCCAGCACAAAATGCGGTGAAGAAAACTCGGCGCGGCCATGCGCAAGATGGGGGAGCCGACTGACGAGGCTGCTCGTTTGTCTGCTAGCGGCTGGGGTGGCGCTCACCTGTCCAGTACGCCCATTCCATAGGGACGACCCAATCTACAAACAGTTTGGCTACTGAGGACTCCGGTGCCAAATGATAGGGCTTGAACATGCCTTGCTCGGGCGAACTGGTCATCAGGTAGCGCAGGCGCTTCTGGACCTCCTGAAAGATGGCTTCCCGCACATGGGCGCTGTCGTGCACGCCAAGACGCATCGCCACCGAGGCACCTTGGCGTACCGCCGCCCAGCAGCAGTAACGCCACCGCGCGATCGGCAAGCCCCGCGGTCCGGATTGAAAGACGAACCCCACATCACGTGCCCAGCCTGGGTCGAAGTGATGTTTGAGCAATTGCTGCTCCAGAAACTGCTCGGTCTCCCAGAGTGCAAGTTCATCCCACAGCTCCAGTTTCGCGTCCGCCAAGTCTACATCGTGTGCCATATCGCCGAGTTGGTCTTCCAGCACCGGGAGCAGGTGCCTGCGCTCGTGGGTAGACCAGGCGAAAGCCCATTGCAGATCTTCGATGGGCGTGACCTCGGCATCGGGGCGGATCTGCCATCGATCCGCTGGCCAGGGAACTTGGATCAAGGCCAAGTCTCGCAGCGTGTCCAGCACCAGCAAGGTGGAGCGGCGTGTGGGCGCCACCGGTATGCGTCGTAGCTGCGCGGCTAACAGTGCGGCTAGGAAAAGGGTGCCACGAAGGCCCAACTCCTCGATGCTGGCGACCCCAGATGGCGTCATTGACGAGGTTCCGGGCATGCGGTTTCCGGGGATGAGGGAGCGGCGTGGCTCCTGGGGCTGTCTCGTATACAA
>NZ_PJAY01000065.1:0-94010 GCF_002836635.1 Stenotrophomonas sp. Bg11-02
GTCGCATGGATGCGAAAAGCGAGCCTCCACGGACGGATTCACGGCGTGTCCTGCACAGCCACCCCGCCCCGCCAACACGCAGCCCTGCAGCAGTGGCTCTGGCTCTGGCTCTCAGCTCACTGCGCCGCGCTGAAACTCCCGCAGCCGTGCAGCTGGCGCGTGCCCACGGTCAGCATCACCTTCGCATCGAAGGTCTTGCCACTCATATCGTCCTGGCACGGCACCCGCTGCACGCTCAACTTGATCGGCGTGCCATCGGCAGCCGCGCCGGCCCAGCCATCCGGGCCATGCGTGGGGGCAGCCACCTCGTACTGTGTCTGGCCGTAATCCACTTCCACGCGTAGCGCCGAACCAGTACCTGCGGCGACTTCGGCCAACCAGCCTGGCTCGTTGCCGGTCGCGCGGAAGGCGTCGGAAGCACGCCCCTCAGCGGCCGGAGCAACAACCGCCGCCGGCGCGTCGGAAGGCCCAGCAGCGGCGGCCTCGCCGTTTGGCGCTGGGTCCGCCGCAGGCTGGCAGGCGACCGCCAGGGCAACCACCAGCACGGTGGGCAGCAGGAAAAAAGATGGACGCATGTGCGCTCCTCTCCGTCGTTCAACAGCGCACCACGCTAACATCCGCACCGTCAACGCCACGGGAAACGCCGTTCGTGGCGTTCAGATTCCTGCCCGAGCAGGCGCAGCGGCCTGCGCACGCAGATGCCTCCGAAGCGCCATCAGGTTGGCATCCAACGTGTCCAGCTCCTGCCGCTGCTGCACTGGCAGCTGCGCGCGCATCTGCTGTCGCAACTGCTTCCACGCCTGCGGTGCCTGCGTCGATGCCGCCAGCAGCCGGGGCTGCAACGCGGCGAGTTCATCGGCCTGCGGCAGTCCATACCCCGGCCCACCCAGCAACGCGCCGGGCTGCAGCCATTGCCCCGCCTGCTCCAGCAACCCCTGCAACTGCCGCGCCCCATCGCTGTCACGCTCTGCCAGCAGGGCACGCTTCAACGTGTCGCGCGCACGCAGCTCGGCGCGTGCGGACGCGGCCTGTTCCAGCAGCAGCAGGCCGGCAGTGGCGCGCAGCCCGCCGCGTTGCAGCCACGGCGCACGCGTTGCGGCGTCCAGCTTCAGCCATGCCTGCGCGTCACGCGCCGGCAGCAACAGTTCGTCGCGCGCCGCAGCGAACAGCAGGTCGTAGTGCTGGTCGCTGGATTCGAAGTAGTAGCCTTGGCGGATCGCCGCGGCGCGGTCATGCAGCACGCTTTCATCCAGCCTGCCCAGCCGCGCCAGCCTGCGCCGGAGACCCCGTGGGCTGATGCGTTCGATGCCGGCCTCCTGCAGCGCAGGCACGCCCGCCTGCAGCAGCTTGGCAGTCTCCACCGCGCAGTTGTTGCCGATGAAGTAATAGCGGCCGTCGTAGCTCCAATGCACCTGCGCGCTGCGCTCGAGCAGGCCGGCGATCTCCTGCGCGGAAAGCTGCAGCGGCAGCGAGGCAAGGCCGCGCAGTTCCACCTTGGTGTACTCATCCACCACCTGCTGCAGCGGCAGCACGAACAGGCGTGAGGGGTAGCCCCCGGTCAGGCCACGCCAGCTGGACAGTTCAACATCGCCGACAAACGCACGGAACGACAGCACCCGGTGCTGGTCCAGGTCCAGCCGGCAGTCGGGCCCCGGTGCGCGCCCCTCGCGGCAGATCACCAACCGCAGCATGCTGTGGCCCCAGCGGCTCATCGGTACGTCGCCGCTCTCGGCGAACAGGTAATCCACCGCATAAACGCGTGCCGGATCCAATCGCGCCAGTTCAACCAGGCCTTCCTCCGCACCGGCCTGAAGCAGCGGCACGCCGGCATCACAGTCCGCCTGCCGTGGCGCCGGGCCCAGCGTCGCGGAAAACCAGCTCGCCAGGGCCGGACGGCGGCAGCCGAAGTCCGCATCCATGAGCCAGTGTTCCGCATTGACCGCCAGGTATTCGGCCGCGCTCTCGCGCTCGTAGTCGTCCGGACTGCGGTCACTGAAACGATTCGGGCTGCGCCCCAGTTTCCAGGGACGGCGCTGCCATCCGGCCAGTTCGCGGAAGCGCGCCTGGCCCGACCATCCACCGGCCTGCCCGCGATCAGCTACGTGCACCAGTTCATGGATCAGCGCGGCCTGCAGCACGCGGCCAGCCGCGTCTTCATGACCGCCAAGCAGAGAGCGCTGCAGCTGGATGTCGCCGGCGAATGCGCGGCCGGCAACATGCGCGGGCAGCGTGTCCACCCAGCGCACCGGCACCTGCGGTGGCAGCGCCGCGCGCAGCGTGCCAGGCAGGCGCTGGGCCACGGCATCCACGGCGCGCTCTGCGCGGGCGCGTTCGCCGGCGTCCAGCCCGTGCAGGTCAGGCGCCAGCTCGAACGCCAGCGTGGCCGGTGCCACGCACAGCAGCCACCACGCCAACCACGCGCGGCGGCGCATCGGCATCAGCGCGCGAGCAACGCCTGGGCCAGCGCGAGGTCGCTGGTTGCGCGGGCCGCCGCATCCTGCTCGCGCAGGTGGACCAGCGCCGCCTGCAGGCGGGCGCCACGGATCTGGCCATCGCTGGCAACAAAGGCGGCCGCATCATCGCGCGCAGCCAGGATCACCTTGTCATCGCCGGAGCTGCTGCCCGACGAATTCGACGACGCACCGGAGGCCGAGCCCGCCGAAGTTCCGGCGAAACTGGACGCACCCGCAGCCAGTGGCAGCACCAACAGGGACAGGGCAACGGGAACCAGCAGCGAAGGCAGTCGGGAGATCATGGTTTTGCTCGTGAAGGGTACGTGCAGAGCGTACCCGACCCATGACGCAAACGGCAGCTCAGAGATCAAAGACCTTGCCGGGATTCAGCCGGGCTTGCGGATCAAACGCGCGCTTGACCGCCTTCATCAAGCCGATTTCGGCCGGCCCGCGGGTGCTGTCCAGGTAGGCTTTCTTGACCAGCCCGATGCCGTGCTCGGCGGAGATGCTGCCATCGAAGCGTGCCAGCACCTGCGCCAGCAGCTTGGTCACCTGCTCGCACTGCTGCAGGAACTCCGCATCGCCGGTGTCATCGGGCTTGAGCACGTTGATGTGCAGGTTGCCATCGCCGATGTGGCCGAACCACACGACGTCGAACTGCGGGTAAGCCTGGGTGATCAGCGTCTGGGTTTCGGCGAGGAACGCCGGCATCGCCGAAATCCGCACCGACACGTCGTTCTTGTACGGCTTGTAACGCGCGACCGCCTCGGTGATGCCCTCGCGCAGGCGCCACAACTGCGCGGCCTGGGCGTCACTGGCACTGATCACCCCGTCGCTGACCCAGCCATTGCCCATGCAGTCTTCGAACGCCGCCATCGCCGCGGCTTCCTGCGCCTCGTCACCGGCGGCGAATTCGGTCACCACGTAATACGGATGCACCTGGTCGAACGGCGCCTGCGCGCCATGCGCCAGCACGTGCTTCAGTGCCTGGGCGGTGAAGAACTCGAAGGCCTGCAGCTGCAGCCGCGCACGGAACGCAGCGAACACCTGCATCAGCACCTCGAAGCTGGGCACGGCGAGCAGCATCACGTTGCTGGCCGGCGGCGGATCGGTCAGCTTCACCGTGGCTTCCACGATCACCCCCAGCGTACCCTCCGAGCCGATCAGCAGCTGGCGGAAGTCATACCCGCTGGAGTTCTTGATCAGGCCCTTGTTGAGCTCCAGCAGCTCACCGTCAGCGGTGACAACCTTAAGCCCGGCAATCCACTCGCGGGTATTGCCGTAGCGGATCACCCGGATACCGCCGGCATTGGTGGCGATGTTGCCGCCGATCGAGCAGGACCCGCGCGCAGCGAAATCCACCGGGTAGATGAGCCCGTGCTCCAGCGCCGCGTTGTGCAGCGACTCCAGCGGCATGCCCGCCTGCACCACCAGGGTCCGGTCCACCGCGTCGTAACCCAGCGCCTTGTTCATGCGCTCAAGGCTCAGCACCAGTTCGCCGTTGGCCGCCACCGCACCACCGGACAGGCCGGTACGTCCGCCCGACGGCACCACCGCCACGCCTTCGGCAGCACTCCAGCGCATTACCGCCTGCACCTCTTCCACGCTGGCCGGCAGCGCGATGGCCAATGGTGCCGGGGTCCAGCGCCGGGTCCAATCGCGCCCGTAATGCTCCAGATCAGCCGCGTCGGTCTTCAGGCGCAGGTCGGGAACGGCCTGCTGGAGGGAGGCAACGCGGGGATCGGTCATGGCAGTCCAGGCAGACACAGGCAGAACGGGAAAGCGTGCCAGTGCCGCCGTCCAGCGTCCAGCCCTGCGCGCGATCAGCAATGGCTACGTCTGCAACCAATTCCGCAGTGCACCATGGGCAGCCGCATCTGGCATAGTGATCAGCCCTTGCCCCACTGGCCGTGCCGTCCCATGTCGCCGAAGAAGACCTCCTACCCCAAGCAGGATATCCGCGTGTTGTTGCTGGAGGGGGTCAGCCAGACCGCCGTGGACGTGTTCACTGCGGCCGGCTACAGCCAGATCGAACTGCATTCCAAAGCGCTGCCCGAAGACGAGCTGAAGGCGCGCATCGCCGAAGCCCACATCGTCGGCATCCGCTCGCGCAGCCAGCTGTCGGCCGAGGTGCTGGCCGAGGCCAAGCGCGTGATCGCCGTGGGCTGCTTCTGCATCGGCACCAACCAGGTCGACCTGGACGCGGCTGAACTGGCCGGCATCCCGGTGTTCAACGCGCCCTACTCCAACACGCGCAGCGTGGCCGAACTGGTGATCGCCGAAGCCATCATGCTGACCCGCGGCATCCCGCAGAAGAACGCCGAATGCCACCGCGGTGGCTGGTCCAAATCGGCTGCCGGCAGCCACGAAGTACGCGGCAAGACGCTGGGCATCATCGGCTACGGCCATATCGGCACCCAGGTCGGCGTACTGGCCGAATCACTGGGCCTGCAGGTGATCTTCCACGACGTGGAAGCCAAGCTGGCGCTGGGCAACGCGCGCGCCGCGATCAGCCTGGACGACCTGCTGGAACGCTCGGACATCATCACCCTGCACGTGCCGGAGACCCCCGCCACGCAGTGGATGATCGGCGCGGCGGAACTGGCGAAGATGCGCCGCGGCGCGCATGTGATCAACGCCGCGCGCGGCACGATCGTCGACATCGCGGCGCTGGATGCAGCGCTCAGCTCCGGGCACATCGGCGGTGCGGCACTGGACGTGTTCCCGGTGGAACCCAAGGGCAACGGCGACCTCTTCGACTCCCCGCTGACCGCGCACGACAACGTGATCCTGACCCCGCACGTGGGCGGCAGCACGCTGGAAGCGCAGGACAACATCGGCATCGAAGTGGCGGCCAAGCTGGTCCGCTACAGCGACAACGGCAGCACGCTGACCGCGGTCAATTTCCCCGAAGTCACCCTGCCCGAGCACGACGGCAGCCTGCGCCTGCTGCACATCCACCGCAACGTGCCGGGCGTGCTGTCCAAGGTCAACGAAATCTTCTCGCGCCACAACGTCAACATCGACGGCCAGTTCCTGCGCACCGACGCGAAGGTGGGCTACGTGGTGATCGACATCACCGCCAGCGTGGAGCAGGCCGGCGCGGTACGCGATGAACTGGCCGCCATCCCCGGTACCCTGCGCACCCGCGTGCTGTACAGCTGACCAGCGGATCGGTAGCGCCGAACCATGCTCGGCGGCTCTTTGCCGGCGCGACCGGATAGCGTTCGCCGAGCACGGCTCGGCGCTACCCGCGGCTCAGCCAGCGGCGGGCCATCCGCCGCAGCGATTCATCCGCCTGCGGGTCGGCGGCGATCGGGGCGATGTCGCGCCAGGCCAGCGCCAGCGACTCTTCGCTGATCGCGAAGGCTTCCGAAGCGCCCGCGCGGATCACGAAACGCACGTCGTAGTGCCAATGCCCCGGCACGTCGTGACGCTCCGGGATCCAATGCTTGTCCAGATCGAAGATCGCCGGATCGTCCAGTGACAGCCCGGACAGCCCGGATTCTTCCTCGGCTTCATTGAAGGCCACCCGCGCCAGGTCGTGATCGCCATCGGCATGCCCACCCAGCTGCAGCCATCGGTCCAGCTTGCGGTGGTGGGTCAGTAGAACCCGTTGCCCGTCGGCGCTGACCAGCCACGCGCTTCCGGTGAAATGGCCTTGCAGCCGCTCGCGAAAAAACGGATCCAGCGGATCATCGAGAAGTGTGCTGAATTCGTCAGCCAATGCGCCCTGCACAGGCACTTCAAGCGCGTATCGGCGAAGCAGTTGACGCAACGCATCGTCAAGCAGGCCAAGGGTTGCGACAGTTTCCGACATGTCCGGCACGCGTTCAGCAAAAGTATCGGCCATTATCGCCAGAAAATATTGCACATGCGGCTTGTGCATCACCTTCAGCTTTGGCTAAGGTACAGCGAGCCATTCGCATGGCCTTCACCAACCATACGCGCCGGCGGCAACGCATCGCCGGCCAATCAACGACCACTTAGGGAAGTACCGCATGCTGAAAGCTCTGTTGAGGGTCAAACCGGTTGAGCCAGCCGGGCACGTTGACGCTGGCGAACCCATCGAAGGCCGCCTGGACGGCGAAGCCACCCTGAAACGGACGCTCACGGCAAAACACCTGATCCTGCTCGGCATCGGCGCGGTGATCGGTGCGGGCATCTTCGTGATGACCGGCCAGGCCGCGGCGTTCCATGCCGGCCCCGCCGTCACCCTGTCCTTCGTGGCCGCTGGCCTGGCCTGCGCACTGGCCGGCCTGTGCTATGCCGAGTTCGCCGCGATGATGCCGGTATCCGGCAGTGCCTATTCCTATTCCTATGCCACGCTGGGCGAAGGCATGGCCTGGTTCATCGGCTGGTGCCTGGTGCTGGAGTACCTGTTTGCCTCCGCGTCGGTTGCCGTTGCCTGGTCGGCCTATCTGCTGAGCTTCGTGACCACTACGCTGGACATGCCCTTCCCGGCCGCCCTCAGCTCGGCGCCCATCGCCTGGGAAGGCGGCCGGTTCGTCTCCTCGGGGCAGCTGTTCAACCTGCCGGCGGTGTTGATCGTGGCGGTGATGACCGGGCTGCTGTACGTGGGCATTTCCCAGTCGTCCTTCGTCAACGGCATCATCGTCGCCATCAAGGTCAGCGTGATCTGCCTCTTCATCGGCTTTGGCGCCTCGCACATCGACACCGCCAACTGGCAACCCTTCATCCCGGAGAACACCGGCACCTTCGGTGAGTTCGGCTGGAGTGGCGTACTGCGCGCCGGCTCGATCGTGTTCTTCGCCTTCATCGGCTTCGATGCGGTGTCCACCGCCGCCGGCGAGACCAAGGACCCACAACGCAACATGCCGATCGGCCTGCTCGGCTCGCTGGCCGTCTGCACCGTGATCTACGTGATCGTATGCCTGGTGCTGACCGGCCTGCTGCCTTACCAGCAGCTGGGAACCGCCAAGCCGGTCGCCACCGCGCTGGAAGCCTATCCGCAGCTGGCATGGCTGAAAACCGCCGTGGAGATCGGCGCCATCGCTGGTCTGTCCTCGGTGATCCTGGTGATGATGATGGGCCAGACCCGCATCGCCTACACGATTTCCCGCGACGGCCTGCTGCCAGGCTTCCTGGGCAAAGTCCATGCGCGCTTCAAGACGCCGTACGTGGCCACCATAATCGTCGGTGTCATCGCCGCGGCACTGGCCGGCATGATGCCGCTGAACGTGCTCGGTGAACTGGTGTCGATGGGCACCCTGCTGGCCTTCGCCACGGTCTGCGTCGGCGTGCTGGTGCTGCGCTACACCCGTCCGGAACTGGTGCGTCCGTTCCGCGTGCCGATGGCCTGGCTGATCTGTCCGCTGGGTGCGCTGGCGTGCCTTACCCTGTTCGCCATGGCCTTCCGCGAACACTGGCACCTGTTCGTCGGCTGGACCGTGCTGGGGCTGTTGATCTACTTCGGCTACGGCATGCGCAACAGCAAGCTGGCCAAGTCCTCCTGATACATTGACGGGTCGGCCCTCGCCGGCCCGTCTGCTTTGATACCGGCACATTCCGCAGGCACCGGTTGCCTGCACGCACCCACAAGAACACACACCCATGCTCAAGCAACTGTGGGCCACCAAGCACCCGCACGCCGCCCACGAAGATGCCAACGGCCTCAGCCTCACCCGTACGCTGGGGCCCTGGGGCCTGACCGCACTGGGCATCGGCGCGGTGATCGGCGGCGGCATCTTCGTCATCACCGGCCAGGCCGCCGCCAACCATGCCGGACCGGCGATCATGCTGTCCTTCGTGCTGGCCGCCATCTGTTGTGGTTTCTGCGCGCTGGCCTACGCCGAATTCGCCGCGATGGTGCCGGTTTCCGGCAGTGCCTACAGCTACACCTATGCCACCTTCGGTGAGCTGGCGGCGTGGTTCATCGGCTGGATGCTGGTGCTGGAATACGGCGTCTCCGCCTCGGCGGTGGCGGTCAGCTGGACCGGCTACTTCCTCAGCCTGCTCAGCCATTTCGACATCCACCTGCCCGCCGCGCTGGTCAGCGCGCCACTGGACGGCCAGCTGCGCCCCACCGGGGCGATCGCCAACATCCCCGCTGCGATCCTGGTGCTGCTGCTGACCTGGCTGTGCTACGTCGGCATCCGCAAGTCCTCGGCGATGAACATGGCCATGGTGATCCTGAAAACCGGCCTGATCGTGCTGGTCATCGCGGTGGGCTGGAAGTACGTGGACACGTCCAACTGGCAGCCGTTCATCCCTGAAAACACCGGCCCCGGCCAGTTCGGCATGGAAGGCGTGCTGCGCGGTGCGGCGATGGTGTTCTTCGCCTACATCGGCTTCGAGGCGGTCTCGGTGGCGGCCCAGGAATCGCACCGTCCGCAGCGTGACATGCCGATCGGCATGATGCTCTCGCTGGTGATCTGCACCATCCTGTACATCGCCATGGCGGCGGTCATGACCGGCCTGGTGCCGTACACGCTGCTGGGCACCGATGAGCCGGTGGTGACTGCGGTGGCCGCCCACCCGTCCCTGGGCTGGCTGCGCGTGGTGGTGGAAATCGGTGCGCTGGTCGGCCTGTCCTCGGTGGTGCTGGTGATGATCATCGGCCAGCCGCGCATCTTCATGATCATGGGCAGAGACGGCCTGTTGCCGCCCCTGTTCACCAAGATCCACCCGAAGTACCGCACTCCGCACATCAACACGGTGATCACCGGCATCGGCATCGCCCTGCTGGCCGCGCTGTTTCCGTTGGACGTGCTGGGCGAGTTGACCTCGATGGGCACCCTGATCGCCTTCGCCGCGGTGTGCGCCGGCGTGCTGGTACTGCGCCGCACCCAGCCGGACCTGCCGCGGCCGTTCCGCATCCGCGGTGCCTGGCTGGTCTGCAGCCTGGGCGTGCTGAGCTGCATGGCACTGCTGTCGGCCATGACGTTCCACAACTGGATGCTGATGGGCGTGTGGACAGCGGTCGGTTTCGCGATCTACTTCGGTTACGGCTTCCGCCACAGCCGCCTGCGCCGGTAACAGGCAGCGGGTAGCGCCACGCCATGGGTTGGTAGCGCCGGGGCATGCTCGGCGAGCGCAGCGGCAAGCGACAGCGTGACGACCAACGGTCGTCACCCACCAACGGCCAGCGGCCGTCACTGCCGGGGCAGGCACGCGCCCTGCCCGGCGGGACCGGATAGAATGGGGCGCATGAACGCGCCCCTTTTTCCGTATGACAGCCAGCGCCTGAGCGAACTGGCGCAGCTGCTGATCGACAACATCCGCGAGCTGGCCCAGGCCGGCTGGACGCCCGCGACCAGCAGCAACTTCTCGCATCGGCTGGATGACCAGCATGCGGCGATCACCGTGTCCGGCCGTGACAAGGGCCGCCTGATCGAAGACGACATCATGGTGGTGGACTTCGACGGCAAGGCCGTCGGCCGGCCGCTGCGCCCGTCTGCCGAAACGCTGCTGCATACCCAGCTGTATCGCCGCTTCCCCGAAGTCGGCTGCGTGCTGCACACCCATTCTCCAGTGCAGACCATCGCCTCGCGGCTGTACGCACCCCAGGGCCACATCCGGCTGGAAGGCTACGAGCTGCTGAAGGCCTTCGCCGGCAACAGCACCCATGAGATGGCCATCGACGCGCCGGTGTTCGCCAACACGCAGGACATGGACGTGCTGGCCGCCCAGGTCGACGCGCTGCTGGATACTCAGTGCCTGTGGGGCTACCTGATCGACGGCCACGGCCTGTACGCCTGGGGCCGCGACATGGCCGAAGCACGCCGCCACCTGGAGGCGTTCGAGTTCCTGTTCCACTGTGAACTGGAACTGCGCCGCCTGCGAGGCTGAATCCGGAGCGCTCACATGGCCGATGGAAATCTGACCCCGCCGCGCCACGCTGCTACCCTACCCGTCCCCCCGACGTCCAAGCTGCCGCCATGAGCCGACTGCGCATCTACAACGACACCGCCCCCGACGCCCCGTTGCTGGTCTCCCAGGACGGCGCGCTGATCGCTGCCGAACTGCAGAAGATCGGCGTCACCTTCGAGCGCTGGCAGGCCAGCCAGCCGGTCGCCCCGGGCGCCAGCCAGGAAGAGGTTTTCGCCGCTTACCGCACCGACATCGACCGGCTGGTCGCCGAACGCGGGTTCAAGAGCGTGGATGTCGCATCGATCGCGCCGGACAACCCGAACCGTGCAGAACTGCGGAAGAAGTTCCTCGACGAGCATTTCCACAAGGAAGACGAAGTCCGCTTCTTCGTCGCAGGCTCCGGCCTGTTCACCCTGCACGTGGGCGACAAGGTCTACGAGATCGAGTGCGTGAAGGACGACCTGATCGCCGTGCCGGACAGCGTCAACCATTGGTTCGACATGGGCGATGAACCGAGCTTCGTGGCGATCCGCTTCTTTACTGAAGCCGATGGCTGGGTCGGTCATTTCACCGGCACCGACATCGCGCAGAAGTTCCCCCGTTACGTCCCTACCCAGGCCTGAATATCCATGCAGCCGCGCGTCATCCTCACCGATATCGAAGGCACCACCAGCAGCATCTCGTTCGTCAAGAACGTGCTGTTCCCGTATGCACGCCAGGCGCTGCCCGGCTTCATCGCCGCCCATGGCAACGAGCCGCAGGTCCGGCGCTGGCTGGATGCGGTGGCCACCGAGATCGGTGGCGCCTGCCAGGACAGCGTGGTGGCAGAAACGCTGCAGGGCTGGATCGACCAGGATCGCAAGCACACGGCGCTGAAGGCGCTGCAGGGCATGATCTGGGAATCCGGTTACCGCAACGGTGACTACAAGGCGCACTTCTATCCGGAAGTCGCCGCAGTGCTGAAGGGCTGGCATGCCGCAGGGCTGCCGCTGTACGTGTATTCCTCCGGCTCGGTGCCGGCACAGAAGCAGTTCTTCGGCTTCAGCGAAGCCGGTGACCTGACGGCGCTGGTCTCCGGCTGGTTCGATACCGAAATCGGCGGCAAGCGCGAGGCGGACAGCTACCGCCGTATCGTGGCGGCCATCGGTGTTCCCGCCGCTGGGATCGTGTTCCTGTCCGACGTGGTGGAAGAGCTCGATGCGGCGCGCGAAGCCGGCCTGCAGACCCGCCTGCTGGACCGCCTGGACGACTACCCGCTGCCGCGCAGCGGCGAGGCCACGCACGGCCATGAACGGGTAGAGAATTTCCAGCAGATCACGCTCTGAGCGAGCGGCGCCGGCCAGGCCCTGGCAGCGCCGGGCCGTGCTCGGCGGGGCCCTCCCGCGCACGGCCGCAGATCATGCTCTGAGCGAGCCGCGCGGCCAAGCCCTGGTAGCGCCGAGCCGTGCTCGGCGGGGGCCTTCCCGCGCACAGCCGCCGAGCATGGCTCGGCGCTACCGACTCCCTTCCAGCACGTCGCCCAGGGTCTGCACGCGCAGTGCCGCGCGCAGCGTCCGGGCGTCACTGGCCGAGCGCACACGCAGCACCCGGCGCTCGCCCGGCAGCAGGTCCAGCAGGTTGTCCTCCAGCACCGCTTCGTTTGCCCCGAATCCGATCCATGCCGCGCGCACCAGCCCGCGTGCCTGCAGCACCACTTCGAGCGCATCGCCCTCGCCCTGCAGGCTTGCCTGCAGCTGGCCGGGCTGCAACGCCTGATCGCGCGCCTCGACGAAGCCGACCACCTGCCGCGACAGCAGCCGCTGGTCCTGCAGCAGTTCCACCACCGCAATCGTGCGCGCCGGATCCGCCCCACCCAGCAGGCGCGCATCGCTGAAACGCCCGACCTCGGTCGCTGATCCCGGCGCCAGCACCACCGCCTGTTCCTGCGTACCCAGCACCTGCCCCTGCAGGTCCATCACCCGCAGCCGCCAGCGCACTGGGTGAGGCTGCGCAGTATCGTTGAGCAGGCTCACGCGGGTCATCCCGTCATCGCGCAGCGCCGCGACGGCAAGGTCGGCGAAGAAGCGACGTGCCTGGAAATGCAGCCCCTTCCAGTTGCCGTCGTGGTCCATTCCCGACCACGATGCACCCGGCCACACATCATTGAGCTGCCAGTACAGCGAACCCATGGTGTAGGGACGCGATGCCCGGTGGTGCAGTGCAGCCAGCTGGATGCCTTCAGCCTGCATCACCTGGGACAGGTACAGGAACGCGGGGAAATCAGCCGGCTCGCCATAGCCGAGCCGGATGTAATGCAGCAGCCGTTCGTTGCCCTGCCCGGCCATGAATTTCTGGTGGGCCTGGATCACCGGACTGTCGATGCGCTGCTCGGCACGCGTGGCGAAGCGGTCGACCATGGCCTGCGACGGCCAGGACTGCAGGCCATACTCGGACATGAAGCGCGGCGTTTCTTTCAGGTAGGCGCCGACCGGCAATGCCGGATTGCCCCACACCTGCCAGTAATGCTTGTCACCGCGGGTGGAGTCGTTGGCCTTGTCATCCAGGTCGTTGCTGGGCGAGCTGGACCAGTACGGGACACCCAGGCCCTGTTCGGCCACGACCGCGCGCAGGTCATGCCCGAACAGGTCCACGTAGCCCTGCCACACGCGGGCGGCGAACGCAGGGTCGGCCTTTCCAAGATCGCGGCCATGCCCCCAATCCTTCCAAGCCGTTTCTTCTTCGTTGTTGCCACACCACAGCACGATGCTGGGGTGGTGGCGCAGCCGCCGTACGTTGTCGCGGGCCTCGGCGACCACGCTCTGCCGGAACGCCGGATCGAACCCCGGCTGCATGCCGCCGCCGAACATGAAGTCCTGCCATACCATCAGCCCGAGCTCGTCTGCCAGCTCGAAGTACGCCTCGTCTTCGTAGTAACCGCCGCCCCAGTTGCGCAGCATGTTCATGTTGGCATCGCGTGCGGCGGTGAGGATGGTGCGCAGGCGGGCGGTGTCCACGCGTGCGGGGAACGCATCGAAGGGGATCACGTTGGCCCCCTTGGCGAACACCTCGCGCCCGTTGATCACGAAGGCGAAGCCCTGGCCACCCTGGGCATCCTTGCCGCGCCGCAGCTCCACGCTGCGCAGGCCGATCCGTCGGCTGGCCTGCAGTGCCGGATCGTCGCCCGCACCCAGCGTGACCTGCACGCTGTAGCGGTCCTGCGCGCCCTGCCCGGCCGGCCACCAGCGACGCGGCTTCGGGACCTGCAACGGCACCTGCAGCGTCTGCCTTCCCGCCTTCACCCGGACATCGCGAACTATCCGCACCACAGCCTTGCCGTCCGGATCGCGCACCTCCAGCCGCAGTGGCAACGTCGCGTCGGCGCCGGCATGTTCGACCTCGACCAGAGCGGTCAGCGCGGCGAGGTTTGCATCCAGCGCCTCGGTGCGCATGGCCAGGTCGGTCACCCGTTGTGCGCCCCACGCCTCCAGCCGTACGGGCCTCCACACGCCTGCGGTGACATAGCGCGGCCCCCAGTCCCAACCGAAATGGTAGGCCGGCTTGCGCACGAAATTGCCGACCATCGCATCGCGCGGCTCGTCGCCATAAGGCGAGGGATAGTTGCCCGCGATCTTGTGCGGCATCGCCTGCACGGCCGGCAGCAACCGGGTGATCGGCGAACGGAAGACGATGCGCACCACGTTGCCCCGCGACTGCAGGCGACCTTCGACGCGCGCCTTCCACGTCCGGTGCGCGTTGTCTGCGCGCAGCAACGGCTGGCCGTTGAGTTCCACTTCGGCGAAGGTATCGAGCCCTTCGAACACCAGCTCGGCGTGCGGCCGCGCCAGCGTCGCCGGATCCACATCGAAGCCAGCGCGATATTCCCAATCCGCCAGCCCGATCCACTGCAGCTGCGCTTCCGGCGCACCGACATACGGGTCGCGGATCAAGCCGGCGGCCAGCAGATCGGTATGCACACTGCCCGGCACCTGCGCTGCGCCCCAGCCTGCCGCTTCCGGATGCACGGCCACCTGCGCCCCACCCGGCAGCAGCCGGAACTCCCAGCGTGCCTGCAGCACACCGGCCTGTGCCAGCACCGGCAACAGACACGCCAGCACTACCGCACCGAACCGCACCCACGCATTCCAGATCCGCATCCGAACACCCCGTCGCAACAATGATTCCGCCTGGAAAGCCCCACACCGTAAGTGTCTGGCTCTGAACCCGCCGCGCACGCGGGAATCCGGCTGGGCTGCGGCGGGGAGGCCCGCGCAGGACCGTTGGCGCCCCGCACGGGCGGAAACGAGCCTACAGGGACGTACTTGCGGGGTGTCCTGCGCAGGCCTCCCCGCCGCCGCTACCCGAAATCAAACAGGCGCCGCAGCTCCGGCTCCGGAACGCACCACGTTCAACACCTCATGGCACGCGCCCATCGTGTGGTAATCCACCTTCCCGGCCGGGCTCTTCTCATCGCTGTACTTGCGGTTGTCCGCATCCAGGATGCGGAACCACGCACCGTATTCATGGTCCACGAAGTGCTCCCACGCATACGCCCACAAACGGTCGTACCACTCCCAGTACACCGCATCACCCGTGCGCTGTGCCAGCACCGCCGCGGTCGCCAGCGACTCCGCCTGCACCCAGAAATACTTGTCGTCGTCGCAGACGCTGCCATCCGGCGCGAAGCCGTAATACAACCCACCGCGCTCGTTGTCCCAGCTGCGTTCCACCGCCACGTCGAACAGATGGCGCGCCATCGGCACCAGCCAGTCCGCCTGTACATGGCGATCCAGGATCAGCAACAGCTTGGCCCACTCGGTCTGGTGACCCGGCTGGAAGCCCCACGGACGGAACAGGTGCTTTGGATCATCCAGGTTGTAGTTCCAATCGATGTTCCAGTCGCTGTCGTAGTGCTCCCACACCAGCCCGTCTGCCTTGGCGGCTTGCCGCCGGGTCATGATGTCGGCCAGCTGCAGCGCGCGATCCAGGTAGCGCTGCTCGCCGCTGCTCTCGAACGCGGCCAGCATCGCCTCGCACATGTGCATGTTGGCGTTCTGCCCGCGGTAACCGCTGAAGTTCCACTGCGCATCGGCTTCGTCACGGTACAGACCGTGCGCCGGCTCATGGAACCGCGTTTCCAGCAGCTGCCAGGTCTCCTCCATCCAGCCACGCGCTTCTTCGATGCCCGCCTTCAGCGCGCAGCTGTACGCCAGCAGCACGAAGGCGACGCCGTAGCAGTGGTTGGTAGCGTCTTCCACCACGCCATCGCGCAGCGTCCAGGCATAGCCGCCGGTGGCCGGGTTGCGATGCACCTCGCGCAGGTAGCGCACGCCATGCTTGACCCCGTCCAGATAAGCGGCATCACCGAACTCGCGGTAGGCCATGGCGTAGTCGAAGAGGAAACGCGTGCTGCTCACCAGATGGCGATGCCCTGCGTCGTAGACGCTGCCGTCGTCACGGAAGTAATGGAAGAAGCCACCGTTCGGATCGATGCAACGCGGATGGTAGAACGCCATCGTGTGGGCGATGTGGCCGCGCAGGAAAGCCGGCGAACGGAAGTCCGGAGTCTGGGTCATCAGTGCGATTCCTCGGTTTGCAGCAGCAGTTCGTTGACTTCATCGCGCGAGGGCATGGCCGCGAATGCGCCCTTGCGGGTCACCGCCAGCGCGCCCACCGCAGCGCCAAAGCGAAGCACCTCGCGCATGGCGGCTTCATCGCTGCAGAACGCCGGCAGGCTGGCGGCATCCACGCCGCGCTCGATCAGCGCGGTCAGCAGGCCGCCGACGAAGGCATCGCCCGCAGCGGTACTGTCCACGGTGACCACACGGAAGCTGGTGGCCTGGCCCTGCGCGCTGCGCGTGTACCAGCGCAGTGCGGCGGCGCCATCGGTGACCACCACCCAGCGCGCCTGCGCGGCAAACAGCCGTTGCAGGACCTGCGCGGCGCCGTCGTCGCCCAGCGGTGCGGCAAGGAAATCCAGCTCTTCGCGCGACAGCTTGACCACGTCTGCCAGCGCCAGCGCCTGCCACAGCGTCGGCAGCGGATCGGCGTCGGCCGGCCACAGGGCCGGGCGCAGGTTGAGGTCCAGGCTGACCAGTGCACCGGCCGCGCGCGCACGCTGCATGCCCTCGAACGTCGCCTGCGCGATGGCCGCTTCGGTCAGGCTGTTGGAACAGACGTGGAAGCAGCGTGCCTGCGCAAAGCAGGCTGCCTGGAAATGCTCGGCGCGGAACAGCAGGTCCGCCGCCGGCGGCCGGTAGAAGCTGAAACTGCGCTCGCCATGCGGATCCAGCGCGACGAATGCCAGCGCCGTCTTGGCCGCATCGGTACGCGCGATGTAGTCGATGCCCACGCCGTGCTGCTGCAGGCTGTCGGCGAGGAAATCGCCGAACATGTCCCGTCCCAGCATGCCCACGAACTGGGTATCCACGCCCAGCCGCGCGGCGGCCACCGCGACGTTGGCCGGCGCGCCACCGGCGTATTGCAGGAACGCGCGCGGCTCGGCCGGCGAGGCCGGTGGCTGCGCTAATAGATCGATCAAAATCTCGCCGAAACAGACAATGGTGCCCATCTGCATCAGCCTCCGCGGGTCGTGGCAGCCGGCAGGCGGGCGCCCACCAGACCGAAGAAGATGACGTAGCCATAGCACAGCAGCGGCAGGATGAAGCTCGGCTGCAGACCGATGTGGTCGGCCAGCACGCCCTGCAGGTACGGCACCAGCGCGCCACCGACGATGGCCATGATCAACAGGCTGGAGGCCTTGTTGGTCAGTGGGCCCAGGCGTTCGATGCCGAGCGCGAAGATGGTCGGGAACATGATGGAATTGAACAGGCCGATGGCCACCACCGAGTACAGCGCGACCTGGCCCGAACTGGCCATCGTGGCACCCAGCAGCACGACGTTGATGCCGGCGAACAGGGCCAGCATGTGCCGCGGCGAATAGCGGGTCAGCAGCGCCGAGCCGGCGAAGCGACCGATCATCGCCATCGTCCAGTAGGCGGACACGTAATGGGTGGCCTGCTGTTCGGTGAAGCCACCGATGGTGGGCATCGACAGGTAGTTGACCAGGAAACTGCCGATGGAGACTTCGGCACCCACGTAGAAGAAGATGCCCAGCACCGCGAACAGCAGGTGGCGGTGGCGCAGGGCCGCGCCGTAGCTCTGCTGAGGGCCATCATCGACCTTCTCGGTGCTCTCGCTCAGCGTCGGCAGGCGGAACAGGTAAACGAACAGCGCCAGCAGCGCCAGGGCGATCGCCAGGCCGATGTAGGGGCCCTGCACCGACTGCGCCTCGGCTGCACGGTAAGCGGCCTGTTCGGCCACCGACAGCGCGTTGATCTCATCGGCACTCTTGACCGTGTTGCCGAGGATCAACAGTCCGCCGAAGATCGGCGCGATCGCCGTACCCAGCGAGTTCAGTGCCTGGGCGAGGGTCAAGCGGCTGGAACTGGTTTCCACCGGACCCAGCAGCGCCACGTACGGGTTGGCGGCCACCTGCAGCACGGTGATGCCGGTGGCCAGGACGAACAGCGCGCCCAGGAAGGCGCTGTACTCGCGCAGCTCGGCGGCGGGCCAGAAGCCCAGCGCGCCTACGCCGGCGATCAACAGGCCGGCCACGATGCCTTTCTTGTACCCCAGGTGGGCCACCAGCCGACCGGCCGGCAGGGACATCAGGAAGTAGGCGCCGAAGAAGGTGAACTGCACCAGCATCGCGCGCGCGTAATTCAGTTCGAACACCGCCTTCAGGTGTGGAATGAGGATGTCATTGAGGCAGGTCAGGAAGCCCCACATGAAGAAGATGGTGGTGGCCACGCCCAGCGCCATGCGGGTGTTGACCGGTGGTGCGCCTTGCCCGGGCGTGGTGTTCAAACGGGGCGTTGATGAAATCGGCATGCGGGTTCGCGCCTCGGTGCGCGTAGGTTGAATGGGGAAGGGGAATCAGTTCGGGCGGGCGGCGCTGCTTTCGCGTATGCGCAGCTGCACGGGGGCAACGGTACGCTGCGGCGGCGCATCCGGGGTCTGCACACGCTGCAGCAGCAGCTCGGCGGCCTGGCGTCCGCGCGCCCGCGGATCAACGGTGAGGGTTGTCAACGGCGGCACGGCGACGGCCGCTTCGGGAATGTCATCGAAACCGGTGACGGCGAAGTCGCCGCCGGGACGGATCCCGCGCGAGGTCAGGCCCAGCATCAGCCCCAGCGCGACGGTATCGTTGTAGCAGACCGCCGCACTGGGCCGCCCACCACCGACGAACAGTTCGTCGACCCGCCGCGCGGCTTCCAGGCGGTTCGGCGCCGATTCGATCAGCCACTGCGGCGTGACCGACAGGCCGGCCTCGCCCAGTGCCTGCTGGTAGCCGGCACGGCGTTGTTCGCAGGAACTGGAATCGGCGTGGCCACCGAAGAAGGCGATTTCGCGGTGACCGCGTTCGATCAGGTGGCGGGTCGCCAGGTAGGCCCCCTGCTGGTTGTCCAGCGCAAGGAAATCCCAGTCAGCGCCGGCCAGCGCACGGTTGAACAACAGCACGTTGGCGGTCGGGCCCAGCGCCTGGCGCACCTGCGCGGTATCGCTGCCTTCGGCCGGTGACAGGATCAATCCGGCCGGGGTGTGCTCCATCAGCGTGCCCAGCACCGCCTGCTGGCGCTGTGGTGATTCGCCGGTGCTGCCGAGCAGGGTCACGTAGCCCTGGTCGCCCAGTGCTTCGTCGACGCCGGCGGCGAACTCGGCGAAGAACGGGTTGGACAGGTCGTTGATCACCAGCGCCACGCTGGAGGATGTGCGCCGGCGCAGGTTGGCCGCCGCGCGGTTGTACACATAGCGCTGGCGGCGCAGTTCGGCCTCCACCTTGGCGCGCGTATCCACGTTCACCAGCGGGCTGCCACGCAGCACCAGCGACACGGTCGCCCGTGACACGCCGATCGCGCGTGCGATGTCGGTCACGGTGACCGCGCGGTCGCCGCTTTTGCGCGGCCCCTTGCTGCCGGTGGCGTCATTCATCCTGTAATGGACCCTGAGCTCTGGATAGGTACCTGAATCATAACGGCCCCAGCCGCGCGTGCACGGTCATGCGCAGCACGGGCGGCCGAATGCCTCACTTCAGGACGCTGCCGGGTGCGGCGCAGAACGAGACCGGCAGGTCATTGACCGCCGTGCCCCAGCCCTGTTCCGGCGCCTGCGTGCCGAGCGACCACTGCAGGGTCGGGCCAGCGCGCAGCGCTTCCCAGTCCAGCCACACCGCGGACTGCGCGGCGCCATCCACTTCCACGCCCTGCACGTACTGCAGCGTGCGACCGTCCGCGCCGGGGGCGCGCAGTTTCAGCGTGCGGCCGTTGCCCAGCGCCACATCCACCTTGGCAAAGCGCGGCGCGTGCAGCAGGAACTCACCACTGCCGGGCACCGCCGGATACAGGCCCAGCGCACTGAACAGGTACCAGGCCGACATCGTGCCCAGGTCATCGTTGCCGGTCACCCCGTTCGGGGCGTTGGTGAACAACTGCTGCGCTGCGCGGACCACGGTGGCGGTCTTCCACGGCTGGCCGATCAGCGTGTACATCCACGGCGCATGCAGGTCCGGTTCGTTGTTGGGGTTGTAGCGGTACTGGTTGTAATAGCTGTAAGGGCCCACCACCCATTCCTTGCGCGCGGCCTGCAGCGGATCGGCCAGCAGCGCATCCATCGCGAAGAACGCATCCAGACGCTTGCCAGCCTGCTCGCGGCCATGCATCGCCTCCACCAGGCCCGGTACGTCCTGCTGCGCCAGCCACTGGTACTGCCAGGCGGTGCCTTCATGGAAACCATGGTGCGAGCGCGGGCTGTAGTGGCCGTCGGACGGCGCATACCACTGGCCACCGTCGGTGCGCGGACGCGGGAAGCCGGTGAAACCGGTCTCGTCATCGCGGACCGACACATCCCACACGTTGCGCCAGTTACGCCCACGGGCACGCAGGGTCGCCGCGTCGGCGGCATGGCCCAGGCCATCGGCCATCTGCGCCAGCGCACAATCGGCCAAGGCGTATTCAAGCGTCGCCGAACCGCCATGGTGCGGGTCCACGTCCATGCCCTTGGATGGGAACGCGCGGTCATACACCACGTAGCCCTTGTCCAGGTAGGACGGGTTGCCCGAGCGGCCGGCCGCGCGGGAGTTCAACGGCGGCACGTCGAACGCATTGCGGCGCAGCGCCGACCAGGCTTCCTGCTCGCGGCCTTCCAGCGCGCCGAAGCGCCACAGGTCGGCCATGAACGGCGTGACCGGATCGCCGGTCATGATGTTGGTTTCGAAGTTGGCATAGCCCCAGCGCGGCAGCCATCCCCCCTGTGCATCGATGGCCAGCAGCGTGCGGCCGATGTCACGCACCACCTGCGGGCGGGTCAGCGCCAGCCACTGGTTCTGCGCGCGATAGGTATCCCATAGCGAGAAATACTCGTAGTACGTCCAGCCGTCGGCACGATGGATCGCATCGTCGTAGCCACGATAGCGGCCGTCGGCATCGCTGCCCGTCAACGGTTGCAGGAGCGCGTGGTACAGCGCGGTATACAGCACCGTGCGGTCGTCCTTGCTGCCCCCGTCGAGCTTCACCGTCGACAGTTCTTCGCGCCAGGCGTCCTGCGCCAGGCGGCGCATGCCATCGAAGCCGAGCAGCTTGCCGCCCTGCATGCCATCGCTGCGCAGGTTGGTGCGCGCACCTTCGGCATCCACGTGCGAGATCGCACTGACCGCGGTGACGGCGCGGCCCTGCGCCATGTCGAAGGTCAGCCAGGCACCATTCGGCTTGGCCTCGCCTTGCATGCTGTGGCGCGCGCCGGGCAGGCCGCGCTCTTCGCCCCACACCCCGTGTGCGGTGAACGGACGGTCGAACTCGATCCGGAACCACGTCGTGTACTGATGGCCACCGCAGAAACTCTTGGTGACCAGCTTGCCTTCCACCACGCGGTCGCCGACCACGTCGACCACGCTGCCGATCACCGAATGGCGCTCGTTGGCCTGTCCGACATTCACCAGCACGTGGCCTTCTTTCTGTCCGGCGGCGAAGGTGTAGCGTTCGGCGGCGGCGCGGGTGCGCGCGGTGGCTTCGGCATCGATGCCGCCGTAGCCAGTCAAGCGCACGCGGTAGTAGCCGGCCTGGCCGACTTCACCGGCATGCTCATAGGTGGACGCATAGGCCTTGTGGTCGAAAGCCTTGGGGTTGGACGTATCGAAATCGCCGCCTGCCCCGATGGTGCCGGTGACCGGCAGCACCGAGACCTGACCGCCCTGCTCCCAGCAGCCCGCACCGGACAGGAACGAATGGCCGAAGCCGCGGATTTTTTCGTCGTCGTAGCGCCAGCCGGCGTAATGGCTGCCGATCGGGCTGACCTGGATCAGGCCGAACGGCGCCGAGGCGCCCGGGAAGGTATTGCCATCATCCTTGCTGCCGATGAAGGTGTTCACTTCGCGCTCCAGCGCCGCCGGCGCGGCCTGCAGGGCGGGCGCGGCAGACAACGCAATCACGCACGCCAGCGAGGCGATGGGCGTGAAGGCACGCAGGGGAAAACAACGTCGGAAGGTCACGTTCACGGGCTCCTTGGCGGGCGTTGGCAGATCGGGATCCGAGCCGACAGGCCCGCGTCGCGGGAGGTCGACCCGATACCTGTTCGTCGATTTAGATCGATTGAAGTAAACATGAACGTCTGTCCTCGCGCATCCTGCAGCGCAACATGGAACACCGCACGCCGGGGCGCGGGCGAACTGCAAACGTTTTCATATTGCGCAGCAGCATGCGACTTGAGTCAGGCCGTGTTAAAAAATGCGCGGCAATCGTTTAGATCGATCCAACTTCAAACGGTCACGATTGCCGGGTTCGGAATCCGACAGCAACGCCCCCAGGTGCCCTGTCTCTCCCGCCCCACGCTTGCGGTCTCGCGTCAAAACATAAGATCGATTCAAGTATTTCGTATCAGCCAACGGTTCGATCCAGGAGAGGGAGAGAATGAATTACATGTCACACAAGCACGGTTGCCACGCCCTGTCGGCAGCCATCGCATTCGCCTTGGCGGCCACTGCGGCGCCGGCGTTCGCCCAGGACGCAGCACCCGCCACCCCCGCCGCTTCGCCCAGCGCCACCACGCTGGACAGCGTCAATGTCACCGGCTACCGCTACGCCATCGAAAAGAGCCTGCAGCAGAAGCGTGACGCCAATGCCGTGGTTGAAGTCATCACCGCAGAAGACGTCGGCAAGTTCCCCGACAAGAACGTCGCCGATGCGCTGCAGCGCGTGCCCGGCGTGGTCATCACCCGCGATGGCGGCGAAGGCAAGAATGTCAGCGTGCGCGGCCTGGATGCCGACCTGACCCTGACCCAGTTGAACGGCAACTACATCGCCACCTCGGAAACCAACAACGAGGCTTCGCGTTCGTTCAACTACACCCTGCTGCCGTCGAACATGCTGGAGAGCGCGGAGCTGTTCAAGTCGCCCGAAGCGCGCATCGACGAAGGCGGCATCGGCGGCACGGTGATCCTGCATACCCGCCGCCCGCTGGAAATGGAAGCCAACTCCGGCTTCGTCAACATCGAAGGGGTCACCTCCGATACCAGCGACAGCGTGGATCCGAACCTGTCGGCGATGTACGCCTGGCACAGCAAGGACGAGCGTTTCGGCGTGCTGATCGGGGCGACCAAGCAGAAGCGCACCAACCGCAGCATGGAAGTCACCGTAGATGACTACCAGTGGTACGGCGCCGGCACCGAGGCAAAGGACGCCTACGGCAATACGCTGCCGCAGGATGGCATCCATTACTGGTGGGGCGAGTCCGGTTTCAACAACCAGACCGGTGGCAACTACAGCGAATTCTTCATGCCGACGTCGGTCAACTTCGGCGTGCGCGAAGAAGAGCGCGAGCGTACCGGCGGCCAGTTCACCTTCCAGTTCAAGCCGGTCGACAACCTGACCGTCACCGCCAACTACTTCCGCTTCGAGCTGTCCGGCGACTACACGCTGAACCAGGCCAAGATCCCGGAGTGGAACATCGCCCGCTACAACGGCGACGGCAACTGGGCCGGCGGACGCCTGCTCAATGGCATGGACTTCGATTCCAGCGGCAGCGTCGTCACCGGCGCACAGTTCGAGAAGCTGCCGGGCAAGGCGTACTACTGCAGCGAAGCACAGGCCGCTGCCGCCGGCATGGCGCCGGGTGGCTGGGGCCCGGATGACTGCACCATCCCCACCCCGCAGCTGAGTGGCGCCTACAGCCGCGAAAAGGCGCTGTCGCAGACCGGCGACCTGACCGTGGACTGGGAAATCAGCCCGCTGTCCAAGGTGACCTTCAAGGGCGGCCGCACCTGGTCCGAAGGCGGCCCGTCGATCAACTTCCGCATGTCGGCCAAGCCGCGCCGCCAGGTCGATGGCGTGTGGCAATCCGGCAACAGCTACAGCGCGTACGACCTGACCGGCACGCCGTCGGCCACGTTCTCGCCGGACCTGCAGGACCAGCTGATGGCCGGCATCGCCGAGATCGACACCGGCTCGACCGATTCGTCGTGGCGCGAGACCAGCATCGAACAGAACTACTTCCAGGCCGACTTCACCCGCCTGTTTGAAAGCGGCTTCATCGATTCGTTCCAGTTCGGCGTGAAGTACCGCGACGGCAAGGTCCATCGCAACACCGGCAACACCTACTGGGCCTGCCAGGGTGCTGATCCGAACGATTACGAGGCACGCTACCAGGCCGGCAACTGTGCCGATCCGGAAAAGAGCGTGGCCCAGCCGGGCTTCTTCCTGTCCAGCCCGATCGACGACATCGCCGGCGGCTTCGACGCCAACGTGATGCCGGGCATCAACTTCCCCGCCTACCTGGCCTACCTCAACGAACGCTACGGCGGCATGCAGAAGCGGATCGAGCCGGACTTCGTCTACGACGTCAACGAGAAGATCTACTCGACCTACTTCCAGGCCAACTTCCGCACCGAACGCGTCCGCGGCAACCTGGGCGTGCGCCTGGTGCAGACCAAGCAGCACGCGGCATCGAGCGACTCGGTCGAGCGCTTCATGGACTACTTCGTCGACGGCGCCGACGGCAATCCGCTGGCCTGCCCGACCGGCGCGCCGCCGGCTGGCACGGTATGCGAATCCGGCTTCGTGCGCCGCGACGTGCGCGAAAAAACCTACGAGCAGTCCTCGCTGGACAAGACCTACACCGATGTCCTGCCCAGCTTCAACATCGCCTGGGACATCACCGAAAACCTGGTGCTGCGCGGCGCGGCGTCCAAGGTGATCGCACGTCCCGGCTATACCAGCATCGCCTACCCGGGCGGCCTGGAGTACATCAGCGAGGAATACAGCAACGACCGCCGCGTGGCCGGTGGCACCACCACCCCGGGCTGGTACGGGTCGGGCAGCAACAAGCAGCTGGAGCCGTTCGAGGCCCTGCAGTACGACCTCGGCCTGGAGTACTACTTCAAGCCGGGCGCGGTCGCCGGCGTGGCCCTGTTCCGCAAGGACGTGGACAACTTCACCGTGCCGGTGGTGACGGACCAGCAGATGGACGTGGGCGGCGAGATGGTGACGGTGCAGAACTACTCCACCGAGGCCAACGGCCGTGACGGCGTGTCGCAGGGCGTGGAAATCTACGGCCAGTACACCTTCGACATGGGCTTTGGCATGCAGGCCAACTACACCTACAACGACACCAACCTGGCCTCGATCGTGCTGGACGGAGAGAACATCGGCGCTTCGCCGCTGGTCGGCAGCGCGAAGAACCAGGCCAACGTGACCCTGTTCTACGAGAACGACAAGTTCCTCGCGCGCGCGTCCTACAACCGCCGCGGCGAAGTGGTCGGTGGGCTCAACAACGGCATGACCGTGTTCACCGAGCCCTACGACCAGCTGGATCTCAATGCGGCCTACAACCTGACCGAGGCGTTGACGCTGACCGCTTCGGTGCTCAATGCCACCAAGTCAGAACAGCGCATGCACCTGGGGGGCGACACCAAGGCCCGCCTGATCTCCAACATCTACAGTGGCCGCCAGCTGTACTTCGGCCTGAACTACAAGTTCTGAGCTGAAAAAACCCCGCCTCGCGGCGGGGTCCGTTCTCTCCGCGGCAGCCGCGCCTTGATGGGCGGCTGCCGTTTTTTTTCTGCGGCCTGCTGCGCTCGCCAACCACTGGCCGGCGCTACCCTCGCCTGCTGCTCAGGGCTGGGCTGACTGCAACGCGTAACGGGTGCTGGCGGTGTAGACCGAACCATCCGGCTGGGTCGCGCGCACGTCCACCTTGTGCTCACCAAGGGCCAGGTCGGTGGCCAGCGCGCCGCGCCACAGGTGCGGCGACGGGGTGGCTTCGGGCGAACGGTCATAGCCGCGCAAGGCCGGGGCCAGGTCATCGGCCACGTTCTCCGCCAGCAGCCGCGGATCGCCCTGGCGCACCTGCTTCATCGGCTGCCAGGGGCCGCCGTCGATGCGGAACTCCACGCGCGTGGCAGCCTCGCCCATGTACACGTTGGCGAACACGCCCCAGGCCGGGTAAGCGCCCTGGCGCAGTACCTTCGGCGCATGCAGGCCGATCTGTTCGCTGTCCGCCGCACCGGCCACGCGGTACTGCAGCCGGTACGTCCCGTTGCCGGCCACATCCAGCAGCGCGTAGCCCTTGGGCGTGCCATCACTCATGGTGCTGTCGGGCACGCCACGCCGATCCTTGACCCCGGACCAGAACGCGCCGCAGTTGGCGCCGACGTTGTACTCGTGCAGCGGCTTGTCGCCGTGCCAGCCATCGGCCGCGGCGTGGTAGTAGTGCTGCTGGGTATGGCTGTGGCCGCTCAACACCAGCACATTGCTGAAAGGCTTGAGCATCTCGAACAGGCGCTGGCGGTCGGCATGGCGGAAGGTTTCGCGACCCGGTGCGGCATCGAACAGCGGGATATGCATCCCGAGCACCAGCAGGCGGTCGTGCGGCACTCCCTTCAGGTACTGGCCGAGGAAGGCGAACTGATCCTCGCGCAGCCCGCCGATGTAGGTCGGCCGGGCCGCCGGATCGTAGACCACATCGTCCAGGAACACGAAGCTGGCGCCGCCCTCTTCCACTGCATAGGTGTCCGGTCCGTACACCGCACGCCAGCTGTCCAGCGAATGCTCATCATGGCCGGCGTCGAAATCCAGGTCATGGTTGCCGGGGACATGGAACCACGGGACACCGAGCTGGGTGGTCACCTTGTTGATGGCCGGATACAGCGACAGGTCGTCGTTGACGATGTCGCCCAGCGTGGTGCCGAGGCGCGCCTTGGTCTTTCCCACCAGCGGACTGACGATGGATTGCTCGTAGTAGCCTATGTCACCCCGCGTTGCGGTCTGCGGATCGGTGAACACCAGCATCTGGAAGCCGCGGCGGTTGTCGTGTTTTTCAGGGGCGAGCGCGAAATCGTAGGCAGTAGCGGGTGTGCTGGTCGGCGCGATGCCGCGGTACTTCAACACCGGCGACCCCTGCGGGACGTGGTGGCGCCAGAATGCGGGCAATCCATCCGAACCGGCTGGAATGCGGTAGCCGTCGGGCTTGATGATGAACACGGTATCGCCGGCCTCGACCGGCAGGCGATAGCTGCCATCGGCGCTGGTGCGCACGATGCTGCGGCCGTTGGAGACCTGTACGCCGCCCATGCCCGGATCGGTCGGCCCGCGACCGGACTTGCCATCACGTTCCTGGTAGACCCGTCCACTGACGGTGACCGCGTCGGCCCATGCGGGCGCGCTGGTGAGGAGCAGGCAGCACAGGCCTGCAGCATGCAGTTTCATGATCGGGGGCCCCGTGGCAAAGACGGGATAGTGTAATGGCCGATGATGACCATCTGCCCAGCGCTGCGCATGGCGTGCCGGCCGGAAAGCCGGCACGCCATCGAGATCAGAATCGCGCGCTGAAGCCGAGCGTGAACGAACGGCCGTAACGGTAGTAGCCCTGCGAAAGCAGCGGATTGCCGTTGATGCTGTAGGTCTGCGCTTCGTCCAGCAGGTTCTGGCCCTGCAGGCTGACGCTGAACATGTCGTTGATCTCATAAGAGATGCTGGCGGTTAGCCAGGTGATCTCATCGGCCTGTTCGTTGTAGCCCGCGCCCAGCACGTTGGTGGCGGTCACGAAACCATCGCTGTAGTCGGCGGTGGTGCTGATCGACCACGGGCCCTTTTCATACATCAGGCCCAGCGAGTAGACCGACGGGGCAATCCCTTCCAGCGGACGTTCTTCCCCTGCCACGAAGCTCTTGGACCAGTTGCGGGTGTACTGGGCGCGGAAACCCAGGCCGTTCTCCCAGAAATGCTGCAGGCCGGCTTCCAGGCCATGCACCTTGGCGTAGTCGCCGTTGATCGGGCGCATCACGTTGAACAGATAGCCCGGCACGCCGATGTCCTGGCCCGGCTCCCAGCTGGTGGTGATCTGGTTGGAAATGCGCTTGTAGAACACCGCCATGTTGGCAATGGATTGTTCAGCGAAGTACCACTCCAGCGACACGTCACCCTGCTTGGCGGTATACGGCTTGAGGTCGACGTTGCCACCGTAGATCTGGGTGAACTCGCCCCAGGACACGCTGGCGGTGGTGTTGGTCGGGGCCAGCTTGTCCACTGGCGGGCGGGCCATGGTCTTGGCCGCGCCCAGGCGCAGCAACAGCTCATCGGTGAAGCGCCAGGTGAAGTTGCCCGACGGCAGGATGTAGCGGTAGCTGCCGTCCTGCTGCACCGGGGTGGGATCGGCATAGCGGGCGGTGTAGTTGAACGCGCCGTTCTCGGTGATGCCGATGATCTTCGCATCCCAGGCTTCGGCGCGGGTCTGGGTACTGATCACGCGCACGCCTACGTCCGCGCTCCAGCGATCGCCGGACAGATCGGCCTGCATGTAGAACGCGTTGGTCTTCTCTTCCACGCGGTAGCTTTCCAGCGGATTCCATTGCGGCGCGGCGTTGGCGAAATCGTAGACCGTGCCATCCGGGCGCGGGTTGCCGTTGTAGGCCTCCAGGCTGCTGAGGTAATTGGGCACGTCAAAGCCCAGGAAGCTGCGCGGGAAAGTGGAACCGACCTTGTTCATGAAGTTCGGCAGCGACAGGGTGCGATCCAGCACGCCGCCGCCCAGGTCGCCGACGTTGATCGCGTTGTCCACCGAGTAGTAGTCGGCACCGCCGTTGAGGGTGTTGTTGACCAGGTCACGGCGCTTGCTGCGTTCGGTGCGGGTCATGCCGAAGTTCAGGCTGTCGATGCCCCACTGGCCCACGTACAGGTTGCCGCCAACGGTGCCGCCGGTGATCTCATCCTTGATGTTGTCGCCGCGCAGTTCCATGTAGTGCGTGTTGAAGTCGCTGTCGTTGAACTGGCCGTTGGCCAGGCCGGTGGACAGGTCACGACCATCATCGAAGGTGGTGGTGACATTCGGCACGGCGTCGCGGGTCAGGTCGATGCGGGTCACGTTCGGCTGGTTCATGCGCAGCACCACGTAGGTGTCCTGCCCGCCGGACTTGCGTTCAGAGGTGGAGCGGTACACATCGCCGGTCATGGTCAGGCTGTCATTGACCTTCCAGCTGCCGTTGATGCCGAAGAGGTCGGTGTCCACCACGCGGTGTTCGGTCTGGTTGAGCAGCTCCGGGTTCATCCGCTGCTCCGGATCCGGGTTGTCCATGGTGAAGCCGGTGACGATACCGTTCTGCACGTTGATGTCCGACCAGCGGCCGGGCGCGAACAGCGGATAGAACGACTGCTGGTAGGACACCTGCGGCGAATCCAGCCGGGTCTTCAGGCCGTCCACCACGATCCGCACGTCATCGTTGGGACGCCATTCGAACTTGCCGGAAAACGCCTTGCGCTTCTTGTCTTCCTGCACCGTACCGACGCGGAACTGGCCCGGTGCGATCAGCCCGTATTCTTCAGGGTCCAGTTCGCCGTTGCCGTTCGGGTCGATGTTGCCACCCCAGGCATTGCCGCCCCAGCTGGGGTCGGCAGGGTCCGGGTTGCGGGTCCAGCCGCCGTCGTTGCCGGCGATATCGGTACGGTCCTTGCGCTCGGCGTACACCGCGCCGATCAGCAGGCCCATGGTGTCATCGGCGAAGGTGTTGCTGTAGGTCGCGGAGAACTTGCGGCCGTTCAACTCGGACATCTGGTTGTGGTCGCCCTCGGCACGCACAATGGCGTGCTGGCCCTTGTTGTCGAACGGGCTGGCCGAACGCAGGTTGATCAGCCCGCCGATCGCACCTTCGGTCAACGCAGCCTGGGCCCCCTTGACCACGTCGGCCCCACTGATCACATCGGAGGGCAGCACGTCGTAGGCGAAATCACGGCCGGCACCATCGGTGGCCAGGATGCGGTTGTTGAAGGTGGTCAGGGTGTACTCCGGGCCCAGCCCGCGCACGCTGACTTTCTGGCCTTCGCCACCGGCGGTGCGGGTGATGGAAACGCCGGTGATATGGCTGAGCGAATCGGCCACGTTGTCATCCGGGAACCGGCCCAGCTCCAGCGCGCTGATCGAATCCTGCACGGTGGACGCATCGCGCTTGAGCTCGGTGGAACGCGCCAGCGCGGCGCGTACGCCACTGACCTGGACCGTCTGCAGGTCGATCGGGCCCTCGCCTGCGGGTGCAGCGGCCTGCCCGGTCGAGGTGTTGGCCGGGACAGGTTCGGTGGCCTGTTGCGACCACGCGGTAGCGGGCAGCAGCAGGGCAAGGGCAATTCCATGGTAAAGACAGTGGCGGTGCGGACGGACGGCGTTCACGGGCTCTCTCTCCTGAGGCATGAAGCATAGGACGGCGGGCTGTGGGGGCCTGGCTGGTGAAACAACGAAACCGAGCGTATATGAGGTTTCGTTTTGCATCAATAGCGAAATGTAACGAAAACCGCCATACTCTGGAACATTTGAAAGGAGCTTTCTGCATGGTCGCCACCCGGGACACCAGCCATCGCCGTCAACAGATCAGTGAACTGGTACGCCAGCACGGCAGCGTGCAGGTGTCCTCGCTGGCCCAGCAGTTCGGCGTCAGCCTGCAGACCGTGCGCAAGGACCTGCGCTATCTGTCCGAACGCGGGGTGATGGCGCGCGCCTACGGCGGCGGCATCGACAGTGGCGCGGTGGGTCCGGCCCCGGCGGCAGAACCCCATTACGAAGCCAAGCGCACTGCCTACCTGGATGAAAAACGCCGGATCGGGGCGCGCGCAGCGGCGATGGTGCAGCCAGGCGACACCATCGCCATCGACTCGGGCACCACCTCGATGCAGCTGGCCGAGGCGCTTCCGGACATCGACCTGACCGTGGTCACCAACGATTTCGGCGTGTTGACCGTGCTCAGCCCGAAGACCCGGATCAACCTGGTGATGCTGGGCGGCGAGCTGCGCCGCAAGAACATGGCCTTCTACGGTGGGCTGACAGTGGAAGCGCTCGATGCGCTGCACGTGGACCTGCTGTTCCTGGGCGTGGATGGCTTCGACCTGGAGCGCGGCATCACGACGCATTACGAACCCGAGGCGATGCTCAACCGCAAGATGGTGGAAGCCGCGCGTGCGGTGGTGGCGATCACCGACAGCTCCAAGTTCGGCAAAGTCTGCCTGCACCGGATCATCCCGGTATCCGGGCTGGACGCGCTGATCACCGACACCGGCGCGCCTGGCGAGGTCGCCGACGCCTGCCGTGCGCTGGGCGTGGACCTGCAGCTGGCCTGATCGCCCGCCCGGTAGTCACGACCGTTGGTCGTCTGCTTCCGCTGTCGGTGGGTGACGACCGTTGGTCGTCACGCTCCTGCTTCCCGCTGCGCTCGCCGGGCATGGCTCGGCGCTGCCCGACTTACAGCTTGAACTCGCGCGCCGCGTTGCCGTAGTACACCTTGTCGATCACCGCGCGCGGCAGCGACAGCCCTGCCACGTCCGCCTCCAGCACCTCGATCCGCTGGCTCTCGCCGGTCGCCAGGTAGCGCCAGTCCGACTGCCATACCGCGTGCGTTTCCGCCTTGAACTGCGCCGCATCCGCGCCGGGGGACTGGGTCAGGTCGGTGCCGTACAGCAGCCGGTCCTGGTAGCGGATGAAGAAATCGCGCACCTTCGCGCGATCAGCGTTGGACTGGTACTGCACCTGGCTCATGCGCGCGGCCAGGTCGACCGTGGCCTGCGGAAAACGATCCAGGAAGGCGGCCAGCACATCCACGTCGTACTCCAGGCTGGCCATGTGTGCACCCACCACACGCAGCTGCGGATGGGCGCCGACGAAGCGGTCGCGCACGGCCATCAGCTCGGCATGCGAAGGCTGCTCGGGGTGCAGGAACATGTGGTACTGCGGATGCTTGGCGAAGTACTCGCGATCATTGTTGGTGGTCATCTTGTCCAGCGGCAGCCAGCAGTTGTACGGCTCGCCCTGGTGCGCGATCAGCGGCACGTCCAGCGCGCGCACGTGCTCGGCCACCGGGGAAAGACCTGGATCATCGAGCATGATCGCCCTGCCCTGCGCATCCCTTTCCACCATGCCGATGTTCTTCCACACCTTCACCGCACGCGCGCCCTCGGCCACGTCACGGTCCAGCGCGGCGTTGACCTGGCCGGCCCAGCCTTCACTGCCGTAGCCCTTCATTGAAAACGTGGTCGCCCAATGGAAGTGCCCGGGATCCTGCCGTGCCTGCGCTACTGCGATCGCGCGCTGCTCCTGCAGGCTGGGGAAGTCGGGGTAATCCACATTGATGGAGAGCAGCCCGAAGTTGTCCGCGCGCGCCTGCTCCAGCAGCGCTGTACCACGGTCGTTGGCATGCACGTGCGCGTCGAATTTGCGCACCGTGGAAAAGTCCGCCATCGCATAGGACGGCCCGCCGCGCCCTTCTGTCATGGCGGTCGCACTCGGGTCTGCTGGCGGCGTTTTTTCCGGCGTACAGCCCGCCAGCACCACCATTCCGACCACCGCACACCCGGCCCAGCTACGCAGGTTCCACCGCATGACGCCCTCGCTTATACATAACGAAACTTGATCGAACCATATCGCAACAAAACGCTTGCATCAATCTGAGGTGCGTGCGCAGAATGCTAGCCATCTCCACCGGGTTGACGCTTATGCCACCGATCGGACGCCGTACCGCCTTGAAGCTGATTGCCGGAAGCGTGGCAGGCAGCATGGCCTGGAGTGCCGCCCCCTGGGTGCGCGCTGCCACCGCTGCACCCGCCCCCGATGGCCGCGCAGGTGATGGCGTGCTGTCCATCGGCTTGGACAAGCGCATGCATACGCGCATCTGGCGCCATGGCAAGCCGCTCACCGGTTGGCAGCCCAGCGAAGCCCTGCTGCTGGCCAGCGGGGATATCACCGACTTTGCCCTGGTCGAGCAGACCGCGCATGTGCTGGATGACCCCCGCCACGGGGCTGGCAGGCAGGTGGTGTTCATCGGTCGCTCGCGCGCGGCGGGTGTGGAAAAACAGGTCTCGCTCAGCAGCTTCGACGCCCAGCCCGGACTGGCGCTGGTGCAGGTGCGCTACCGCAACCTCGGCGATGTGCCGCTTGAAGTGACAGGCTGGCGCAGCAGCGCCTACCAGCTCGACGACGCGCCCGGTGGCTTCTGGAGTTTCTCCGGCGCCACCCACACCGATCGCCGCGACTGGGTGCAACCGCTGGCGGCCGACTTCGACCAGCGCAACACCCTGGCGATGGATTCATCGGACTACGGCGGCGGCACGCCAGTGGCCAACATCTGGCGTCGCGATGGGGGCCTGGCCGTGGGCCACGTCGAACCGGTGCCGCGCCCACTGGACATGCCGGTCAAGCGCACCGCAAACGGCGCGTCCATCGCGGTTGAGTCAGCGAAGGCGCAGACCCTCGCCCCGGGGCAGGAACTGGTCACCGAACGCACCCTGCTGGCCGTGCATGAAGGCGATTTCTACGCGCCGCTGCAGCAGTACCAGGTGTTCATGCGCGGCGAGGGGATCGAAGGCCCGCGCCCACCGGATTCGGCGTTCGCCCCGATCTGGTGCGCGTGGGGTTATGAACGTGATTTCCGCGTCGAGCAGATCTACGCGACCCTGCCCAAGGCCAAGGAGCTCGGCTTTGAGTGGGCGGTGCTGGACGATGGCTGGCAGACCAACGAAGGCGACTGGAAGATCGATCGGCGCAAGTTCCCGCGCGGTGACGCGGACATGCGCGCGTTCACCGCCGAAGTCCGCCGGCACGGCATGCGCCCGCGGCTGTGGCTGGCCCCGCTCGCGGCCGATCCGGGCAGCGACGTACTGCACGACCATGTGGACATGCTGCTGCTGGACAAGGAAGGCGCTTTCCAGACCGTGACCTGGTGGAACGCGCTCACCCAGTGTCCGGCCTACCAGCCGACCATCGATTTCTATGTCGAGCTGGTCAAGAAGGCGATCGGCGACTGGGGTTTCGAGGGCATCAAGCTGGACGGCCAACACCTCAACGCCGTGGCGCCCTGCCACAATCCGGCGCACAGACACGCCAGCCCGGACGACTCGGTCACCGGACTGGCCACGTTCTGGAACGCGATCTACCGCGCCGCCCATGACGCCAATCCCGAGGCGGTGGTGGAGCTGTGCCCGTGCGGCACCGCGTTCGCCTTCCACAACCTGCCGGCCACCGATCAATTCCCCTCCTCGGACCCGCTGTCATCCTGGCAGGTGCGCAGCAAGGGCAAGTCGATCAAGGCGCTGATCGGCGAGCGCAGCAGTTACGCCGGCGACCACGTGGAGCTGTCCGACAACCGCGATGACTTTGCTTCAAGCGTGGGCATCGGCGCGGTGATTTCCAGCAAGTTCACCTGGCCCAAGGACACCGATCGACCTTCGGTACCGCTGCCGCCGGGCGGCTTCGTGCTGACCGACGAACGCGAGGCGCTGTGGCGCCGCTGGGTAGGCCTTTACAACACGCACATGCTGCCCAAGGGCGAGTACCTCGGCACCCTGTATGACATCGGCTTCGACAAGCCCGAAGCCCACGCCATCCGCAAGGACGGTGCGCAGTACTACACCTTCTATGCCCCGCGCTGGGACGGCAAGGTCGAGCTGCGCGGCCTGCCGGCCGGCCGCTGGCAGGTCCGCGACCTGTTCAACGAAACCGACCTGGGCGTGGTCGACGGCGGTGCGGTGGCTACCCTGCCCGCGCGCTTCGAACGCTTCCTGTTCCTGCAGGCCACTCCGGCCGGGAGCGTGGCATGAATGCCGACGCCGTGTCGGTCTCCGCTACAACGCGACGCCGCCCGTGGCTCGGCTATGCGCTGGCGACTGTCGCGTTGTGGGGCGTATGGGGCGCGCTGTCCCCGTTGTCGGCCGCGCATGGCTTCCCGGATACGCTGGTGTACTGCGTATGGGCGCTGACCATGTTGCCACCGGCGTTGTACATCCTGTGGCGCGGCGGTTGGCAGCTGGAGCGCTCGCCGCGCGCCATCGGCTACGGGCTGGTCATCGGCCTGCTGGGTGCAGGCGGGCAGATGCTGCTGTTCCATACGCTGACCATCGGCCCGGCATACTTCGTGTTTCCGGTGATCTCGCTGTCGCCGGTGGTCACCATCGCCCTGTCCTTCCTGCTGCTGCGCGAGCGCACCGGCTGGCAGGGCACGCTGGGGATCGTGCTGGCGCTGGTCGCACTGCCGCTGCTGGATTTCTCTTTCGGCAGCGGCGAAGCCGGCCTGGGCTGGTTCCTGCAGTCGCTGTTGATCATGCTGGCCTGGGGCCTGCAGGCCTACTTCATGAAGCTGGCCAACGACACCGTGCGGGCAGAAAGCATCTTCGCCTACATGACCGTCGGTGCGCTGCTGCTGGCGCCGGTGGCGCTGGCGATGACCGACTTCAGCCAGCCGATCAACTGGGGCCTGGATGGCCCGTGGATGACCGCCGGCATCCAGATCCTCAACGCGGTCGGCGCACTGACGCTGGTGTATGCGTTCCGCCACGGCAAGGCGATGGTGGTGGCGCCGCTGAGCAATGCCGGCGCGCCGCTGGTCACCGCCGTGCTGTCGCTGCTGTTCGCCAGCGTGGTGCCCGGTCCGTTGAAGACCGTCGGCCTGGTGCTGGCATTGGTCGCCTCGCTGCTGCTGGTGCTCGAACCCGAGCGCGAACCGGCACAACGCCCTCTTTCCTGAAGGACTCCCCCATGCACGCACTGCTCGACCTGGTCGCGCGGCACCGGCAGGGCCACGCCATCGGCGTGACCTCGATCTGCTCGGCCCATCCCCTCGTCATCGAAGCCAGCCTGCGCCACGCCCAGCGCAGCGGCCAGGCGTTGCTGCTGTTCGAAGCGACCTGCAACCAGGTAAACCAGGAGGGCGGTTATACCGGGATGCGCCCGGCCGATTTCGTGCGCTTCGTGCATGGCATCGCCGCGCGGGTGGGTTTCGATATCGAGCGGCTGATCCTCGGCGGTGACCACCTGGGGCCCAACCCATGGACCGCGCTGGATGCCGCCACGGCGATGGACAAGGCCGAGGTGATGGTGGCCGAGTACGTGGCCGCCGGCTTCCGCAAGATCCACCTGGATTGTTCAATGGCCTGCAAGGGCGATCCGGAGCCGCTGCCCGAAGCGGAGATCGTGCGCCGCGCGGTGCGCCTGTGCCGCGCGGCCGAAGACGCCTGGGCCAGCGCAGGCGGCGAGGCGCCGGTGTATGTGATCGGCACCGAAGTGCCGGTTCCGGGCGGCGCGACCGAAGCGATCGACGGTCTCGCCCTGACCACTCCGGCAGCGGCGCTGACCACCATCGAGGCGCACCGGGTCGCCTTCGCCGAAGCCGGACTGGACGCCGCCTGGCAGCGCGTGCTGGCCTCGGTGGTGCAGCCGGGCGTGGAGTTCGACCACCACGATGTCATCGACTACGACAGCGACAAGGCGCAGCCGCTCAGCCATTCGGTCACCACCGTGCCCAGGCTGGTGTTCGAAGCGCATTCGACCGATTACCAGACCCGCGATGCGCTGACCGCGCTGGTGCGCGACCATTTCGCGATCCTGAAGGTCGGCCCCGGCCTGACCTTCGCCCTGCGCGAAGCGCTGTGGGCACTGGATGCGATCGAAGGCGAGTGGATCGAGGAGGGCAAGCGCGCGCGCCTGCGCGAAGTCACCCTGCGCCGCATGCAGGAGGCGCCGGGCTACTGGCAGCGCTACTACCACGGCGCCGGACGTGCGCTGTCCACCGACCTGCAGTACAGCCTCAGCGACCGCATCCGCTACTACTGGCCGGACACCGCCATCGAAGCTGCGCGCGTACAGCTGTTCGACAACCTGCGTGCCGATCCCCCGCCGCTGCCGCTCGTCAGCCAATACCTTCCCCATGCCCTGCACGCAGTGCGCGATGGAACTGCTACGTTCGATCCGCAGTCCCTGGCCATGGCCCATATTAGCGCTGTCCTCGATGACTACCACCATGCATGCCAAGACCATGACCTCTCCTGAAATCCTCGGATTCCCAGAACCCCTGCTGGAGGCGAAGGGCGCGCTGTGGACGGCGCGCGAGATCGCCCAGCAGCCGGCCATGCTGCGGGCCACCCATGCGCTGGTGGACTCGCTGGCCGGGCAGCTGCGTGCCTTCATCGCCCCGCTGGTGGATGATCCCAGGGCGCGCGTGATCCTGACCGGCGCCGGCACCTCGGCCTATATCGGCCAATGCCTCGCACCGCTGCTGGACCGCCAGCTCGCCGCGCGCGTGGATGCGGTGCCCACCACCGATATCGTCTGCGCCCCGCAGCTGTACCTGGATCCTGGCCAACCGCTGCTGCTGGTGTCCTTCGGCCGCTCCGGCAACAGTCCGGAAAGCCTGGCTGCGGTGGAACTGGCCGAAGCGCTGGTGAGCGACATCCGCCATCTGGTGGTGACCTGCAACCCGGCCGGTGCGCTGGCCCGCATCCCGGTCGCGCAGGCGATGACCCTGCTGCTGCCCGAGCAGACCCACGACACCAGCTTCGCCATGACCTCCAGCTTCAGCTGCATGATGTATGCAACCCTTGCCGCACTGTCGCCGGCTGCGGCGCTGGATGGCCGCATTGAAGCGATTTCCCGCGCCACCGACGGCGTGATCGAAGGCGCGATGCCGCTGCTGCAGGAACTCGCCGCAGCCCGCCACGACCGCGTGGTTTATCTCGGCAGCGGACTGCTGCAGGGACTGGCGCGCGAAGCCACGTTGAAGCTGGGCGAGCTGACCAATGGCGCGGTGGTGACCTGTTTCGATTCGCCGCTGGGCTTCCGCCACGGCCCGAAGACCTTCGTCACCGACAGCACCCTGGTGATCGTGTTCGTCTCCAATGATCCGTATACCCGCCGCTACGACCATGACCTGATCGACGAACTGCGCCGCGATGGCTGTGCGGCGCGCGTGGTCGAGATCAGCGCCCAGCCGCGCGCCGGAGCGCTCCAGGACACCCTGGCCGTGCACGGACTGGAACGTGCCGAAGACGTGGACCTGCTGTGGCCGTATGTCGCCGCCGCACAGATCTACGCGCTGCTGCATTCACTGGAGCGCGGCGTGACGCCGGATAATCCGAACCCGGCCGGCATCGTCAACCGCGTGGTACAGGGCGTGCAGTTGTACGCGCTGGACGCATGACCGCCCCGCTCTACCTGGGCGTGGACGGCGGCGGCACCAAGACCCGGTTTGCGCTGATCGATGCACAGGCTGGCCTGCTCGCCGAAGCCCAGCTGGGCACCACCTACCATCCGCAGGTGGGGCTGGACGGGGTGCGTGCGATCCTCGGTGCGGGCATCGAGGCGGTGCTGGCGCAGGTGCAGGCGAACAGCGCCGACATCACCCAGGCGTTCTTCGGGCTTCCGGCGTACGGCGAAGACAGTCGCGCCACCGCCCTGCTGCAGGCGATTCCCGGCCAGGTGCTGGGGCATGCGCGCTATGCCTGCGACAACGACATGGTATGTGGCTGGGCCGGCTCGCTGGCCTGTGCGGACGGCATCAACATCATCGCCGGCACCGGATCGATGGGCTACGGTCGGCGTGGTGATGCGTCGGCGCGCGCCGGTGGCTGGGGCGAAGCCTTTTCCGATGAAGGGTCGGCGTACTGGATTGCCGTGCAGGGCCTGAACGCGTTCTCGCGGATGAGTGACGGGCGGCTGCCGCGCGGCCCGTTGCACGTGATCCTGCGCGAACACTTCAAGCTGGGAGAGCACGACCTGGACATCTGTGCGCATGTGTATGGCCAAGGCCATGGCTCGCGCGGCGAACTGGCGCAGCTGTCACCGTTGGTATCGCAGGCCGCACTGGCCGGCGATGCGGTGGCCGCATCGATCTTCGAGCGTGCCGGGCATGAACTGGCGGCGATCGGCGAGGCGTTGCGGGTCACCCTGGGCTTCCAGCCCGGCGAGCCGGTGCCGCTGTCCTGGTCCGGTGGTGCATTCAGCGCCGGTGACGCGTTGATGCACCCGTTCGCTGACGCGCTGCACGCGGCAAGCCCGGACTTCGTCCTGCGCGCACCCCTGCATGCGCCGCATTACGGCGCCGCGTTGTACGCGCGCCTGCTGGCGAACTGACGCCGCACCGTATCCGCATGACGGCCAGCGGCCGTCACTACCGGACCGCACGCGCCCTGGTAGCGCCGAGCCATGCTCGGCGAGCGCAGCGGAAAGCAACAGCGTGACGACCAACGGTCGTCACCCACCGACGATCGTCATCAGCGGTCGCGGTGCGATCCCGTTCCCACCGCGTTGACACGTTCCCACGCTATGGTCGAACGGCTTGCGAGCGCCCTGAACGCCTTCCTCCGCAGGAGACACCAGTGAACTCACGTCGTCAGTTCCTTTCGATTGCCGCGGCCAGCGCCGCGATGATGGCCGCCTCTCCCCTGTTCGGCCAATCGCCGGCACCGGGCAGCGTGCTGCCCACCCGCGGCACCCCGCGCACGGGCAACCAGGCCACCCCGCGTGCAACGCCCAAGGGCAGCCGCTACCGTCCACCCACTCGGCTGGGACTGGGCGGGGCGCCGCTTGGCGGCAGCCTGGCACCGACCACCCGCGAGGCGGCCGATGCCACGATGGCGGCGGCGTGGGCGGCGGGCGTGCGCCTGTTCGATACCTCGCCGTGGTACGGGCTGGGCCTGAGCGAACGGCGGATGGGCCACGAACTGCACACCCATCCCGCCGATGCGTACACGCTCAGCACCAAGGTCGGCCGCCTGCTGACCGGCACCGCCGGCCCGCTGCAGAAAACCAACTGGCATGACCCCGCCCCGTTCCACTATCGATACGACTACTCCGCTGATGGCGCGCGGCGTTCGGTTGAAGACAGCCTCAACCGGCTTGGCGTCTCCCAGCTGGACATCGTCTACATCCACGACCTCTCGCCGGAGAACGAAAAAGACCTCGGCATGCCGTGGGAACAGCGTTTTTCCGAGGCACTGCGCGGTGCCATGCCCGAACTGACCAGGATGCGCGAAGAAGGCCTGATCAAGGGCTGGGGCTTTGGCGTGAACCGGCCCCAGCCGGCGCTGCGCGCGGTAGCAGAAGCCGATCCGGACATCATGCTCCTGGCTTGCCAGTACTCGCTGCTGGATCACGAAGCCACCCTGCACGACACCTTCCCCAGGCTGGCGGAAAAGGGCGTGTCGGTGATGGTCGGTTCACCGTTGCTGGCCGGCTACCTCACCGGACGCGAGCGCTATCTGTATGGCGGTCCGATCCCGCAATGGGCGCCCGCCAAACGCGCGAAGATCGCCGAAGTCTGCGAGCGCCACGACATCGACATCCGCACCGCCGCCCTCCAGTTCGCCGATGCCCCGCAGGTGGTCTCTTCGATCATCCCCGGCGCGCGTACGCCGGAGCAGGTGCGCGCCAACGTGGAGTCGATGGCGATCGCGATCCCGGCCGATTTCTGGGCCGAGCTGAAGCAGCTCAAACTGATCGCGGCGGACGCACCGGTCCCGGTTTGAGCGCGCGCGTCGGACTCAGTACGGGCTGGCCGTAGGCCGGATGATGATCTCGCTGGTATCCACGTCGGCGGGTTGGGCGATGGCGAACGCGATAGCGCGCGCCACCGCCTCTGCGGGAATGGCGGTGGCGCGGAAGCTGCGCATTTCTTCGCGCCCCTGCGCATCGGAGATGCTCTCGGCCAGTTCGGAGGTGGTGACGCCCGGGCTGATCGTGGTCACCCGGATCGCAGGACTCTCCTGGCGCAGGCCTTCGGAGAGTGCCCAGACTGCGTACTTGGTAGCGCAGTAGACCGCTGCGGTGGGCGACACCGCATGCGCACCGATCGAGGCGATGTTGATCACCTGGCCGTGGCCCTGCGCCTGCATCTGCGGCAGCACCGCGGCGATGCCGTGCAGCACGCCACGGATGTTGACGTCGATCATCCAGTCCCACTCCTCGACCTTCAGCGCGGCCAGCGGCGACAGCGGCATCACGCCCGCATTGTTGATGATCACGTCGACCCGTCCGTACGCGGCAACCGTGCGGTCGATGATGTCCTGCACCTGCTCACGCGCGGTGACATCCAGCGCGTGCGCGACCGCCGTGCCGCCCTCGGCCTGGATGTCGGCCACCACCTGCTGCAGGCGATCAACGCGGCGGGCGCCCAGCACCACGGTGGCGCCGCTGCGCGCGAGCAGCCGTGCGGTGGCTTCGCCGATACCGCTGCTGGCACCGGTGATGACGATGATCTTGTCCTGGATGAGGTTCATGGCAGGCTCCTGGAAGCTGTCTGTTTGAAGGAGCTGCCAGCCTATGAGGAGCGCGGCGTCCACGGAATTCCCTGTACGCTGGACAGAATGGTTAGTATCGGTAACCAATGGATACCGACCTCAACCTCCTGCGCCTGTTCCTGGCCGTCGCCGAAGGCCACAACTTCCGCGTGGCGGCCGATCGCCTGGGGGTGACCCGGTCTGCGGTAAGCCAGGGCATCCGACGCCTGGAAGACAGCCTGGGCATCGCGCTGGTACAGCGCTCCACCCGCAGCGTGCGGCTGACCGAAGCCGGTGAACAGCTGCACCGCCAGATTGCCGGCCCGCTGCGCGTGGTCGCTGCGGCCATCGAAGACACCGCCAGCGACGGCCAGCCGCACGGCCTGCTGCGCGTCGCGGTGACCTCCATCGCCGAACGCTTCCTGTCCGGGCCGCTGATTGCCGACTTCATGCGTCGGTATCCCGGCATCACCCTGGATGTCACCGTGACCGATGATGAATCGGACATCGTCGCGGCCGGCTTCGATGCCGGCGTGCGGCTGGGACAGGTGATCGAACAGGACATGGTGGCCATTCCCTTGACCGGACCGCAGCGCGAAGTCGTGGTGGCCACGCCGGCCTACCTGGCCGAGCACGGTACGCCGGCCCACCCGCGTGAGCTTGCCCGGCACCGCTGCATCGGCTGGCGCCCCTCACCGCAGGTGGCCCCGTACCGGTGGGAGTTCGTTGAAGACGGGCGCGACTTCGACGTGACCGTGGCACCGCAGCTGACCACCAATGACATGCTGCTGATGGTGCGCTCCGCACTGGCCGGCGGCGGCATCACCTTCGGCATGCAGGAAACCTTCGCGCCCTACCTGGCCCGTGGCGAACTGGTCACCATGCTGGACGAGTACCTGCCCCCGTTCCCGGGCTTTTTCCTGTATTTCCCGAACCGGCACAACCAACCGGCCAAGCTGCGCGCGCTGATCGAGCACGTGCGCGGGCACGCGCCATGATCAACGAAAGGACCGGGCCTGGACCGGAGTGCTGGGCGGTGATCAACGGCTGCGTGCTGCCCTCGGCGCTCCCGGCCATCCTGGTATCCGCGCAGGACCCGCAACCCCGGTAGCGCCGACCCATGGTCGGCGAGCGCAGCGGCCCATGTGGGCTCATCCGGTCGGTACGCGCACCATCTTCGTCAGCAGGTGCTCCACCACGCCCGCCGGATCTGCCGTGCGGCCGACATGCGTGCTCGACATCTGCACCACCGAGCTGCGCTTGGCGGTGAGGAAGTGGAAGCGCGCACGCGCCGGCAACTGCGCGATCGGCCCGGCGCCGGCTTCCCCGCGGCAGATCGCCACGATGGCATCCAGCCAGGGCCGCAACGCCTCCAGGTCCAGGCTGGGAGCAAAGGCGTGCAGGCGCGCCGGATCGATCTCGATCGCCGCCTCCAGGTGCCTGGCGCCCGGGCAGGAGACGATGACTCCGACGTTGATGAACTCTTCGCGCTCGACCCGGGGAACGACCCGGATCACCGCGTAATCATAGGTATGCAGCGTGGGCACGGACGGCCTCCTGGACGAAGGCCGCGCGCACGCGCAGGCGATGGATGAAGTAGTCGACGTAGGCTTGGCGGTAGGCGGCCGGCGTATCGAATGCAGGCTCGTCGACCAGCCAGGCGTCCGGCACCAGGCTGACGATGCGTTCGATTTCGTGATCCGGCAGGCGCGCTGCCAGTTCGGCATCGACCTCGGCGATCCGGCTGGCGAAGGGCAGCAGGACATGGTCGCGGATCAGCACGAACGGCCTCTCGCAGGCCTGTCCCGCCGTCGCCCAATCGTGGTGGAAGTACATCGCCGCACCGTGGTCGATCAGGTACAGCTTGCGGTGCCACACCATCAGGTTCGGGTTGCGCGCGGTGCGGTCCACGTTGCTGGCCAGCGCATCGAACCAGACGATCCGCGAGGCCAGCTCAGCATCCACCGGCATCGCGGCCGGGTCGTAGTTGATCGCACCGGGCAGGTAATCACTGCCCAGGTTGAGCCCTTCGCTGGCGCGGATCAGCTCCTGGATTTCCGGATCGGGCTCGGTGCGGGCGAACTCGGCATCCAGTTCGACGAACACGATCTCCGGCAGCGGAAGCTGCAGCGTGCGCGCCATCTCCCCGGCGATCAGCTCGGCGATCAGTGCCTTTGGCCCCTGCCCCGCACCCCGGAACTTGAGCACGACCATGCCCTCATCGTCGGTTTCGACGATCGCCGGCAACGACCCGCCTTCGCGGAGCGGAGTGACATAGCGCAGAGCGTGCACGGTACGCACAGGGAATTCCTTCAACAGCGGACCGCAAGATTACCGCGTCGCGGAGCGCTGCGCGTGCACTGGCTTCATGTTGCCGTCCCGGATGAGATGATCGTAGTAGCCCCGTTGCCATACCGTGCCTTCGCCCACGCGCGCTGAATTGATCGCGATCGCGGAACGGGACTTCAATGACTGCACGCAGCGCGACAGCCTTCCGTCTTTCAGCTGCATCACCCAATGCAGATGGTCGGGCATGACCACTCGAGCGAATGAGCGCGTCAGCCCGGACCGATCGCTTCGCTCAAGCTGCTCCATCCTCAGCGCAGCGAGCGTGGGATCAACGAAGCAAGGCGACCGTTGTGCCGTGACAGTGTTGATGGAGTAATAAGTCCCGGTAAGCGAAACCCGGCCGATGCGAAGCTGACTGGACATGGCTCCAGCATCCGTGGCGAAAGCCATGACCAGGTACCGTAGGGCGCGCACCGCAGCGTGGGGAACTACCGCAGTGTCGAGCAAGCTCGACACTACCGATCCTGCGTAACGAAAAACGCCGGCACGGGGCCGGCGTCTTCCGTTGACCACCAAGAGAGCGGTCAGTCCTGCGACGGCATGTCGTCCGTTGCGGCCGGGGTAGCAGCCGCCGGCTCGATCGCCGCAGCATCGACCGCCCCTTCCTGCTCCTCGTCGGCTTCGATGAAGGCGTCCATCCGCTCCACCGCCTGCAGCTTCTCTTCCTTGGACAGGCGGATCAGGGTGACGCCCTGGGTGTTGCGGCCGACCCGGCTGATTTCCGAGCCACGCGTCCGCACCAGGGTCCCGCCATCGGAGATCAGCAGCACTTCGTCGGCCGGACCCATCAGCACCGCAGCGACCAGCTTGCCGTTGCGTTCGGTGGTCTGGATGCCGATCACGCCCTGCGTGCCACGTCCCTTTCGCGGATACTCCGGCAGCGGGGTGCGCTTGCCGTAGCCGTTCTCGGTCGCGGTCAGGATGAACTTCATGCCCGCCTCGTCACCGACCTCGACCACGGCATCACCGTTGTCCACGCTGGCGTCCTCCACGCCCGTATCGTCCTCGTTCTCGTCCTCGATCCCGCCGGCGCTTTCGGCGACGATCAGGCTGACCACTTCTTCGCCCTTGGCCATCTTGATGCCGCGCACGCCGGTAGCGGTACGGCCCATCGAACGGACCTTGTCTTCGCCGAAGCGCACGGTCTTGCCATTGGAAGCGAACAGCAGGATGTCCTGTGCACCGTCGGTCAGGCCGACGCCCACCAGGGCATCGCCGTCGTCCAGGTTGATGGCGATCTTGCCGCGCGCCAGGCGGAAGGCGAACTCACCCAGCGGGGTCTTCTTGACCGTGCCGTTGCGGGTGGCGAAAAACACGAACTGTCCTTCGGCATACTCGCGCACCGGCAGCACCGCCTGCACCCGCTCGCCCGGTTCCAGCGGAATCCAGTTGATGATCGGGCGCCCGCGCGCATTGGAACCGGCTTCGGGCAACTGGTGCACCGGCAGCCAGAACACCTTGCCGGCGCTGGTGAAGGTCAGCAGCGTGTCATGCGTGTTGACCAGCCACAGCTGCTCGATGAAATCCTCTTCCTTGGTCGACGCCGCGCTGCGGCCACGACCGCCACGACGCTGCGCGCGGTACGCGCTGACCGGCTGGCGCTTGGCGTAGCCGGAATGCGACAGGGTGACCACCACGTCTTCCGGGGCGATCAGGTCGAGGATGTCCAGGTCTTCTTCGCTGTGGCGGATTTCGGTACGACGTGCGTCGCCGAATTCCTCGCGTACGTTGATCAGCTCCTCGCGGATCACTTCGAGCAGGCGGTCCGGGTTTTCCAGGATGTGGATCAGCCCGGCGATGACTTCCAGCAGCTGCTTGTATTCGTCGGTCAGCCTGTCCTGCTCCAGCCCGGTCAGGCGGTGCAGGCGCATTTCCAGGATCTGCGTGGCCTGCACTTCGGTCAGCTGGTAACCGCCCTGGACCAGGCCCACGCCCTTGGGCAGGTCTTCCGGACGCGACGCTTCGGCACCGGCGGCGCCGAGCAGCGAACCGACCAGGCCCGGATCCCACACGCGCGTCAGCATGCGTTCGCGGGCTTCGTTCGGGTTGGCCGAGCTCTTGATCAGCTCGATCATCTCGTCGATGTTGGCCAGCGCGACGGTCAGTCCTTCCAGCACGTGGGCACGGGCGCGCGCCTTGCGCAGCTCGAACACGGTACGGCGGGTCACCACTTCGCGACGGTGGCGGACGAACGCCTCCAGCATCTGCTTGAGGTTCAACAACTGCGGGCGGCCGTCGACCAGCGCCACCATGTTGATGCCGAACACCGACTCCATCTGGGTCTGCTGGTAGAGGTTGTTGAGGACAACTTCCGCCGACTCGCCGCGCTTGATTTCGATGTAGATGCGCATGCCGTCCTTGTCGGACTCATCGCGCAGTTCGCTGATGCCTTCGAGCTTCTTTTCCTTGACCAGTTCGGCGATCTTCTCGATCAGACGCGCCTTGTTCACCTGGTACGGAATTTCGGTGACGATGATCGACTCGCGGCCGTTGTCGGCCACTTCCACGTCCGCCTTGGCACGGATGCGCACGCGGCCACGGCCGGTACGGTAGCCGGCGATGATGCCGGCGGTGCCGTTGATGATGCCCGCGGTCGGGAAATCAGGACCCGGGATGTACTCCATCAGGCCATCGACATCGATCTGCGGATTGTCGATCAAGGCGATGCAGGCGTTGATCGATTCGGTCAGGTTGTGCGGCGGGATGTTGGTCGCCATGCCCACCGCGATACCAGCCGAACCGTTGACCAGCAGGTTCGGGAACCGGGTCGGCATGACCGTCGGCTCGCTTTCCTTTTCGTCGTAGTTCAGCTGGAAATCGACGGTTTCCTTGTCGATGTCGGCCATCAGCTCATGCGCGAGGCGCGACATGCGCGCTTCGGTGTAACGCATGGCCGCGGCGGAGTCGCCATCGACGGAACCGAAGTTACCCTGGCCATCGACCAGCATGTAACGCAGCGCGAACGGCTGCGCCAGGCGCACCAGGGTGTCATACACCGACTGGTCGCCATGCGGGTGGTACTTGCCGATGACGTCGCCGACGATACGCGCCGACTTGAAATAAGGCTTGTTGGCGTGTGCGTTCAGCTCGCTCATCGCGAACAGCACACGGCGATGCACAGGCTTGAGGCCGTCGCGCGCATCAGGCAACGCGCGTCCCACGATCACGCTCATCGCGTAATCGAGGTAACTCTTGCGCATCTCGTCTTCCAGGTTGACCTGGATGATTTCCTTGGCGGATTCTGCCATTCGGGTTCCGTTGTCTGGTAGCGGTCCAGTCCGTCGCGCCACTCCCTTTTCAGGGCGGCAGCGGCGGAATCTCGATTAACTGGCGGAGTCTACCACAGCACGGGAATTTTCTCCCCTGTTCAGCGGCTTTTTACCGGAAGAAATCAGCAACTTAGGGACCGGTTGTCCGCCTGTTGACCGATTGCCCCGCTTGCCTCCCCGATCCGCTTCGCCGCCCGTCCGGGATCAGCTGAAGGCGGCCCGCATGCTGGCCACGGTCGGCGCCAGGATCACCCCGCGCTCGGTCACGATGGCGTCGATCAGCTCCCCCGGGGTCACGTCGAACACCGGGTTCCAGGCGGCGATACCGTCGGCCACGGTGCGGCTGCCGCCGACCCCGTACAACTCGCCGGGATCACGCTGTTCGATCTCGATCTGTCCGCCATCGGCGGTATCCATGTCCACCGTCGAGGACGGCGCCACCACCATGAACTTCACCCCATGGTGGCGTGCGGCGATGGCCAGCTGGTAGGTGCCGATCTTGTTGGCGGTGTCCCCGTTGGCGCAGATCCGGTCGGCGCCGACGATCACCCACTGCACCGCACCGGTCTTCATCAGGTGCGAGGCGGCCGAATCGGCGATCAAGGTGGCATCGATGCCATCCTGCTGCAGCTCCCACACGGTCAGGCGTGCGCCCTGCAGCCACGGCCGGGTCTCCCCGGCGAACACCTTGGCGATGCGCTGCTGGGCCATGCCGGCGCGGATCACGCCCAGTGCGGTACCGAAGCCGGCGGTGGCCAGCGACCCGGTGTTGCAGTGGGTCAGCACGCCGCTGCCGGCGTCGATCAGGCCGGCACCCAGGGCGCCCATGTGCCGATTGGCCGCCAGGTCTTCGGTGGCGATGGCTTCGGCCTCGCGTTCCAGCACCTGCTGCCAGTCATTGCCTGCCGCGCCCAGCACCCGACGCATGCGCGCCAGCGCCCAGGCCAGGTTCACCGCCGTCGGCCGCGAGGCATTCAGGCGCTGCAGCGCCGGTTCCAGCTTCTGCAGGGCCTGCGGGCCGTCGTCGGCCTGCACCTCGCGTGCGGCCAGCACCACGCCCCAGGCAGCGGCGATGCCGATGGCCGGCGCGCCGCGCACGGTCAGCGCGTGGATGGCGGTGGCCACCTCGTCACTGGTGGTGCAGGCAACGTGCTCCACCACGAAGGGCAGCTTGCGCTGGTCCAGCAGTTGCAGGGCATCGCCGGTCCACAGGATCGGGCGGATGTGGTCGTAGCGGGCGTAGTCGATATCGGTGGGCGCGTTCATGCGCCCATTGTAATGCGCGCTCAGTTCACCGAGAACTCGGCGCGGCACCCGTCGTCCACCCAGATCCCACGCTTGTCCCAGCCCCAGTTGCGTCCCTCTTCGCAGGCGCGCCCGGACAGCTGCTTGAGCAGGTTGACGCCGGAAGTGATGGAGGCCCCGCAGAAACGCCGACGCCGATCCTTGGATTCACAGGTGAGCCGGCGTGGCGCATCGACGAAGCCACTGCCGTCCGCCGCGCCGATCTCGAAATCACCCTCGCAACCGCGCGTGGTCCAGATTTCGTTGCGCCGATAACCCCAGCTGTGGCCTTCACGGCAGGGCATGCGCGAGTTCTGCCGCAGCAGGCGCACCGGCGCACCTTCCAGGCGCACCGGACAGCTCTGCGGGCGGCCGTTGGATTCGCAACGCACCACGCGCCTGACGACCTTGGCCGGTGCACCCGGTGCTGCGGCGCCGGCGCTACCGCGCGCGCGGAATTCAGCACGGCACCCCAGGGTGACCCACACGCCGGAACGGTCGGTGCCCCACTCGCTGCCCCGCACGCAGGCGTTTTCGGACAGCTGGCGCACCAGTTCCACGCCCCGTTCGACATCCATGTTGCAGTGCACCCATCCGAGGTCGCGCGACTGGCAACGCACCACCTCGCCGGCATAGCCGCCCTGCCCCTGCGCGGCCGCCGATGGCAGCAGCGCGGTCCAGAGCAGCAGCGCGCCCAACGAGGCCCCCGTGCTTGCCAACAACTTGTTCAACGACTCGTCCGCCCTGTCATCGTGATTCGTTTGCCACCATGCGGCAACCGGCGTGATAAGAGCATCATCGCGTATCCCCCGCAAGCGCCGGTTACGACGTTCAGGCACGACTGAAATCAAACGCGAGCACGTCGGCAATACGCGCGGTGCGCCCCATGGCCATCAGCAGCCGGTCCACGCCCACCGCGACGCCGGCGCAGGCGGGCATCGCCGGCAACGCCGCCAGCAGCGCTTCGTCCAGCGGCGGCAGCACATCCCCACGTGCCTGCCGACGCGCATGGTCAGCTTCGAAGCGTGCGCGCTGCTCCTGCGCATCGCCCAGTTCGTGGTAGCCATTGGCCAGCTCGACCGGCCCCAGGTACAGCTCGAAGCGCTCCGCGCGCGGCGGCGTATCGTCGCGGATCCGCGCCAGCGCCGCCTGCGATGCCGGCCAGTCATGCACCACGGTCATCACGGTGTCATCGAAGTGCGGCTGGATGCAGTGGGTCATCAACAGGTCCAGCCAGTCGTCCCGCCCCAGGCCCGCGGCATCGATCTGGATGCCGGCCAGTGGCAGCCGCAGTTCGGCGATGCTCGCCTCGAACGGATCCACGCCGATGCGCTGCAGGTACAGCGTGCGGTAGTCGATCACCTGCAGGGTCGCCACCCGCCCGACCAACGCCAGCGCCTGCTGCACCAGCGAGGCGGTTTCGTCGATCAGCCGGTGATGGTCCCAGCCCACCCGGTACCACTCCAGCATGGTGAACTCCGGGTTGTGGCGGCCGCCTGCTTCGCCATTGCGGAACACCCGGCCGAGCTCGTAACAGTCACCCACGCCGGCAGCCAGCAATCGCTTGAGCGGGAATTCCGGCGAGGTACGCAGCCAGCGACGACGCGCACCGGCATCGCGATGGCCGCTGAAATCGGTATGGAAACTGTCGATGTTCGGCTCGGTATTGCCTGCCGCCGACAGGATCGGGGTCTCCACTTCCAGCACCTCGCGCTCGGCGAAGAAGCGGCGCACCATCGCGTTGAGCGCGGCGCGCTGGCGCAGCGCCTGCAGCAGCGCGCTCACAGCAGGCCGTCGCGCGGATGGTCCAGCGGCAGCGTCATCAGGTCGCGGGTATCGTCGATGTAGCCGGTTGCGGTGTACAGCCGGCGCGCCAGTTCGTTGTGGCGGTTCACTTCAAGCCGCAGGCGTTCGACACCGCGTGCGCGTGCGCGCTGCTCGACGATCGCCAGTGCCTGCCGGCCACGGCCACGTCCGCGTACACCCGGCGCCAGGTACAGCTCGTCCAGCAGCGCGAAATGCCCGCCCTGCTCCAGGCTGAAGCCCATCGCGATCACCACGTAACCGCCGACCGCGCCGTTCTCGTCCAGCAGCATCAGCACCTCGCCATTGCGCGGGTCGGCCAGCAAGGCATCGACCCCGCGGCGCACGCGCGCCTCGTCGAACGCGATCTGGTCTTCGATGTAGAACGCGCGCATCAGGGTGAGCAACTGTGCTTCGTCGGCGCGGGTGGCCATGCGGAAATCCAGCGGTGCGATCTGCATGCAACTCTCCTTCAAGGGGTCCCGCCGGGCGGGTACCCGGCTTTGGTACGTTTCATTCGTGGGCGGCGAGGAAGGCCAGCAGCTGGTCTTCGTCCCACACCGGCACGCCCAGCGACTGGGCCTTGTCCAGCTTGGAACCGGCTTCGGTGCCGGCGACCACGAAGCTGGTCTTCTTCGATACGCTGCCGGCAACCTTCGCGCCCAGCGCTTCCAGACGCTCCTTGGCCACATCGCGGGTAAGCGCGGACAGCGTGCCGGTCAGCACCGCGGTCTGGCCCTCCAGCGGCCCGACGGGCTGCCCGGCCTGCTGCGGCGCGCGCTGCAGGATCTCCTTCATCTTCGCTTCTGCCTGCAGCAGCAGCTCGCCGTTGCCTTCGCTGTCCAGCCACGCCGCCAGGCCGCGCGCGGTGTCGTCAGGCAGCCCGGCATTGACGAACTGGCCGTGTTCGGCATCCAGTATCGACTGCGCACTGCTCAGTGCGGCGGCAAGCTTTTCCGCACGCAGGCGGGTGATGCCGGGTATCTCGGCCTCCACCAGCAGCTGTGCAAGATCCAGCCCCTCGCGCAGCTTGCCGCTGGGCGGATGCTCATCGGTGATGCGCACCTGGCCGAACTGCAGCAGATCGTCGATGGCCTGCTGGTTGCCCTGCTGTTCGAAGAAATGACCCAGCGATCGTGCTACTTCACCGCCGATGTCCGGTACCCGCTTGAACAGCGGCCACGGCAGGTGGCGGATCAGTTCCAGTTCGCCGAACCACTGCGCCAGCGCTTTCGCCGTGCTTTCGCCGACATGCTCGATGCCAAGCGCGAACAACAACCGCTCCAGCGTCGCCTCGCGGCTGGCCTCGATGGCGGCCACCAGGTTGTCGGCCCAGCGGGTGGCGATCTTCTTCGTGTTCCAGCTGAACGTGATCGGTTGGGCCAGCGCCTGCGCACGCCAGCCCGCATCGCCTGCGTCCATCTTCAGCACGCCGTTGAGCACTGCGCCACTGCCATCGGGCGGCAGGTGCGGGGTGAAGCTGGCGGCCAGCGCGGAGGGATCCTCGGCATCAAGCACCAGTTTCAACTGCAGCAGGGTGTCACGGGTCAGCCGGTACAGGTCGGCCACGCCGCGCACGATACCCGCATCCACCAGGGTCTCGATGTACTTGCCGCCCAGGCCGTCGATGTCCATCGCACGACGCGAAGCGAAATGGCTGATCGCCTCCTTGCGCTGCGCCGGGCAGCTCAGCTCGCCGGAACAGCGCCAGGCGATCGCGCCCTCTTCCTGCACGATTTCCGCCCCGCATACCGGGCAGTGGGTCGGCATCTTCCATGGCGTGGTGCCGGCAGGACGGCGGTCGGCGATCACGCTGACCACCTCCGGAATCACATCGCCGGCGCGCCGCACGATCACGCTGTCGCCCACGCGCACATCCAGCCGCGCGATCTGGTCGGCGTTGTGCAGGGTAGCGTTGGAGACGATCACTCCGGCCACCGCGACCGGCGCCAGGCGCGCCACCGGCGTGGCCGCACCGGTGCGCCCGATCTGGATCTCGATGGCCTCCACCGTGGTGCTCTGTTCCTGCGCGGGGAATTTGTGCGCGATGGCCCAGCGCGGCGCCCGCGCGACGAAGCCCATCGCCTGTTGCCCTTCGCGGTCGTCCAGCTTGTAGACCACGCCGTCGATATCGAACGCCAGGCCGTCGCGGCGTTCACCGATGTCGCGGTAATAGGCCAGCAGGCCGTCGGTACCGGTCACCACCGTGCACAGCTCGCTGACCGGGAAGCCCCACCCGCGCAGCTGCTGCAGGGTCCGGGAATGTGTATCGGGCAGCTCGCCGCCATCCACTTCGCCGGTGCCATAGGCGAAGAAGCTGAGCCGGCGCTGCGCGCTGATCTTCGGGTCCAGCTGGCGCAGCGATCCGGCGGCGGCGTTGCGCGGGTTGGCCAGTACCTTGCCGCCCTGCTGCCGCGCGCGTTCGTTGAACGCTTCGAAATCTGCGCGTGCCATGTAGACCTCACCGCGGACTTCCAGCACGTCGGGCCAGCCAGTGCCGTGCAAGCTTTCCGGGATATCGCGAATCTGCCGCAGGTTGGCGGTCACGTCTTCGCCCTTGCTGCCGTCGCCGCGCGTGGCGCCCTGCACGAACTGCCCGCCCTCGTAGCGCAGGCTGATCGCCAGGCCATCCAGCTTCGGCTCGGCGGAGAACGCGAGCGCCGGACGCCGCAGCCGCTCGCTGATGCGACGCACGAAATCGGCGACTTCCTCATCGCTGAACGCATTGCCGAGCGACAACATCGGCACTGCATGGGTGACTTCGGCGAAGCGCGAAGACGGCCGTGCGCCGACCTTCGCGGTGGGCGAGTCCACTGTCGAAAGTTCCGGATGCGCCTGCTCCAGCGCCTCCAGCTCGCGCATCAGCGCGTCGTAATCGGCATCCGGGATCAGCAGTTCATCGCGCTCGTTGTAGGCCGCGTTCGCGCTTGCAAGCTGACGGCGAAGCGCATCGATACGCTGGGCGGGAGTAACGTTCATGCCGGGTCCGGTGATTCCTGTACAGACCGCGATTCTAACGTCCATGGCGTGCGCAGGCCGCGGCGGCGCGTCACGGCGAAGCGGAAACGGAACGCTTCGGCGAGGTCTTCCGCACGGGCACCGGCCTGCGTGCCGGAAACATCCCGCTTACCAGCGCGGCGTCTTGGTCAGCGGTGGCGCCTGGTGCTGGCGGTCGTAGGCGCGCAGATCATCGCGGATGTGCGCGATACGCTGGCGACCCAGCGCGTTGCGGCTGTCGTCCAGCACCACCGCATCCAGCAGCTCGGCCATGCGCTGCACGGTCGGCAGCATTTTTTCCCAGGAATCGAGCGCCGTCAGCGGCGCCGGCAGGGTCAGGAAGAACGCGATCGCCGGGGTTTCCATCTCGCGGATGGTGCCCATGTCGAAACTGCCCGGTTTCATGATGCTGGCCATCGAGAAGATCGGACCGCGCTCAGGGTGGCCTTCGACCAGCCGGTGGAACACGTTCATGTGGCCAAACACCAGACCGGTCTTTTCCGCCGCCACCACGATGTCCTCGCCACGAAGCTGTTCGCCGGCGCGCGCGGCCACGAACAACGAAACGATCTTGTCGAAATCCTGGCTGGCCCGCTTGCCGAGGTCACTGTTGGCGTTGGCTTCGCTGTCTGACAGCCCCAGTTCGGCCTGCTCGCCGTCGACGGCGGGGTCGCGTGGCTCCTCGCCCGCCGCGTCGACGCCGCCGCCCAGCACCGGCTCGCGGCGCTGGGCGCCATCGGCGCCGGGGTCGCCTTCGACACGGCGTCCCTGGGTCTTTCTCTTCGGCCGGCCGAACAACAGGATCGCAGCGATCAACAGCAGGCCGGCGGTAAGGATGCCGATGCGCAGCAGTGCGGTGTCGGACATTCGGTTGGGTCTCCGGCTAAATACGTTCAGACAAGAATGGCACGATGCAGGTCTTCTTGCACCGGGGGTGGCGCGAATAATGCACCAATCCCCCGTGCACGCGGCGTATCAGGCCGCCCCGGCCAGCCGCGCCGCCTCTTCCAGGTCGACGCTGACCAGGCGGCTGACGCCGGGTTCGCGCATGGTGACGCCGGACAGCTGGTGCGCCGCCTCCATCGTCGCCTTGTTGTGGCTGACAAACAGGAACTGCACCTTCTCGCTCATCTCCTTGACCATGTTGGCCAGGCGGCCGACGTTGGCCTCGTCCAGCGGGGCGTCCACCTCGTCGAGCAGGCAGAACGGGGCCGGATTGAGCTGGAAGATCGCAAATACGAGCGCCACCGCGGTCATCGCCTTCTCACCGCCGGACAGCAGGGAAATGCTGGAAACGCGCTTGCCCGGCGGCCGCGCCATGATGGTCACGCCGGTGTCCAGCAGGTCCTCGCCGGTCAGTTCCAGGTAGGCATGGCCACCGCCGAACAGACGCGGATACAGCGCCTGCACGCCGGCGTTGACCCGGTCGAAGGTGTCCTTGAAGCGGCCGCGGGTCTCGCGGTCGATCTTGCGGATCGCATCTTCCAGCGTCTCCAGCGCGGTATTCAGGTCCAGGTTCTGCGCGTCCAGGTATTCCGAGCGCTGCGACGCTTCGCCATATTCCTGGATCGCCGCCAGGTTGACAGGTTCCAACCGGCGCATGCGCGCATCGATCTGCTGCACGGTCTGCTCCCAGTCGCCCAGGCGGGCGTCCTCGGGCAGCGTGGCGATGACCTCCTGCAGCACGAAGCCGGCCTTCTCCACCGCCGCCTGCAGCTGCTCGGCATTGAGTACCAGCGCCTGCTGGTCAAGCCGGCGCTGCGAAATGCGCTCGCGCTGTGCCAGCGCCTGTTCGTCACGCTTGTGCCGGGTCTGCTCCAGCTCGCGCAGCTCCACGTCGATGCCATCCAGCAGTGAGCGCGCCTGCGACAGCATGCCATCGGCACGCACGCGCTCTTCCAGCGCATGCTGGTGTTCGGCCTGCAGCGATTCCACCGGGGTATCGCCTTCGTCCAGTTGTGCGTGCAGCTCGCCGAGGCGCGAATCCAGCTGGCCGCGCTGGTTGCTCATGCGTTCCAGCGCCTGGCTCAGCGACGCCACCTGGGCGCGCTGGGATTCCAGCGTCAGCGCCAGCGAATGGGCGGCTTCGCGCACACTGCGGGCCGCATCGCGGGCCCGGTCACGGGCCTCGGTCAGCTGCCGGCGTTCGTTCTCCAGCGCCTGCCGGGTCGACTCCAGGTCGCCCATGCTGCTGACCGCGTCATCCAGCCGGCCGCGCGCCTCGCGCACCTGCTCGCGGTTGAGCTCCAGGGTTTCCATCAGCTGGACCAGCTCGCCTTCGATGCGGTCGATGCGGCTGCGCGCCGATTCCAGCTTGCCCTGCTGGCCCTGCAGCTGGCCGGCAAGCTCGGACACGCCGCGGTGCGCCTGGTACACGGCGCGCTGCACGTCTTCGCGCTGCTGTTCGGCGGCAAGCAGCTGGTCACGGAAGCCACCCAGCAACTGCTCCAGTTCGGCTTCGCGCTGCTGCAGCTGTTCGATCTGTTCGCGCAGCGTGTTGATTTCGCGCTCGCGCAGCAGCGCGCCCTGCTTGGCCGCGCCCGAGCGCGATACCCGCACCCAACCGGCACCCAGCCGCTCGCCGCCACGGGTGATCACCGAGTCGCCGTCGCCCAGCGTGGCCTGCAGTGCGCGCGCCTGCTCCAGGTCTTCGGCAGCATGCAGGCGGGCCAGCAGGCGACGGATGGCTGCCGGCCCCTGCACCTTCGCTGCGAGCGAGGTAGCAGCCACCTGCAGCGGCGCTTCATCATCGGCCACCAGCGCGATGCGGCCATCACCCAGCTCACCCAGCGCATCCACCAGCTGTTCCGGTGCCTGTACCAGCACGCCTTCGATCAACTGACCCAGCGCGCTTTCAACCGCGTTTTCCCAGCCCGCTTCAACCTTCAGCCGCTCGCCGACGCGGCCTGCCGAATCCAGCCCGCGCGCCTTCAACCAGGCGACCGCCGCGCCCTGCTCCTGGCCGAGTGCGGCCTGCTGCAGGGTTTCCAGCGACGACAAGCGGCCACGCACGCCATTGGCCTGCTTGCGCAGTTCGGCCAGTTCGTTCTGTGCGCCGCGCTGGCGCTCCTGCACGGCCGTGACCTCCTGCTTGCGCAGTTCCACCTGTTCGCCCAGCTCGTCCAGCGCGGTCTTCTGGGTGTCGTGCTGGATGTGCAGTTGCTCGAACGCTGCCTCCAGCGCATCCACGTCCAGGCCGGCGCGCTCGGACTGCAACGTCTCGCGGCGCCGTTCGGCTTCCAGCACCTGCCGGTCCAGGTAGTCCACGCGGGTGCGCTCGACGTCACCGGAACGCGATGCTTCCGAACTCTGGCTGCTGTGCTGTTCCCAGCGCGCCTGCCAATCACCCAGCCGGGCTTCGGCTTCGCGCAGGCTCTCCTGCTTGATCTCGTTCTCTTCCTGCAGCTGTTCCAACTGCGGCGTGGCCGCATCCACCGCCTCGCGCAGCACCCTCAGCCGGGCCTCGTCGCCACTGATGTGCTGGCCAAGTTCGGCCAGTGCCTGCTGCGTTTCATCGCGCGCCTTGTGCAGGCGCTGCGACAGCTCGCGCTGGTGCTGGATCTGTTGTTCCAGCCGGGCCAGCATGCTGCCCACCTGGTAGACCTCGGCCTGTGCGGCATTGAGCGCCTCGGCCGACTCCTCGCGACGCACGCGCGACGTTTCGATCCGCGATTCCGCTTCGCGTTGTTCGGCGATCAACTGCTGCAGGCGGGTCTCTTCCTGTGACAGCCCTTCGCGCAGCTTGCCGAGCCGGCCATCCAGGCCGCGGAACTCCAGCGCCTTCCATTGGGCATCCTTGACCCGGCGCTCCTCCTGCAACGTCTGGTACTGCTCGGCCTGGCGCGCCTGTCGCTTGAGGTGTTCAAGCTGCTTGCCGATTTCATCGCGCAGGTCGCCCAGCCGGTCCAGGTTCTCGCGGGTGTGGCGGATACGGGTCTCGGTTTCCTTGCGGCGCTCCTTGTACTTGGAGATGCCGGCGGCTTCTTCCAGGTAGACACGCAGGTCTTCAGGGCGGGCTTCGATGATCTGGCTGATCATCCCCTGCTCGATGATCGAATAGCTGCGCGGGCCCAGCCCGGTGCCCAGGAACAGGTCGGTGATGTCGCGGCGACGGCATTTGGTGCCGTTGAGGTAGTAGTTGCTGCTGCCATCGCGGCTGACGGTGCGCTTGACCGATATCTCGTTGAACGAGGCGTACTCACCGGAAATGGTGTGGTCGCTGTTATCGAAGATCAGCTCCACGGTGGCCTGCGATACCGGCTTGCGCGCGGCCGAGCCGGAGAAGATCACATCGGTCAGCGAGTCACCACGCAGGCGGCTGGCCGAGCTTTCGCCCATCACCCAGCGCACGGCATCGATGATGTTGGACTTTCCACAGCCGTTCGGTCCGACCACGCCGGTCATGTTGGTCGGCAGATGCAGCGTGGTGGGATCGACGAAGGACTTGAAGCCGGACAGCTTGATCGTGGAAAGACGCATAGGGTTTCCGGGCCGGGGCCGTTGTGAGGCCTGCATTTACCCGCCAACCCCTTGATCCGGCTGGGATCAGGGCCGTCGGTCGGGCGTAATGCACCGAGTATACCGATGTGGCCGCGTTCTACGCAGGGGGCCGGGGCGCGCGCCAAAACAAAACGGGCGCCCCTGCGGGCGCCCGTTCTGGTGATTCCATGCCTTTCGGCGTGGGATCAGGCCTTTTCGGCTTCGACCACGACCTTGACGGTGGTTTCAACGTCGGCGTGCAGGTGCACCAGGACGTCGTACTCGCCAATGTTGCGGAAGGCGCCTTCGCCCAGGATGACTTCGCTCTTGTTGACCGGCAGGCCAGCAGCGGTGAAGGCATCGGCGATTTCGCGCGCGCCGACCGAGCCGTACAGCTTGCCTTCGGTGGAAGCGTTGGCCGCGATGGTCACCGACTTGCCTTCCAGCTTAGCCTTGCGGGCTTCGGCGTCGGAATGGATCGACTCGGCCTTGGCTTCGTACTCGGCGCGCTTGGCTTCGAACTCGGCCTTGTTGCTCTCGGTGGCCGGCACGGCCTTGCCCTGCGGCACGAGGAAGTTACGGCCGTAGCCCGGCTTCACGTCGACCAGGTCGCCGAGGTTGCCGAGGTTGGTGACTTTCTGCAGAAGGATCAGCTGCATGGTGTTACTCCAGAATGTATTCGTTAGCGAGGCGATGCCCCGCAGCGGATGGCTGTCCGAATATCAGTGCGGGAGGGCGGCACGAGGCCGCCCGCCGGCATCAGATGTCGTGGTTGTCGGTGTACGGGATCAGGGCCAGGAAACGGGCGCGCTTGACGGCCGTTGCCAGCTGGCGCTGGTACTTCGACTTGGTACCGGTGACGCGGCTCGGCACGATCTTGCCGTTCTCGGTCAGGTACTGGCGCAGGGTGTTGAGATCCTTGTAATCGATCTCTTTCACGCCTTCGGCGGTGAACTTGCAGAACTTGCGGCGACGGAAGAACTTGGACATGTCAGTGCTCCTTAAGCGGCCGAAGCGGCGTCGTCGCCGGCATCGTTGTCAGCGGCGGGGGTGGTGGTCTCACCTTCTTCGTCGTCACGACGACGACGCTCGCCACGCTCGGGCTTGTCGCCCTTCTCGTCCTTGCTCTTCATGATCAGCGACTGCTCGGTATCCGGGCCATCGCGCTTGACGACCAGGTTGCGCAGCACGGCGTCGTTGAAGCGGAAGCTTTCCACCAGCTCGCTCAGCACGGCCTGGTCAACTTCGATGTTGAGCATGACGTAGTGGGCCTTCACCAGGTTCTGGATCGGGTACGCCAGCTGACGGCGGCCCCAGTCTTCCAGACGGTGGATGGTGCCGTTGCCGTTCTCGACGAGCGACTTGTAGCGCTCGATCATTGCCGGGACCTGCTCGCTCTGATCCGGGTGGACCAGGAACACGATTTCGTAATGACGACTCATGTTTATATACCTTTCGGATGTGGCCGTTTCGGCCGGACAGCCCCCCGCGGTGGTGACGGCGGTGGGGCAAGGGTTCCTACGCTGGACGCAGGAAGCCGCCAATTATGCCTGTTGGGGTTGGCCGGGGCAAGTCGCAGACCGGTTGGCTGCAGGTGGGTCGGGCGGTGGCGCTGGGCGGGGGACGGCAGAAGCCGCATCCTGCGGGCCTCGTTTCGCGCCATCCTTGGCGCTCAACGCCCCCGCCCAGCCCCACCGCCCGACCCCTGACAGATTCCGGGCGCCGCCGAAGCGGTAGCGCCGAGCCATGCTCGGCGGGCGCTGAGTCCAGATGGGCCGTTACGGGCGGAGAAATACAGCGTTCAGCCGGCAGCACGCAGATCGGACGACTGTGCTGCGCTGCAGCAGTACAATCCGTACTCGTACAAATGCCCCGGATTTTTCCTGTGAACCCGTCCGCTCCCCCGGTTGCCACGTCCACGCTGGCCGCCGTGCTGTCGCCCCGCCAGCGCACTTTCATCCTGCTGGCCCTGTCGCTGGGCGGATTCGCCATCGGTACCAGCGAGTTCGCCAGCATGGGCCTGATGCTGGACATCAGCCGCGGGCTGTCGATCACAGAAGCGCAGGTCGGGCACCTGATCAGCGCCTACGCCATCGGCGTGGTGGTGGGTGCGCCAGTGCTGGCTTTCGCCGGCGCCGGTATCAGCCGGCGCAGCCTGCTGCTGGGCCTGATGGGCTTCTACGCGATCGGCAACCTGGCCAGCGCGCTGGCCCCCAACTACCACACCATGCTGCTGGCGCGCTTCGTTGCCGGCCTGCCGCACGGCGCCTATTTCGGCGTGGCGATGCTGGTGGCGGCCTCGATCAGCCCGCCGGCACAGCGCGGCGCGGCCGTGTCGAAAGTGCTGCTGGGCCTGTCGATCGCGATCCTGGTCGGCAATCCTCTTACCACCTGGCTTGGCCAGCAGTTCACCTGGCGCACTGCCTTCGCCCTGGTCAGCCTGCTGGCGCTGGCCACCGTGGTGATGGTGTCGCGCCACCTTGCACCGGACCCGAACGAAGTACGTACCAGCCCGATGCGTGAGCTGCGTGCGTTCAACACCACCCAGGTGTGGCTGGCGCTGGCGATCGGCTCGATCGGCTTTGCCGGCATGTTCTGCGTGTTCACGTATCTGGCACCGACGCTGGTCAACGTCACCGGCATCGACGAACGCTGGATGCCTGCGGCCGTCGGCCTGTTCGGCGTGGGCGCGATCATCGGCAACATGCTGGGGGGCTGGCTGGTGGATCGCCTGCAGTTCCGCGCCGCCGGCGTGCTGCTGGCGTGGTCGGTGGTGGTCCTGCTGCTGTTCCCGCTGGCCGCGCATTCGCCCTGGGCGATGGTGCCCGCAATCATTGCGGTGGGCACCATGGGCGCGCTGGCCGTGGCCCTGCAGACCCGCCTGATGGACGCCGCCGGCGAGGCCCAGACCCTGGCCGCCGCGTCCAACCATGCCGCCTTCAACACGGCCAACGCGCTGGGCCCGTGGCTGGGTGGCATGGCCATCGGCGGCGGCTTCGGCTACGCCTCCACCGGGTACGTAGGTGCCGCTACGGCGGCGGCCGGCCTGCTGCTGTGGGGTGTGTCGGTGGTGATCGAGCGCCGGCGCGGCGCTGGTTCGCTGGCAGTGGGTGCGTCGAACGGGTAAAACCCCCTCGCGGCGGGCTGTTGCGAAAAGCAGTCTGCGTGATCGGGGCCGGGCGGTGGGGCTGTGCGGGGGACGGCAAGAACTGCGTCCATGCGGGCCTCGTTTCGCGCCATCCATGGCGCTCAACGCCCCCGCCCAGCCCCACCGCCCGGCCCCCTGACGGGTTCCGTGGGCCGCCCGCCGCGTGAAAAAAAAGAAAAGCGGTAGCGCCGACCCATGGTCGGCGAGCGCAGCGGGCCTTTGGCGGGAACATTCCGCCGACCATGGGTCGGCGCTACCAAGGCCACCATGGACCTGTCGAAGGTGGGGCGGGGTGGCTGTGCAGGACCGTCTTTTCGCATGGATGCGAAAAGCGAGCCTCCATGGATGGATGCACGGCGTGTCCTGCACAGCCACCCCGCCCCGCCAACACACAGCCCTGCAGGCTCTTGACGTTGCCGTTGCCGTTGCCGTTGCCGTCGCTGCTACAGCAAGCCGGCCGCAGGCCGGAAACCCCCAGCCCTCAGCGGTGCGACTCATCCGTGGTGAAACTCTCACCGCAGCCGCATTCGGCCGCTGCATTCGGGTTCTTGAACGTGAACGTCTCGCTCAGGCCCTGCTTGCCGAAATCGATGACCGTGCCATCCACCAGCGGCAGGCTCTGCGCGTCCACGTAGATGCGCACCCCGTCCTGGTCGAAAACACGGTCGCCCTCGCGCTCGTCACGTGCCAGATCGGTCACGTGACCCCAGCCCGAGCAACCGGTGCGGGTCACGCCAAAGCGCAGCCCCAGGGCACCAGGGGTCTGGGCGACGAAGCGCTGGACGCGCTCAAAGGCTACTGGGGTCAGGCTGACGGCCATGATGGAGCTCCACGAAGGTACGAGACGAGTATAAAGGCCACCGGGGCAGTAGAAATGCCTCGCAAGCGGAACGCTGCAACCGGTAAACTTCGAATTCACAGATCGAGTCGATCAGCAGAGGATTCAAGTCATGACGGTGGTCAGCGTTGAACATGCGCTTGCCGGGAAGATCCCGGAAGGCGGCGAAGTCACGGTACGCGGCTGGGTACGCACGGTGCGTGGCTCGGCGAATCTTGCCTTCATCAACGTCACCGACGGCTCCTGCTTCGCCCCGATCCAGGTGGTGGCAGCCGAATCGCTGGCCAACTTCGACGAGGTCAAGCGCCTGACCAGCGGCTGTTCGCTGATCGCCAAGGGCACCCTGGTCAAATCACAGGGCAAGGGCCAGTCCTTCGAGATCCAGGCCAGCGACGTGGAAGTGGTCGGCTGGGTCGAAGACCCCCTGACCTACCCGATCCAGCCCAAGCCGATGTCGCCGGAGTTCCTGCGCGAAGTGGCGCACCTGCGCCCGCGCACCAACCTGTTCGGCGCGGTCACCCGCATCCGCAACTGCCTGTCCCAGGCCGTGCACCGGTTCTTCCACCAGAACGGCTTCAACTGGATCAGCACGCCGATCATCACCACCTCCGACGCCGAAGGCGCCGGCCAGATGTTCCGCGTCTCCACGCTGGACATGGTCAACCTGCCGCGCACCGAGCGCGGCGAGGTCGACTTCAGCCGTGATTTCTTCGGCAAGGAAACCTTCCTGACCGTGTCCGGCCAGCTCAACGTGGAGGCGTACTGCCTGGCGCTGAGCAAGGTCTACACCTTCGGCCCGACCTTCCGCGCCGAGAACAGCAACACCACCCGCCACCTGGCCGAGTTCTGGATGATCGAGCCGGAAATCGCCTTCGCCGACCTGGCCGAAGATGCGCGGCTGGCCGAGGAATTCCTGAAGTACCTGTTCCGCGCGGTGCTGGACGAACGTGGCGACGACCTCGCCTTCCTGGCCGAACGCGTGGACAAGAACGCGATCAGCAAGCTGGAGAACTTCATCAATGCCCCGTTCGAGCAGATCGACTACACCGAAGCGGTGCAGCTGCTGCAGAACTCCGGCCGGAAGTTCGATTTCCCGGTGGAATGGGGCCTGGACCTGCAGACCGAACACGAGCGCTGGCTGACCGAAGAACATATCGGCCGTCCGGTGGTGGTGACCAACTACCCCGAGCACATCAAGGCGTTCTACATGCGCCTGAACGACGACGGCAAGACCGTCGCGGCGATGGACGTGCTGGCACCGGGCATCGGCGAGATCATCGGCGGCAGCCAGCGCGAAGAGCGCCTGGACGTGCTGGATGCGCGCATGGCGCAGTTCGGCCTGGACCGCGAGCACTACGGCTGGTATCGCGACTTCCGCCGCTATGGTTCGGTGCCGCACGCCGGCTTCGGCCTCGGCTTCGAGCGCCTGGTGGTGTACGTCTGCGGGCTGTCCAACATCCGCGATGCCATCGCCTACCCGCGCGCCCCGGGCAACGCCGACTTCTGATCCCCTTCCATCCACGGAGGTACCGACCCCATGACCCTGTTCTTCGCGCTGTGTTTCTTTGGCGTGGCGATCGCCGGGTTCAGTGCCTTCGTGATCTTCTGGCCGCTGACCCTGGTGCACCTGCGCGACCGCCATCCGGCGTTGTCGCAGCGCTTTGGCAGCGGTGCCTTCCTCAAGCCCGAAGCACTGGCCTGGCTGTTGCGGCGTGACTATCGCGCGCAGCCGGACCGCTCGCTGTCCGGGCTGGCGACACCGGCCTGGGTATCGCTGCTGACCCTGCTGGCCGGACTGGGCATGGCCGCCCTGCTCTGGCTGGCGTCGATCTGGTAATCACGAAATGAATGACGACTCCCTTCCGCAGGACAGCTGGTGGCTGGCCAGCCTGGGCAACACGCTGATCTGGGCACGCCTGCGCATCCGCCCGGCCGGCACCGCCGAAGTCCTGGACAGCGATGGCAACACGCTGAGCTACGACGGTGAAGACACCGCGCGCGCGCAGCTGTTCGATGCCGAGTTCGTGGAATACGACGGACTGGACGAAGAAGACGCGCTGGTGCGTGGCTTCTCGCTGCATGAAGTGCAGCCGCCCCGGGCCAGCACCGATGAAGGGCTGCGTGGCCTGATGGTGCAGTCGCTGGGCCGCACGGTCTAGCTGCATGTTCACCCCGCGCGCCTTCGCTGAAACCGACCTGCAGTGGCTGGACGCGCTGTTTGCCCGCGATGCGTTCATTACCCTGCTCACCACCGGTGACGATGGCCTGCCAGAGCTGACCCGGCTGCCGGTGCTGTACCGCCGCCAGGGGCAGGCGATCGAGCTGCGCGGGCACTGGGCCAGGGCCAATCGGCAATCGCGCCGCGACGGACCCGCCAAGGTGCTGGTGGACGGCCCGCACGGGTATGTGTCGGCGTCCTGGTATCCGGACAAGGAGGCCATGGCACGGGTGCCGACCTGGAACTATGCCGCCGCTGAACTGAGCGGCCAGCTGCACCGCTTCGAGGACACCGACGCGCTGGCGGCGGTGGTCGCCGATACCGGCGATCTGTACGAAGCGAAGGTAGGCCGTGACTGGCAGTTCGAGGCGCAGCGCGATGACCACCGCAGCCAGTTGCGCGGCATCATCGGCTTCAGCTTCCTGGTGGACACCGTGCAGTTGAAAATGAAGCTCAGCCAGAACCACCCGGTGGCCAACCAGCAGGCCGTCATCGCCGAACTGGAACGGCTGCCCTGCCCCGCCTCGCACGAGCTGGCGCAGTGGATGCGCCGTTTCCTGGACGCGCCGGACACCGCGCGCGACTGAAGTATTCCGTTGATTCCCGCGACGACGCGGCTCTGCCCGCCGCGCCTTGCCCCCCACCACGTCAGGGACCCCACATGAAAGATGTTGAAAAGCTGCTGCAGAACAACCGCGACTGGGCCGACCGGATCCAGCAGGAAGACCCCGCGTTCTTCGACCGGCTGTCCACGCAGCAGCATCCGGAATACCTGTGGATCGGCTGTTCCGATTCGCGCGTACCCGCCAACCAGATCATCGGCATGGCCCCGGGCGAGGTCTTCGTGCATCGCAACGTGGCCAACGTGGTGGCGCACACCGACCTCAACTGCCTGAGCGTGATCCAGTACGCGGTGGACCAGCTGAAGGTGAAGCACATCCTGATCGTCGGCCACTACGGCTGCGGCGGCGTGCATGCCAGCCTCAACAACGTCCGTGTCGGCCTGGCCGACAACTGGCTGCGGCATGTCGGCGACGTGGCCCAGAAGCATTCGGCCATCCTCGATGCGATCGATGATCCGGACCTGCGCCACGCGCGGCTGTGCGAACTGAACGTGATCGAGCAGGTCGCCAACGCCTGCCAATCCACCATCGTGCGCGATGCCTGGGCACGCGGGCAGAAGCTGACCGTGCATGGATGGGTCTACAGCCTGCGCGATGGCCGCGTCCGCGAAATGGGCATCGACGTCGACAGCCCGGAAGCGCTGCAGCCGGGTTATGAGAAAGCGCTGTCCTTCGTCCCGCGCAAGGGCAAGCGCGACTGAGCCTCAACCGGAGCATCCGTATGCTTGCTTCACCGATCAACCTGATGGGCTGGGTCGAAGAACACCGGCACCTGTTGAAGCCGCCGGTCGGCAACAAGATGATCGAGGACGGCGACTTCATCGTGATGGTGGTCGGCGGCCCCAATTCGCGCACCGATTTCCACATCGACGAGGGCCCGGAGTGGTTCTACCAGCTGGAAGGCGAGATGGTGCTGAAGGTGCAGGAAGACGGCCAGGTCCGGGACATTCCCATCCGTGCGGGCGAGATCTTCCTGCTGCCAGGCAACGTGCCCCACTCGCCGCGCCGCCCGCCGGGCGGCATCGGGCTGGTGGTGGAACGCAGGCGCCTGCCGCACGAACGCGATGGCGTGGTCTGGCACTGCGAGCGCTGCAATCACAAGCTGCATGAAGAGTGGTTCACCCTGCAGAACATCGAAACCGACCTGCCGAAGGTGTTCGCCCGTTACCAGGGCGATCTGCAGCTGCGCACCTGCAGTGAATGCGGACACGTGGATCCGCTGCCCGGCAGCTGACCCGCCCCGGCAGGGGACGCCGAGCATGGCTCGGCGCTACCGCAGGGCGTGCTGCCCCCGTGGGCGGCGACCGTTGGTCGTCGCGCCCCAACCCCGTACCGGCATGCCACGACGCCGCGCGCGGTACACTTCGAACACGTCAAATCGTGTGGCTTTCACTATGTCCGAACCGCTCAGCCGTGCCCACGCGTTGGCCCTGGATGCCAATGATCCGCTCCGCGACCTGCGCGGCGAATTCCTGATCCCCCGCCACGAAGGCGGCGAGCAGACCTATTTCGTCGGCAACTCGCTGGGCCTGCAGCCACGTGGTGCGCAGGCCGCGGTGCAGGAGGTCATGGGGCAATGGGCCACGCTGGCCGTGGAGGGCCACTTCACCGGCCCGACCCAATGGCTGGGCTACCACCGTCTGGTCAGCGGACAACTGGCGCAGGTGGTCGGCGCATTGCCCAGCGAAGTCGTGGCGATGAACACGCTCAGCGTGAACCTGCACCTGATGATGGTGAGCTTCTACCGGCCCACCGCGCAGCGCCCGGTGATCCTGATGGAAGCCGGCGCCTTCCCGACCGATCGCCATGCGGTGGAAGCGCAGATCCGCTTCCACGGGTTCGATCCCGCCGAGTGCCTGATTGAAGTGCAGCCGGATGAAGCAGAGGGCACGATCTCGCTGCAGGCCATCGAGCAGGCCATCGCCCGCCACGGCGCGCGCCTTGCGCTGGTGCTGTGGCCCGGCGTGCAGTACCGCACCGGCCAGGCGTTCGACCTGCAGGCGATCACCACGCTGGCACGCGCCCAGGGCGCCCACATCGGCTTCGATCTCGCGCATTCGGTCGGCAACCTGCCGCTGCAGCTGCATGAGGTGGCGCCGGACTTCGCGGTGTGGTGCCACTACAAGTACCTCAACAGTGGTCCGGGCGCCGTCGCCGGGGCCTTCGTACATGAACGCCACCATCGCGACACCACCCTGCCGCGCTTCGCCGGCTGGTGGGGCCATGAGGAAGCCACCCGCTTCCAGATGGCGCCGCAGTTCGTGCCGTCCGTCGGCGCCGAAGGTTGGCAGCTCAGCAACCCGCCGATCCTCGGGCTGGCGCCGCTGCGTGCGTCGCTGGACCTGTTCGAACGCGCCGGCATGGCCGCACTGCGGGAGAAGTCCCTGGCCCTCACCGGGATGCTGGATGCGCTGGTGCAGAGCCGCCTGCCGCACGTGCTGGAACGCATCACGCCCGCTGACAGCGAGCGCCGCGGCTGCCAGCTGTCCTTGCGTGTGATCGGCGGCCGTGAGCGCGGCCGGGCCCTGTTCGAACACCTGCGCGCGGTGGGCGTGCTGGGTGACTGGCGCGAACCGGACGTGATCCGGATCTCGCCGACACCGCTGTACAACCGCTACCAGGACCTGCACCACTTCGTTGATGCAGTCGATGCCTGGGCCGGGCACTGACGCCGTGCAGGACACATCGCTGGACACTGCCGCCCCGCGTTCGCTGACCATCGTCGGTGCGGGGCTGGCCGGCTCGCTGCTGGCCATCCTGCTCTCCCGGCAGGGCTGGAACATCACGGTGTACGAGCGCCGTGGCGACCCGCGCGTCAGTGGCTATGAAAGTGGCCGCTCGATCAACCTGGCGCTGGCCGAACGCGGCCGCAACGCGCTGCGCCAGGCCGGCGCGCACGTGGAAGCGGCGGTGATGGAGCGTGCCGTGATGATGCGCGGGCGGATGGTCCACCTGCGCGACGACGCCGCCCCCGCGCTGCAGCGCTACGGCCGCGACGACAGCGAAGTGATCTGGTCGATCCATCGCCGTGAGCTCAACGTCACCCTGCTGGAGCTGGCCGAACAGGCCGGCGCCATCGTGCATTTCCACCGGCGCCTGCACACCGTGGACTTCGATGCGCAGCATGCGCGCTTCATCGATGACCGCGATGACACCCCGCATGACATCCGCTTCGCCACGCTGGTCGGCGCGGACGGCGCCGGATCGGCGCTGCGCGCGGCGATGAACCGCCGCCAGCCACTGGGTGAGCGCATCGAATTCCTGGACCACTCCTACAAGGAGCTGGAGATCCCGCCGGGCCCGGGCGGCACCTTCAGCATCGACCCCAACGCGCTGCACATCTGGCCGCGCGGCCGCTTCATGTGCATCGCCCTGCCCAACCACGAAGGCACCTTCACCGTCACGCTGTTCCTGCCCAACAAGGGCGATCCGGGGTTCAACACGGTCACCACCGGCGAACAGGCCGAAGCACTGTTCGCCCGTGAATTCCCCGATGCCCTGGCGCTGATACCGGACCTGCGCGCTGACTGGGATGCACATCCGCCCGGCCTTCTCGGCACCCTGTACCTGGAGCGCTGGCATACCGATGGCAAGGCCGTGCTGATCGGCGATGCCGCGCACGCCATGGTGCCCTTCCACGGCCAGGGCATGAACTGTGCCTTCGAAGACTGCGTCGCGCTGGCCCGGCACCTGGAAACCGCCAGCGACCTGCGCAGCGCGTATTCGGCGTTTGAGATCGAGCGTTCGCCCAATGCCTGGGCGATCCAGCAGATGGCGCTGGAAAACTACACGGAGATGCGCGACCAGGTGGCCGACCCGGGGTTCCTGCTGCAGCGTGAACTGGAGCTGGCGCTGCAGCAGCGGTGGCCCACGCGGTTCGTGCCACACTACACCATGGTTACTTTCCTGCACACGCCCTACGCCGTCGCGCTGGAGCGCACGCGGATACAGCGCCGCATCCTGCGCAACGCCACCGCAGGCCTGGATTCCCTGCAGCAGGTCGACTGGCGCGCGCTGGAAGCCGAAGTCCACGCCAAGCTGCCGGTGCTGGAGGGCGCGCACTGATGGCCGACAGCTTCCTGTTCTACGATCTGGAAACCTTCGGCCAGGATCCTCGCCGCACCCGTATCGCACAGTTCGCCGCCATCCGCACCGATGCGCAGCTCAACGAGATCGACACCCCCGTCAGTTTCTACGTGCGCCCGGCCGATGACCTGCTGCCTTCACCGTATGCCACTATGGTCACCGGCATTACCCCGCAGCATGCGCTGGCCGAAGGCATCGGTGAATCCGAGGCGCTGGCGCGGATCAATGACCTGATGAGCCGCCCCGGCACCTGCGCGCTGGGCTACAACACGCTGCGCTTCGATGACGAGTTCATCCGCCACGGGCTGTTCCGCAACTTCTTCGACCCCTACGAGCGCGAATGGCGCAACGGTAATTCGCGCTGGGACCTGCTGGACATGCTGCGGCTGATGCATGCGCTGCGCCCCGACGGCATCACCTGGCCCAAGCGCGAAGACGGTGCGACCTCGTTCAAGCTGGAGCACCTGGCCGATGCCAACGGCGTGCGCGATGGCGATGCGCACGAGGCGTTGTCCGACGTGCGCGCCACCATCGGCATGGCCCGGCTGTTCCGCGATGCGCAGCCGCGCCTGTGGGACTATGCGCTGCGCCTGCGCGACAAGCGTTTTGTCACCAGCCTGCTGGATGTCACCGCCCTGCGGCCACTGCTGCACATCTCGATGCGCTATCCGGCCAGCCGCCTGTGCGCCGCGCCGGTGCTGCCGTTGACCGTGCATCCGCACATCGCCAACCGCTACATCGTGTTCGACCTGGACGGCGATGTTGACGCGCTGCTGCAGTTGCCGGCCGAGACCATCGCCGAGCGCCTGTACCTGCGAGCCAGTGAACTGCCTGAAGGCGTGCAGCGCATTCCGTTGAAGGAAGTACACGCCAACAAGGTGCCCGCGCTGGTGGCCTGGAACCACCTTCGACCCGATGACCACCAGCGCCTTGGGCTGGACATCGCCGCCATCGAAGCCAAGGTCGAACAGCTGCGTCCCCATGCTGCGCAGCTGGCCGAGAAGGCGCGCCAGGTCTTCGCCCGGCCACGCGAAGGCGGCCCATCCGATGTCGACGCCTCGATCTACGATGGCTTCCTCGGCGCCGGCGACAAGTCCCTCCTGGCACGCGTGCGCACCACTCCGCCGGAAGCGCTCGGCGCGCTGGAAGGTGAGTTCAATGATCCCCGCCTGCCGGAACTGCTGCTGCGCTATCGTGCGCGCAACCATCCTGGCAGCCTGGATGCCGACGCCCGCGCGCGTTGGCAGGCCTACCGCCAGCGGCGCCTGCGCGGTGATGAAAAGCTCGGCGAAGTGAACCTGGCCGAGTACAACGAACAGATCGATGCGCTTGCCGCCGAGCCGTCCGACGACCTGCGCCGCCCGGCGCTGCTGCAGGCGCTGCGCGATTGGGGCAAGCAGCTGGAGGACAGCCTGTGAGCGCTTATTTTTCCGATGCCAGCTTCAAATTCCTGAAAGCACTGGCACTGCACAACGACAAGGCGTGGTTCGCTGACCACAAGCAGCAGTACGAAGACCACGTGCGACAGCCGTTCCTGCGCCTGCTCGCTGACCTGCAACCGGCGCTGGCCGAGGTCAGCCCGAAATTCCGTGCCGATACGCGCACCGTGGGCGGTTCGTTGTTCCGCATCTACCGCGATGCGCGCTTTTCCAACGACAAATCGCCGTACAAGAACTGGCAGGGCGCGCGGCTGTTCCATGAGCGCCGTCGTGAAGTCGCCGCACCGTCGTTCTACGTGCACCTGCAGCCCGGTGCGAGCTTCGTCGGTGCCGGCGTGTGGCATCCCGAGCCGGATACCCAGCGCCGCATCCGCCATTTCATCCTGGACAATCCGGGCAGCTGGAAGCAGGCCGCGCATGCCCCGGCGCTGCGCCGTCGCTTCGAGATGGAGCAGACCGAAAAGCTGGTGCGCCCGCCGCGCGGCTTCCCGGCGGATTTCGAGTTCATCGACGATCTCAAGCACCGCAACTGGGTGATGTGGCGGCAGCTGGACGATGCCACCATGACCGGGCCCCGCCTGCTGTCCACGCTGGGCAAGGACCTTGCCGCGCTGGGGCCGTTCGTGGATTACCTGTGCGCAGCGCTGGATCTGGAGTTCTGACCCCGATGGCGACGCCACTTCCGCAACAGCGCCGCACGCTGGGACGCAGCGGACTGCAGGTATCGCCGATCGGGCTGGGGTGCTCCGGCTTCTGGGGCCATCGCCGCTTTCCCGAAGCCGACGCAGCACGAGTGGTGGCGCATGCGCTGGAGCAGGGAGTCAACCTGCTCGACACCGGCCACAACTATTCCGCTTTCAACGCCGAGCCGCGACTCGGGCGCATCCTCAAGCCGCTGCTGTCGCGCTTCCCGCGTGACTCGCTGGTGATCTCCAGCAAAGGCGGAACGTTGACCGGCCAGGCCGGCCCCAGCGGCGCCGAGCAGCGCGATTTCTCACCCGGAGCGATCACCGCCAGCTGCGAAGCCTCGCTGCGCAACCTCGGCCTGGACTACCTGGACGTGTACCAGCTGCACGGCATCGCGGGCGAAGAGGTCACCGACGAGCTGCTGCACGCGTTGCAACAGCTGCGCCAGCGCGGATTGATCCGCAGCACCGGGATCAATACCCATTCGGCGGTGACCCTGGACTGGATGCTGGCGCGACCGCAGGCCTTTGACGTGGTGCTGCTGGACTACAACGCCCTGCAGCAGGATCGCGCATCACACATCAGCCAGCTGCACGCGGCCGGCATCGGCGTGCTGGCCGGCACCGTGCTGGCCCAGGGGCACCTGCTGCCGACGCGACCGCGCCTGCCACGGCCCGCCGATGCCTGGTATCTCGCGCGGGCCTGGCTGAAGCCAAGCAGCCGGCGGCTGATGCGCAGCGCCCGCGCGATGCGCGCGGCAGTGGCCGCGATTCCTTCGCAGCGCCCGGCACAGACTGCGTTCGCTTATGTGCTGCAGCATCCCGGGGTGGCCGCGGGCATCCTCGGCACCACCCGCGTGGGCAGCCTGGACGAAGTGCTGCAGACCCTGCCGGAGCGCTTGGGCGAGGCCGAACGCGCGCGTCTGGTCGCCGCGTTCGGGGACGGCAGCGGCTCACCCAGTCACTGAGGCTTAACCCACGTCCGCGCGTGATGCGGCACGCTGTGCGCTTGTCCCTCAACGCCCTGCTGCCATGAAGAAGTTCGTCGCTTTCGTGCTGGTCCTGCTGCTGGCACTGGCCGCTTGGTGGTTCAGTGGCCCCTACCTCACTGTGCATGGGCTCGCCCAGGCGATCGAACAGCGCGACACGACGCGGCTGGAGCGCTACGTGGACTTCCCGCGCGTGCGCCTCAGCCTGCGCGCGCAGGTCAGTGATTACATGGTGCGCCAGGCCGGTCCGGACATGGCCGGCAGTCCGTTGGGCGCGCTGCTGTATGGCCTCGGCGACCAGCTGGGCGGCGCCGCGGTGGATACGGTGATCACCCCGATGGGGATCGGTGCGCTGCTGCAGGGCCACGCGCTGTACAAACGCGGCCGCAACGAGCTGCAGGGGAACGACTCCTGGGGCCCCACCCAGCCTGCGCAGCCGTTGCAGCAGGCCAAGGGACGCTTCGAGCGGCTGGACCGCTTCGTGGTGGACCTCGACCGCGGGCCCGGACAGCCACCGTTGCAGGTTGTGCTGGAGCCGCAGGGCCTGCGCTGGCAGGTCGTCGACCTGCGCAACGCGGTGCCGCAATGAACCGTTTGCGCCGACCCGAGGTCGGTAGCTGACACACCCCGCGTTGCGCGCTCGCCGGGCATGGCTCGGCGCTGCCATGAACCGTCCGGTCAGGTTTCGTTGGCGACGCCGTGCGGCACATGGCCGGCCGCGACGTGTTCGCGGGCACTGTCGATGTTGTGCTGCGAATCATCGAAGAAGATGTCCGCGCCGAAGGCCTGCAGGAACGGGCCCTTGTGGCGGCCGCCGAGGAACAGCGCTTCATCCAGGCGCACGCCCCATTCGCGCAGCGTGCGGATCACCCGCTCATGCGCAGGCGCCGAGCGCGCGGTCACCAGCGCGGTGCGGATCGGCGCGTCTTCTCCGGACGGGAAGACTTCCTGCAACGTATGCAGCGCCGACAGGAAGCCGCGGAACGGGCCCCCGCTCAAGGCTTCGCGGGCGCGCTCGCGCTCATGCCGGCCGAAGGCTTCGACTCCCTGCTCGCGCGAAATACGCTCGCTTTCATCGCCGAAGATCACCGCATCGCCATCGAAGGCGATCCGCAGCTGCCCGGCCGGGCGCCGGGTATCCACTACCTGGTCGGCGGCGGCGGCAGCGGTTTCGCCGGGTGGCTTGGGCAGGATGGTCGCCGCAGCGATGCCGTGGCGCAGCGCGCTGCGTACCGATTCGGGATTGGCCGACAGGAACAGGTCCGTGCCGAAGGGCTTCACGTAGGGCCAGGTCGGCTCGCCGGCAGTGAACGTAGCGCGGATGATCCCCAGCCCGTAGTGCTGGATCGAATTGAAGATGCGCAGGCCGGTATCGGCCGAATTGCGCGACAAAAGGATCACCTCGACGCGCGGATTCTCCGGGCCGGCGCCCTGGTTCAGCGCCAGCAGCTTGCGCACCACCGGGAACGCCACGCCGGGGCCCAGCACGTCGTCTTCGTGCTCGCGCTGGTACTTGGCGTAGGCGTCCACGCCGTCGCTTTCGAACAACGCGTGGCTCTCTTCCAGGTCGAACAGGGCGCGCGAGGTCACCGCGACGGTCAGCAATCGGGGAGTGTTGTCGCCCATCGGGGAATTCCTTGCAGCAACCGGCGGCTGCCGGCGGCCTATTGTCGCTCAGAACACGAACTGTTCGGACAGGATCCGGTCTTCGAGGTTGTGCTCCGGGTCGAACAGCAGGGTCACCTGGCGGTCGCGGCACTCGCGGATGGTCACTTCCACCACGTCGCGGGTCTCGTGCGAATCGGCGGTGACACTGACCGGGCGCTTGTACGGATCGAGCACGCGGAAGCGTACTTCGGTATCGGCCTTCAGGATCGCCCCGCGCCAACGGCGGGGCCGATACGGCGCCAACGGGGTCAGCGCGATGGTGGCCGAGCCCAACGGAAGCACCGGGCCATGCGCGGAATAGTTGTAGGCAGTGCTGCCGGCCGGCGTGGCAACCAGCACGCCATCACCGATCAGCTCAGCCACCCGTTCCTGGCCGTTGAGGTCCACGCCGATGTGCGCGGCCTGCCGGGTCTGGCGCAGCAGCGAGACATCGTTGTAGGCCAGCGATCCGGTGGAGGTCCCCGATTCGGTCAGCGCGGTCATCTGCAGCGGCCGCAGGTGGGCCGGTTCGGCCAGCGCGATGCGCGCGGCCACGTCGTCCGCGTCACGGTACTGGTTCATCAGGAAGCCCACCGTGCCCAGTTTCATGCCGAACACCGGCCGGCCGAGGTGGCCGTAACGGTGCAGGGTCTGGAGCATGAAGCCATCGCCGCCCAGTGGACACAGCACGTCCGCCGCGTCGGGCGCATGCTCGCCGTGGCGCGCCACCATGGCGGCGAGGGCAAGCCGTGCCGGCTCGGTGTTGCTGGCCAGGAAGGCAATGCGGGGGGAATCGCTCATGCAGGATGTCCGGTGGTGCGCGGGTACCGGTAGAGCATAACCGGACGTGGCGCGGAATCCGCGCCACGTTGGCTGATGCGGGGCGGTGACGACCAACGGTCGTCACCCACCTTGAGCCAGGTCACCGGGGGGCTTACCCCCCGTGCGAGGCCAGCTGGCCCAGGCGCTGCACCGCGACCGACACGGTCGGGTAGTCCAGGGTCTTCTGTTCGGCCAGTTCGCCCAGCATGGCCAGGGTAAAGCGCAGGCTGTTGTCGTCACGACCGACCCATGCGGCGACCTTGGCTTCGGCCGTGCCGCCCTTGGTGGCCAGCACCTGGCCGGCCAGGTTGCGGTGGTGGGCCGCCAGTTCGTCACGCAGCACACCGCGTGCCACGGCATGCCAACGGCCGTTGACCTCCAGCGCATCGACCTGCTCGAACAACCACGGCAGGCTCAACGCCTCACCCAGGCGGAAGTGGATCTTGGACACATCCACCGGCTTGAGCTTGCGGGTACGTGCCAGTTCGATGATGTCGAACGCCGGGGCCAGGAAGTGCAGCTCGGAAAGCTGCTGCGCCAGGCCGGCCGGCAGGCCCTTGTCCACCCACTGCTGCACCAGCGCTTCGTAGGTCGGGCGCTGCGAATCAGGCAGCACGCCGGAAGCCACGCGGATGTCGTTGAACGGACCCTGGTAGCGGTTGACCGCCTCGGTGATGCCCGGCATCGGGCCGGGGCGGAACAGCAGCCAGCGCACGAAGGCACGCTGCAGTTTCCAGATCACTTCCAGCGCATCGACCTGCACCGATTCGGGCAGCTGGCCGTCCAGTGCGTCGATCTGCGCCCACAGCGCGCGTGCATCCAGCGTTTCGCGGCTGATGGTATAGGCCTTGGCGACCTCGGCGATGGAACGGCCGGTGTCTTCCTGCATGCGCATCAGGAAGGTGGCACCCATCCGGTTGATGGTCTGGTTGGTCACTGCCGTGGCGATGATCTCGCGCTTCAGGCGGTGGCGTTCCATGGCATCGGCGTACTTCTTCTGCAGCGGCTGCGGGAAGTAACGCTGCAGCTCCTTGGACAGGTACGGGTCTTCCGGGATGTCCGATTCCAGCAGCTGCTGGAAGGCCACCAGCTTGGAGTAGGACAGCAGCACCGACAGCTCCGGACGAGTCAGGCCCTGGCCGCGCGCCTTGCGCTGGGACAGCTCGGCATCGGACGGCAGGAACTCGATCTGCCGGTCCAGCAGGCCCTGCTGTTCCAGCGTGCGGATGAAGTGCTGCTTGGAGCCCAGGCGCTTGACTGCCATCCGCTCCATCAGGCTCAGGGCCTGGTTCTGGCGGTAATTGTCGTTGAGCACCAGCGCGGCCACTTCGTCGGTCATCGACGCCAGCAGCTTGTTGCGCTGCTCGACGGTGAGCTTCTTGGCACGCACCACGTCGTTGAGCAGGATCTTGATGTTCACCTCATGATCGGAGGTGTCCACGCCGGCGGAGTTGTCGATGAAATCGGTGTTGAGCAGGACGCCGGCCTGGGCCGCTTCGATGCGTCCCAGCTGGGTCATGCCGAGGTTGCCGCCCTCGCCCACCACCTTGCAGCGAAGCTCGGTGCCGTTGACGCGCAGCGCGTTGTTGGCGCGGTCCCCGACATCGCTGTGCTGCTCACTGGTGGCCTTGACGTAGGTACCGATGCCGCCGTTCCACAGCAGGTCGACCGGAGCCTTCAGGATCGCGCTCATCAGGTCGTTCGGCGACAGCGCCTTGACCGAATCTTCCAGGCCAAGCGCCTCACGCACCTGCGGGGTGATCTCGATGGATTTCAGCGTACGCGGGAAAATGCCACCGCCCTTGCTGATCAGCTTGGCATCGTAGTCGGCCCAGCTGGAACGCGGCACGGTGAACATGCGCTCGCGCTCGACGAACGAACTGGCCGCGTCCGGATTCGGATCCAGGAAGATGTGGCGGTGATCGAAGGCAGCCACCAGGCGGATGTGGCGCGACAGCAGCATGCCGTTGCCGAACACGTCGCCGGACATGTCACCCACGCCTGCGGCGGTGAAGTCCTGGCTCTGGCTGTCATGTCCGAGTGCACGGAAGTGGCGCTTGACCGATTCCCACGCACCGCGTGCGGTGATGCCCATGCCCTTGTGGTCGTAGCCGACCGAGCCACCGGAGGCGAACGCATCGCCCATCCAGAAGCCGTGCGCCACGGCCAGGCCGTTGGCGATGTCGGAGAAGGTCGCGGTGCCCTTGTCGGCGGCCACCACCAGGTACGGGTCGTCCATGTCGTGGCGGACCACGTCGATGGGCGGCACGATCCTGTTGTTGACGATGTTGTCGGTGATGTCCAGCAGGCCCTGGATGAACAGCTTGTAGCAGGCCACGCCGTTGGCGAACACCGCATCGCGGTCACCGCTGGCCGGCGGGGTCTTGGCGAAGAAACCGCCCTTGGCCCCGACCGGAACGATCACCGTGTTCTTGACCATCTGCGCCTTGACCAGGCCCAGCACTTCGGTACGGAAGTCTTCGCGACGATCCGACCAGCGCAGGCCGCCACGGGCCACCGCACCGAAACGCAGGTGCACGCCTTCCACGCGCGGGCCGTAGACGAAGATCTCGCGATACGGACGCGGCTTGGGCAGGTCCGGCACCAGGGCGGCATCGAACTTGAAGCTGATGACATGGCCCGGACGGCCGTTGGCATCGGTCTGGTAATAGCTGGTGCGCAGCGTGGCATCGATCACGCCCATGAAGCTGCGCAGGATGCGGTCTTCGTCCAGGCTGGAGACGCGGTCCATCAGCTTCAGCAGCGCATCGCGCGCGGCCTGCATCTGGCCGTCGCGGTCTCCCTTGCGCGCCTCGACCACGGTCTTGAGCACTTTCAGGGTCGCCTCGTCGCCGGCGGCCAGTACGTCCAGGTGCGCCTTCAGCGTGGCCTGGCCGTGTGCGATGTCGTCCTTGCTCTCGTTGCCGGTCGCCGGGTCGAAGCGTGCTTCGAACAGTTCCACCAGCAGGCGGGCCAGCAGCGGATAGCGGGTGAACGTACCTTCCACATATGCCTGCGAGAACGGCACGCCGGTCTGCAGCAGGTACTTGCAGTAACCACGCAGCATCGCGACCTGGCGCCAGTGCAGGCCCGCGGCCAGCACCAGGCGGTTGAAGCCATCGTTCTCGGCATCGCCGTGCCAGACGCGGGCGAAGGTCTCGCCGAACGCTTCATCGACACTGGCCGCGTCGATGGCACCGGCCACTGATTCGACCTCGAAGTCCTGCACGTACACCGGGGCATCATCCACCGTCAGGCGGTACGGACGCTCGGAGATCACGCGCAGGCCCATGTTTTCCATCATCGGCAGCGCGTCCGACAGCGGGATGTCATCCAGCTGGCGATACAGCTTCAGGCGCAGGCCATCACCATTTTCGCGCGGCACCGCCTGCAGGCTCAGGCGCAGGTCGTCCGGACCGGTCAGCGCGTCGAGCTGGCTGACATCGCTGGCCGCCACGGCGGTGCTGTTGTCTTCGATGTAGCCGGCCGGCAGCGCCTTGCCGATCCGCGAGGCGATGCGCAGGCCTTCGGTCTCGCCGTGGCGGGATACGAGCGTTTCACGCAGGTCGTCCTGCCAGTTGCGCAGCAGGTGGGCCAGGTTCTGTTCCAGCGCGTTGGTGTCCACGTCGACCACCGGGCCGGCCTTGGGACGCACGATCAGGTGCACCTGGGCAAGCGGCGATTCGCCCAGCACCACCGAGCTGTCCACGTGCTCGCCGTGCAGGGCGTCACGCAGCATCGCCTCGATGCGCAGGCGCACGTCGGTGTTGAAGCGTTCGCGCGGCAGGAAGGCCAGCGCGGAAATGAAACGGGAATACTTGTCGCGGCGCAGGAACAGACGGCTGCGGACCCGCTCCTGCAGGCCCAGCACGCCCATCGCGGTGCGGAACAGTTCGTCTTCGCTGGACTGGAACAGTTCTTCGCGCGGCAGCGTTTCCAGGATGTGGCGCAGTGCCTTGCCGCTGTGGCTGGACAGCGACAGGCCCGAGCGCTGCATCACGTGTTCATAGCGCTGGCGCACCAGCGGGATTTCCCACGGGCGGCGGTTGTAGGCGCTGGAGGTGAACAGGCCGAGGAAGCGCTGTTCGCCGATGATGTTGCCCTTGGCGTCGAATTCCAGCACGCCGATGTAATCCATGTAACCGGCGCGGTGCACGCGCGAACGCGCGTTGGTCTTGGTCAGGATCAGCGCATCCTTCAGGCCGGTGGTGGTGTTCAGGCCCTGCGCGGCAAGCGTCTTGACCGGGCGCGCGGCGGACTTGTCGCGCCCCTTCATCAGCCCCAGGCCGGTGTCGTTGAGCGGGGCCAGCACGTCTTCCTTGCCGTCCTTCTGCACGCGGTATTCGCGGTAACCGAAGAAGGTGAAGTGGTTGTCGGCGGCCCAGCGCAGGAACTCCTGCGCCTCGCGGCGCGAGGCATCGTCGACCGGCAGCTGGCGGCTGCCCAGGTCGTCGGCCACGGCCAGCGCCTTGTCGCGCATCGGCTGCCAGTCGCGCACGATCGAACGCACTTCTTCCAGCGCCTTGATGATGCCCTGCTCCACCTCGCCCATGGCGTCGGGGCTCTGGCGGTCCATCTCCAGCAGCATCACCGATTCGATCTCGCCCTCGCCGACCTTGGCCAGCTTGCCGGCCTTGTCACGGCTGAAGCGGATCACCGGGTGGCCCAGCACATGCACGCCGATGCCCTGCTCGGCCAGCGCCATGGTCACCGTATCCACCAGGAACGGCATGTCGTCGTTGACGATCTGCAGCACGGTATGCGGCGATTCCCAGCCATTGCCCTTGGCGGTGGGGTTGAACACGCGGACGTTGGCCTTGCCGATCTTGCGGCTGCGCGCGAACTCCAGCGTGTCAGCGGCCAGCGCGGCCCATTCTTCCACGCTGTGGTGCGGGAACTCGTCCGCTTCCATGCGCTTGTAGAAGTCGGCGGCGAACGCTACTGCCTCGGCCTGCCCGGCCGCGGGGTATCGCTTGCGCAAGGCCGTGTACACCGGTTCCAGCGAGAAACCAGTTGCCGGGACAAGCTGGGTTTCCGCCGGGGCGGGCTTGGTTTTCACGGTTTTGACTGCAGACTTTTGCGATTTCATGGCAGAGCGAGTCGTGTTGCCCAGTTGGGAAAATGAAATTGTAGCCGTGTTGCAGGAAAAGGCCTTGCTGCAGGACGGAATATGCAGATACGGGTTGGGTGCGGTTTACATCGGACGCAGCGACCGCACGCACCGTTCGCCCGCGTACGGCTGTCGCGATCGGCGGGCAATGCCGACAGGATCGGCAAAGCCTGTGACAGAACATGCCGCAACACGTCTCAAAACGTTTCCACAATCCTGAACTGGACGGTATAGTCCACTCCGTGAACCCCGCTCCCCTCCCCGCTGCCGACATGGACGCGCGCGATCTACGTGTGTTCGATGCGGTGCGCGAGCTGCTCGCCCGGCATGGCATGCAGATGAGCATGGAAGCAGTGGCCCAGCACGCGGGGTGCTCCAAGCAGACCCTGTATTCGCGCTACGGCAGCAAGCAGGAGCTGATGCGCCGGGTAGTGGAACGGCACGTCTGCCGGGCCACGGCCGGATTGCGCGGCCTGCGCGAGGATGACCTGCGCGGCAGCCTGATGCAGTTCGCCACCGATTACCTGGACCACTTCAACCAGCCTCACGTGGCCCAGGCCTGCCGGATGATTTCCGCCGATGCGGCGCAGTTCCCCGAAGAGGCCCGCAGCCTGTGGCGCGATGGTGCCGGAACGCTGACGCTTCACCTTGCTGAATGGATCGAATCCGCCATTGGCCGCGGGCAGCTCCGGCATGACGACCCGCACTTCATGGCCGAACTGCTAATCAGCATGATCGGTGGCCAGGATTTCGATCGGCAACGCTTCCACATGCCCCATCGCGACGACGCCGGGACGCGTCGGCGCTGGGCTGGATTTTCCGTCGACAGCTTCCTGCGCGCGTTCGCGCCGGCCGCTTCGCCCCAACCGCATTCAAACCAACTCCGGAGTTTCTCCTGATGATCGCCCCACTCCGCACCCTCGCACTGACGTGCGCTGTTGCCATTGCCCTGGCTGGCTGCAAGAAAGAAGAACAGCAGGCCCCGCCGCCGCCGGAAGTGGGCGTGATCGATGCCAAGCCGCAGACCCTGCCGCTGCAGCGTGAGCTGGTGGGCCGGCTGTCGCCGTTCCGCAGCGCCGACGTCCGCGCCCGCGTGCCGGGCGTGCTGCTCAAGCGCGTCTATCAGGAAGGCAGCGAGGTCAAGCAGGGCCAGACCCTGTTCCTGATCGACCCGGCGCCGCTGCGTGCCGAGCTCAACGCTTCCGAAGCCCAGCTCGCCTCGGCCCGTGCCAGCTATGCCAACGCCAAGGTGGCAGCGGATCGCGCCCGTTCGCTGGCCCCGCAGAAATATGTTTCCAAGGCCGACCTGGACAATGCCGAATCGGCCGAGCGCACCGCGCTGGCGGCGGTCAAGCAGTCCGAAGCCGCCGTGAGCAGCTCGCGCATCAGCCTGGGCTACGCCGAAGTCACCGCGCCGATCAGCGGCGTGGCCGGCAAGCAGCAGGTCACCGAAGGTGCGCTGGTAGGCCAGGGCGACGTCACCCTGCTGACCACCGTGGACCAGCTGGATCCGCTGTACGTGAACTTCTCGCTGAGCGTGGACGAACTGTCGCAGCTGCGCGCCGCACAGGCCAAGGGCGCCCTGGCGCTGAGCGGCGATGGCAAGGCCACCGTGCAGGTCAAGCTGTCCGATGGCACCACCTACGGCCAGAACGGCACGCTGGACTTCTCCTCGACCACGGTCGATCCGGCCACCGGTGCGGTATCGCTGCGCGCGGTGCTGCCGAACCCGGACCGGATCCTGCTGCCCGGCGCCTTCGTCAGCTTCCAGGCCACCCTGGGCGAGCGCAACAACGCCTACCTGGTGCCGCAGCAGGCGCTGCTGCGTGATGCCACCGGCGGCTACCTGATGGTGGTCGGGGCCGATGGCAAGGTGGTGCGCCGCAACGTCAAGACCGAAGGCGCGCAGGGCGGCAACTGGCTGGTCACCGATGGCCTGCAGCCGGGTGACAAGGTCGTGGTCGCCGGCGTGCAGAAGGTCAAGGAAGGCGCACCGGCAACGGCCAAGCCGTGGACCCCGGAACAGGCGGCCGCCGCTGCCAAGGGTGCACCGGCGCAGGGCCAGGCGCCGGCCGCCCAGGGTGATGCCGCCGCCGATGCGGCCACGCCCGATGCAGCCCAGCAGGCTCCGGCCGCTGCCGAGCAGGCAGCGCCGGCCTCCGATTCGACCAAGCAGTAACGGGAAGACTCCGTCATGCCTAAATTTTTCATCGAACACCCGGTCTTTGCCTGGGTGGTAGCGATCCTGATCTCGCTCAGCGGCGTGATCGCGATCCTCAACCTGGGTGTGGAGTCCTACCCCAGCATCGCCCCGCCACAGGTCACCGTGTCGGCCACCTACCCGGGCGCCAGCGCGGACACCACGGAAAAATCGGTCACCCAGGTGATCGAGCAGCAGCTGACCGGTATCGATCACCTGCTGTATTTCAGCTCCTCCTCCTCGTCCAATGGCCGCGCCACGGTCACCCTGACCTTCGAAACCGGCACCGATGCGGACATCGCCCAGGTGCAGGTGCAGAACAAGGTCTCGCTGGCCACGCCCCGCCTGCCCAGTGAAGTGACCCAGCAGGGCGTGGTGGTGGCCAAGGCCAACGCCGGCTTCCTGATGGTGGTGGCGCTGCGTTCGGATACCGGCGGCAACAGCCGTGACGCACTGAACGACATCGTGGCCTCGCGCGTGCTGGACCAGGTCTCGCGTATTCCCGGCGTGGGCAGCACCCAGCAGTTCGGTGGCGAGTACGCCATGAACATCTGGCTGAACCCGGAACGCATGCAGGGCTATGGCCTGTCGGCCAGCCAGGTGTTGGCCGCAGTGCGTGAGCAGAACGTGCAGTTCGCCGCCGGTTCGCTGGGTTCGGACCCGGCCCCGGTGGGCCAGCACTTCACCGCCACGGTATCGGCCGAAGGTCGCTTCAGCACCCCGGAAGAGTTCGAGAACATCATCCTGCGCGCCAACCCGGATGGTTCGCGCGTGTTGCTGAAGGACATTGCCCGGATCGGCTTCGGCGCGGGCAATTATGGTTTTGACACCCAGTACAACGGCAAGCCGACCGGTGCCTTCGCGATCCAGCTGCTGCCCGGTGCCAATGCACTGAACGTGGCAGAAGCGGTGCGCGCGAAGATGGATGAACTGCAGCCGAGTTTCCCGGCCGGTGTCAGCTGGTTCTCGCCGTACGACAGCACCACCTTCGTGAAGATCTCCATCGAGGAAGTGATCAAGACGCTGGTCGAGGCCATCATCCTGGTCTTCCTGGTGATGCTGATCTTCCTGCAGAACTTCCGTGCCACTCTGATCCCGACGCTGGTGATCCCGGTCGCGCTGCTGGGTACGTTCCTGGGCATGTGGATGATCGGCTTCACGATCAACCAGCTGACCCTGTTCGCGCTGGTGCTGGCGATCGGCATCGTGGTCGATGACGCGATCGTGGTGATCGAGAACGTCGAACGCATCATGACCGACGAAGGGATGGCGCCGAAACAGGCCACCCAGAAGGCGATGACCCAGATCACCGGCGCGGTGGTGGCCATCACCGTGGTGCTGGCGGCGGTGTTCATCCCGTCGGCGCTGCAGGGCGGTGCGGCCGGTGAAATCTACAAGCAGTTCGCGCTGACCATCGCCATTTCGATGGCGTTCTCGGCGTTCCTGGCGCTGGGCTTCACCCCGGCCCTGTGCGCGACCTTCCTCAAGCCGACGCACAACGACAAGCCGAACATCGTCTACCGCACCTTCAACAAGTACTACGACAGGATCAGCGGCACTTACGTGGGCCACATCACCTCGGCGGTGAAGCATGCGCCGCGCTGGATGATCCTGTTCGTGGTGCTCGGTGCGCTGTGCGCGTTCCTGTTCACCCGCATGCCGGGCAGCTTCCTGCCCGAAGAAGACCAGGGCTACGCACTGGCCATCGTGCAGCTGCCGCCGGGTTCGACCAAGACCCAGACCAACGAAGTGTTCGCGCAGATGCGTGGCATCCTGGAAAAGCAGGAAGGCTTCGAGGGCCTGCTGCAGATCGCAGGTTTCAGCTTCGTGGGCTCCGGCGAAAATGTGGGCATGGGCTTCATCCGGCTCAAGCCCTGGGCCGACCGCGAGGTCACCGTGCCCGAGCTGATCGGCAACATGAACGGCGCGTTCTACGGCATCAAGGAAGCGCAGATCTTCGTGGTCAACCTGCCCACCGTGCAGGGCCTGGGCCAGTTCGGCGGCTTCGACATGTGGCTGCAAGACCGTACCGGTGCAGGCTTCGAGCAGCTCACCAATGCCCGCAACACCCTGCTGGGTGCGGCCGCGCAGAAGAGTGACCTGCTGACCGGCGTGCGCCCCAATGGACTGGAGAACGCCCCGCAGCTGGCCCTGCACGTGGACCGCGTGCAGGCGCAGGCGATGGGCATGTCGGTGTCGGACGTGTACAGCACCATCCAGCTGATGCTGGCCCCGGTGTACGTCAACGACTTCTTCAGCGAAGGCCGCATCAAGCGCGTGACCATGCAGGCCGATGCGCCTTACCGCACCGGCGAAGCATCGCTGAAGAGCTTCTACAGCCCGTCCACGCTGGACACCAATGCCGATGGCACCAGCACGATGATCCCGCTGAGCACCGTGGTGCGCTCGGAATGGGTATCGGCGCCGCCGTCGCTGAGCCGCTACAACGGCTATTCGGCGGTGAACATCGTGGGCTCGCAGGCGCCAGGGCGCAGCTCCGGCGAAGCGATGACCGCGATGGAAGACATCGTCCGCGATGAACTGCCGGCCGGCTTCGGCTACGACTGGTCCGGCATGTCATACCAGGAAATCCTGGCGGGCAATGCAGCCACGCTGCTGCTGGTACTGTCCATCGTGGTGGTGTTCCTGTGCCTTGCCGCGTTGTATGAAAGCTGGTCGATCCCGGTCGCCGTGCTGCTGGTGGTGCCGCTGGGCGTGCTGGGTGCGCTGGTGTTCTCGATGGCCCGCGGCCTGCCCAACGATCTGTTCTTCAAGATCGGCCTGATCACGGTGATCGGCCTGGCAGCGAAGAACGCGATCCTGATCGTGGAGTTCGCGGTGGAACAGCGTGCGGCCGGCAGGACCCTGCGCGACGCCACCATCGAGGCGGCCCGCCTGCGCTTCCGTCCGATCCTGATGACCTCCTTCGCCTTCATCATGGGCGTGATCCCGATGGCCATCTCCACCGGCGCCGGCGCCAATTCCCGCCACGCCATCGGTACCGGCGTGATCGGCGGGATGGTGTTCGCCACCTTCCTCGGCCTGCTGATGATCCCGGTGTTCTTCATCGTGGTCCGCCGCATGCTGGGCGACAAGCTGGACGAGCCCTCCAAGGAGTTCGTGGAGCGCCAGCACGAAGCAGAGGGCGCACACCGCCCGGACCGCTGAGGGCAGTGACGGCCACTGGCCGTCATGCCTTTGCAGCCGTCACGCTTCAAATGAAAAGGCCCCGGATCGCTCCGGGGCCTTTCTTTTCACTCGCACCCGCCGCTCAACGCAGTACGGCGACCATCGCGCACGCCAACACGATGACCAGCGATGGCCATTGCATGGGCAGGTAGAAGAAGTGATGCCGCGCCGGCACGCCCTCCGGGCGCACGCCGCGATTGAGCACGAACCCCAGCACCACGTTGATTGCCGCGCCGATGCCGCAACCCAGCAGGAACTGCGCCAAGGTGATGTTGCCCTTGGCGACGGACGGATCGGGATACAGCCAGAGCAGCAACAGCACTGCGACGATCGGTGTCAGCAGGGTAAAGAACCCTGCACCGCGGTAGATGACCATGCCCGTACCTGTTTTGAGAGGACGGGCATTCTAGGCGATCGTGCAGGCGGATCGGGTCGTGGACCCGCCCGCACGCTTACGCCGAAGCCTCAGCGCAGCCCGGTTTCGTTGCGTGCGATGACCAGGCGCTGGATCTCCGAGGTGCCTTCGTAGATCTCGGTGATCTTGGCGTCACGGAAGTAACGCTCCAGCGGCATTTCCTTCGAATAGCCCATGCCGCCATGGATCTGCACGGCCTGGTGGGTGATCCACATCGCCGCTTCCGATGCGGTCAGCTTGGCGATCGCCGCTTCATTGCTGAAACGCTTGCCCTCTCCCTTCACCCATGCCGCACGCAGGGTCAGCAGCAGGGCCGCGTCCAGCTTGCATTTCATGTCGGCGATCTTGGCCTGGGTCATCTGGAAGGTGCCGATGGCCGCGCCGAACGCCTTGCGCTCCTTCACATATTCGATCGTCGCTTCATACGCCGCACGGGCAATGCCGATGGCCTGCGAGGCGATGCCGATGCGGCCGGCGTCGAGCACGCCCATCGCGATCTTGAAGCCCTCGCCTTCCTGGCCCAGCAGGTCTTCGGCCTGCGCAACGTAATCGTTGAACTCGATCTCGCAGGTCGCCGATGCGCGGATACCGAGCTTGGGTTCGGTCTTGCCGCGGCCGAAGCCGGCGTTGTCGGTGTCGATCAGGAACGCACTGATGCCGCGCGCGCCCTTGTCCGCGTCGGTCATCGCGAACAGTACGATGTACTTGGCCACCGGGCCGGAGGTGATCCAGCTCTTCTTGCCGTTGATCACGTAGCTGCCATCGGCCTGCTTGACCGCGCGGCAGCGCATGGCCGTGGCATCCGAGCCGGACTGTGGTTCGGTCAGTGCGAAGGCGCCGATGGCCGCTCCTTCGGCGATGGCGCGCACGTACTTCTGCTTCTGTGCCTCGGTGCCATGGGTCAGGATGCCGTTGCAGAACAGCGAATTGTTGACCGACATGATGGTCGAGTGGGCCGCGTCACCGGCAGCGACCTCCACCATCGCCAGCACGTAGGCGATGGGGTCCATGCCCGCACCGCCGTACTCGGCCGGCACTTCGATGCCCATCAGCCCGTTCTCGCCCAGCAGCTGGATGTTGGCCAGCGGGAACTCGCCGGTGCGGTCATGGTGCTCGGCGCTGGGCGCGATCTTTTCCTGCGCGATGCGGCGCGCGACGTCCTGCAGCATCAACTGCTCTTCGGTAAAGCTGAAATCCACAACGACCCCTCCCGGGTAATGAATCGGCGATTGTACTGGGGGCGGGGTATCGCCAGCTGACTGGGGCGCTGAACCTTGGAATCCCACCGTCCATGCACCGCTGCGCCGCTCAGGTAGCGCCGAGCGGTGCTCGGCGGATTCCCGGCGCCCATGCACCGCTGCGCTCGCCGACCGTGGGTCGGCGCTACCGTCTGGCCGCTCTGGTAGCGCCGAGCCGTGCTCGGCGGAATCCCGGCGCCCACGCACCGCTGCGCTCGCCGACCATGGGTCGGCGCTACCGTCCTGGCCGCTCTGGTAGCGCCGAGCCGTGCTCGGCGGAATCCCGCAGCCCATGCACCGCTGCGCTCGCCGACCATGGGTCGGCGCTACCGTCTGGCCGCTCCGGTAGCGCCGAGCCGTGCTCGGCGGAATCCCGCCGACCACGCACCGCTGCGCTCGCCGACCATGGGTCGGCGCTACCGTCTTGGCCGCTCTGGTAGCGCCGAGCCGTGCTCGGCGGAATCCCGCCGCCCATGCACCGCTGCGCTCGCCGACCATGGGTCGGCGCTACCCCCCAACCTCCGGTTGCTTGACCGTTCATCGCCTGCAGGCGAAAATATCTCTCTATCGCGATAGGTGGATATTTATGGATCTCGAGGATTGGTCGACCCGGCTGAAAGTGTTCGCCGACGCCACCCGGGTGCGCCTGTTGGCGCTGCTGGAGCAGGAAGAACTGACCGTAGCCGAGCTGTCGGCGATCACCCGGCTGGCCCAGCCGCGGGTGTCGACGCACCTGGCACGCCTTAAAGAGGCCGGGCTGGTGCGCGACCGGCGTGCGGGCGTGTCCGCGTACTACCGCTTCGACGACGCCCAGCTGGACCCGGCACAACGTGCATTGTGGCATGCATTGAGCACCGGCAGCGACGACCCGCTGCTGCGCCAGGACGCCGAACGCGTGGCCTCGGTGCTGGCCAGCCGTGCCGCCGACCAGAACTGGGCCGACAGCGTGGCCGGTGACATGGAGCGCCACTACTCCCCGGGCCGCACGTGGGAGGCCTTGGCACGCACCGCGCTGCCCCTGCTGGAAACCGGCGACGTGCTGGATATCGCCTCTGGCGATGGCGTGCTCGCTGAACTGGTGGCCCCGCATGCCAGCCGCTACGTCTGCATCGACACCAGCGCGCGCGTGGTCGCCGCCGCCAGCGAGCGCCTGCGCCGCCTGCCCAACGTGGAAGTGCGCGAGGGCGACATGCATGCGCTTCCGTTCAAGGACCGCAGCTTCGACCTGGTGGTGCTGATGCATGCACTTACCTACGCCGCAAAGCCGGCGCAAGCGGTCACCGAAGCGGCGCGCGTGCTGCGCCCGGGCGGACGCCTGCTGCTGTGCAGCCTGGCCCGCCATGAACACAAAGCGGCGGTGGATGCTTACGGCCATGTCAACCTCGGTTTCAGTGACAAGGAGCTGCGCAGGTTCGTCGACAAGGCCGGCCTGCAGGTATCGAGCCTGGAGACGGTGACGCGCGAAAAACGCCCGCCGCATTTCGAAGTCATTTCGCTGATCGCCAACAAAGCCTGAGGTCGCCGTGCCCGCCCTGCCCTGGTTGCATCCCGAACGTGCCACTGCCCTGCTGAATGCCCTGCGCGACCGCATCCTGGTCATTGACGGTGCGATGGGCACGATGATCCAGCGCCATGGGCTGCAGGAGGACGATTACCGGGGCCAGCGCTTCATCGGCGGGGTGGATACCCGTGCCGACGGCCACGTGCATGGCGCCGGCTGCGACCATGGCCCGGTGCAGGAGCAGGACCTGAAAGGCAACAACGATCTGCTGCTGCTGACCCGGCCGGACATCATCGCCGGCATCCATACCGAGTACCTGCAGGCTGGCGCGGACCTGGTGGAGACCAACACGTTCAACGCCACGTCGGTCAGCCAGGCCGACTACCATCTGGAACACCTGGTGTACGAACTGAACAAGGCCGGTGCCGCCGTGGCGCGTGCCTGCTGCGATGCGATGGAAGCGACCACGCCGGACAGGCCACGCTTCGTCATCGGGGTGCTCGGACCCACCAGCCGCACCGCCTCGATCAGCCCGGACGTCAACGATCCAGGCTTCCGCAACACCAGCTTCGACGAACTGCGCGGCACCTATCGCGAGGCCATCGACGGGCTGATCGATGGCGGTGCCGATACGCTGATGGTGGAAACCATCTTCGACACCCTCAACGCCAAGGCAGCCCTGTTCGCCGTGGAAGAGGCCTTCGATGCGCGTGGCGCACGCCTGCCGGTGATGATTTCCGGGACCATCACCGACGCCTCCGGGCGCACCCTCTCCGGGCAGACCGCCGAAGCCTTCCATGCCTCGCTGGCGCATGCGCGACCGCTGTCGATCGGGCTCAACTGCGCGCTCGGCGCCGATGCGATGCGCCCGCACGTGGAAACCCTGTCGCAGGTGGCCGGCTGCTACATCAGCGCCCACCCCAATGCTGGCCTGCCCAATGCGTTCGGCGAGTACGACGAGACCCCCGAAGAGATGGCCGCCACCCTGCGTGGCTTCGCCACCGACGGCCTGCTGAACCTGGTCGGCGGCTGCTGCGGCAGCACCCCGGCGCATATCCGCGCCATCGCCGAGGCGGTCGCCGGCCTGCCGCCGCGTGCACTACCCGGCACACGGGAGCAGGCGGCATGAGCAACGTCCCGCATACCCGTCTGTCCGGGCTGGAACCGCTGGTCATCACCCCGGACCTGCTGTTCATCAACATCGGCGAGCGCACCAACGTCACCGGCAGCGCGCAGTTCCGCAAACTGATCAAGGAAGAGCGCTACGAGGAAGCGGTGGACGTGGCGCGCCAGCAGGTGGCCAGCGGCGCGCAGATCCTCGACGTCAACATGGACGAAGGCCTGATCGATTCGGAAGCGGCGATGACCCGCTACCTCAACCTGATCATGTCCGAGCCGGACATCGCGCGCATCCCGGTGATGGTCGATTCCTCCAAGTGGAGCGTGATCGAGGCCGGGCTGAAATGCCTGCAGGGCAAGAGCGTGGTCAATTCGATCTCGCTGAAGGAAGGCGAGGACCTGTTCCGCGAGCATGCGCGCAAGGTACTGCGCTACGGCGCCGCCGCGGTGGTGATGGCCTTCGATGAAGCCGGGCAGGCCGACACCTGCGCACGCAAGGTCGAGATCTGCACGCGGGCGTACCACATCCTGGTGGATGAAATCGCCTTCCCGCCGCAGGACATCATCTTCGATCCGAACATCTTCGCCGTCGCCACCGGCATCGAAGAGCACGACAACTACGCGGTGGACTTCATCGAAGCCACCCGCATCATCAAGCGCACCCTGCCGCACTGCCATGTGTCCGGCGGGGTATCCAATGTGTCCTTCTCCTTCCGCGGCAACGAGACCGTGCGCCAGGCGATCCACGCGGTGTTCCTGTACCACGCCATCGCCGCCGGCATGGACATGGGCATCGTCAATGCCGGCGCGATGCCGATCTACGACGACCTGGATGCCGACCTGCGCGAACGCGTGGAGGACGTGATCCTCAACCGCCGCGCCGATGGCACCGAGCGCCTGCTGGAAATCGCCGAACGCTACAAGGGCAGCAAGGGCGCGGCGCGGGTCGAAGACCTCGCGTGGCGTGACAAACCGGTTACCGACCGCCTGGCCCACGCGCTGGTGCACGGCCTGGATGCCTGGGTCGAGCAGGACACCGAAGAAGCGCGGCAGGCCTCCACGCGCCCGCTGGATGTGATCGAAGGCCCGCTGATGAACGGCATGAACGTGGTCGGCGATCTGTTCGGCGCCGGCAAGATGTTCCTGCCGCAGGTGGTCAAATCGGCGCGGGTGATGAAGAAGGCGGTGGCCTACCTGCTGCCCTGGATCGAAGCGGAAAAGCTGCGCAGCGGCGACACCGCCCGCAGCAATGGCAAGATCATCATGGCGACGGTCAAGGGCGATGTGCACGACATTGGCAAGAACATCGTCGGCGTGGTACTGGCCTGTAACAACTTCGAGGTGATCGACCTGGGCGTGATGGTGCCGGCGCAGAAGATCCTCGACGCCGCACGCGCCGAGAACGCCGACATCATTGGACTGTCCGGCCTGATCACCCCGTCACTGGAAGAGATGAGCCACGTGGCCCGCGAGATGCAGCGCCAGGGCTTCGAGCTGCCGTTGATGATCGGCGGCGCCACCACCTCGCGCGCGCACACCGCGCTGAAGATCGACCCGCATTACAAGGCGCCCACGGTGTGGGTGAAGGATGCCTCGCGTGCGGTCGGCGTGGCGCAGTCGCTGATCTCGCGCGACCTGCGCGACGCCTTCGTGGCCGCCAACGAAGCCGACTACGCCGACATCCGCCTGCGCCACCGCAACCGCGGCGATGCCAAGCGCCTGGTCAGCCTGGCCCACGCACGCGGGCAGCGTTTCGATGGCGGCTGGGCGGACTACGTGCCGCCGGCGCCGAACCAGCCCGGACTGCATGTGTTGGACGACTATCCCCTGGCCGAACTGGTGGATTACATCGACTGGACGCCGTTCTTCCAGGCCTGGGAGCTGGCCGGCAAGTATCCGGCGATCCTCACCGATGAGATCGTCGGCAGCCAGGCCAGCGAGCTGTATCGCGACGCACGGCAGATGCTGGACCGCATCGTCAAAGAGCGGTGGCTGCAGGCACGCGCGGTGTTCGGGCTGTGGCCGGCCAACAGCGTGGGCGATGATGTCCGCGTGCAGCATCCCGACGGCGAGGCCACCCTGCACTTCCTGCGCCAGCAGGTCGACAAGCCCGCCGAGCGTCCGGATTTCTGCCTGGCCGACTTCATCGCGCCCGCCGACAGTGGCCGCCAGGACTGGATCGGCGCGTTCGCGGTGACCGCCGGAATCGGCATCGATGCGCACGTGGCGCGCTTCGAGGCCGCCCATGATGACTACAATGCGATCCTGCTCAAGGCCTTGGCCGACCGCTTCGCCGAAGCGCTTGCCGAGCGCCTGCACCAGCGCGTGCGCAAGGAATTCTGGGGCCATGCCAATGACGAGGCCCTCGACAACGACGCGTTGATCGCCGAGAAGTACAGCGGCATCCGGCCTGCTCCCGGCTATCCGGCCTGCCCGGAACACAGCGAGAAAGAGACCCTTTTCCGGCTGCTGGACGCGCAGGGCAATGCCGGGATGCAGCTGACCGAAAGCTTCGCGATGCTGCCCACCGCGGCGGTATCCGGCTACTACTTCAGCCATCCGAAGAGCCAGTATTTCGTGGTCGGCCGGGTCAGTCGCGAACAGGTCACCGATTACGCCAGGCGCAAGGGCGTGGACCGCGCGCAGGCAGAGCGCTGGCTGGCCTCCAGCCTGGATTACGACCCGGAGTAATGCCGGGACTGCCCGCTGCGCTCGCCGACCATGGGGTCGGCGCTACCGATGCCGTACGGCGGGCATCGCCGAGCACGGCTCGGCGATGGCGTGGCGATGCTTACCAGACCAGGTCGTCAGGCACCTGGTACTGCGGATCGGCGTACGGGTCATCCTCGGCCGGCGCGTTCGGATCCACCTTCAGCGCCACGGCCTGGGCGAAGATCGCCTCGGCCTGTGCCAGCATGTCCGCAGTCACCAGCATGTAGCGCCCGGCCACCTGCACCACGCCCAGTTCGCCGGCGTTGAGCGCCTTGAGCTGGTCGGCGGTGACGTAGATGCGCTTGATCTTGCCGCCGTACGGGAAGTGCCGCGCGATCTCGGCCTCTTCCACGTTCAACGAGGCGTCCTTCAGCAGCACTTCCAGCTTCGCCTTCGCCTCGCGGCGCACGCGTGCTTCTTCCTGCTTCTGGCGCTCGGCTTGGATGCGCTCTTCCTTCTCGCGCTGCGCGCGGATGGCATAGGCCTTGGCCAGGTCCATCTCTTCCTGCGAGCGCGGCTTGCGCGCGCCCTGCGGTCGCGTACCAGGACGGTTGCCGGGAGCGCCGGCATTACCCGGGCGTGCAGATGCTGGACGATTCTCGCCCGGCTTGCCGTGGTTCGGGCGGGCACCGGCCTGCCCCGGCTTGCCGCCGCCCGGTCGCCCATCACGGCGCGCCTCCGGCTTGCGGTCCGGCTTGCGGTCATTACTGCGTTCAGGCTTCGGCGCGGGCTTGAAGCCCAGGCCCATCAACTGGTCGCGGAGGGTATCGCTCATAAGGACAGATCAGTAGTGCGGCGGTGGCGGCTCATCCACCGGATCAGAGGAATACAGCGCGTTGCGGACCTTGCCCAGGTCCTCCAGCAGTACCCGCATCAGGCCCTCGTTACGGGAGCCCTCCATGCGTGCATCGGCCAGCGCCTCGCTCAGCTCGGCCAATGCCTGCTCCTGGAAGGAGACACGCATTTCCAGCTCGACCAGGCGCGCTTCCAGCGCCTGCTCGCGTTCGCTCGATGAAGTTTCAGACATGCGTTGATCGTCCCCGGCCAATGACATGGATCGCCAGTCCCGCCGGTTGTCCCGGCGGGTATGGCAGGGCGCGTGCGTGCCTTACGGCTGCACGGAAATGAGTTCGACGTCGAAGGTCAACGTGGCGTTCGGACCGATCGGGCCACCCTGGGTGCCGTTCTCGCCGTAGGCCAGCTCACCGGGGATCCAGAAGCGGTACTTCGAGCCCACCGGCATCAGCGAAACACCTTCGGTCCAGCCCTTGATCACCTGGTCCAGGCCGAACTCGACCGGCTGGCCGCGCTGGTAGCTGCTGTCGAAGACAGTGCCGTCCAGCAGCTTGCCTTCGTAGTTCACCTTGACCTTGCTGCTCGGCAGCGGACGCTCGCCGCTGCCCGGGCGGATGACCTGGTACTGCAGGCCCGAGGCGGTGGTGACCACGCCCGGCACGGTCTTGTTCTTGGCCAGGAACGCGTTGCCTTCCTGACGGTTGGTCTGGCCCAGCTGCGCGGCCTTGGCCTGCATTTCAGCCTGCTTGGTGGCCATGAAGGACTGCAGGATCGCCGCGCCCTCTTCCTGGCTCAGCTTCGGCTGGCCACCGTCGAAAGCGGTCTTGACCGCGTCGAACAGCGCGTCCAGCTCGATGTCACCCTTCAGTTCGGCCAGCGACGGGCCGACCATGTAGCTGCCCAGCATCAGGCCGACCTGCCGGTTGTCCACCTTCGGCGGCGCCGAACCCGGAGCCTGGCCGGGAACCTGCTGTCCATTGGCGATCGCCATGGAGGTACGCAGCGCCGTGTCGGTCTTCTGCGCATCGGCCTGGGTGATCAGCGGCTGTTTGCCATCGAAGGTGGCCTGTACGGCTTCACGCATGGCGGCCAGGTCGATGTGCGTCTTGATCGCTTCGAGCGAACGGGCGACGTCGCCGCCGATGGCATAGCCGAGCTTCTGCTTGGAATTCAAATTACCGGTCTCCTTGGCTGCTGCCGGGGCGGCAGCCGGTTGCTGCGACAGCGCCACGCCGGTGGTGCCCATCGCCAGAATCAGAACCGACGCCGCAGCGCCACGCATTCCCATCTTCATGTGTTGCATTCCTGGAAGTGAAAAAACGCCGACGTCGGCGCGAAAACACGCATTGTCGCACGCGCGTCCGATATGTCGAGGCGCACGTGCGTCGTTCAATGACCCGCAGGGGCCGCCAACGCGCGTTCGATCGCCGCCACCAGTTCCTTGTCATCCGGCTTCACCCGGCTCGGGAACTGGGCGATGACGGTGCCATCGCGCCCGATCAGGTACTTGTGGAAGTTCCAGCCCGGCGCCACGCCGGTGGCGGCGGTCAGGCCCTTGTACAGCGGGGTCGCCTGGTCCCCGACGACATGCACCTTTTCGAACATCGGGAACTTGACCCCGTAGGTCAGGGTGCAGAACTCCTGGATGTCTTTCTCGTCGCCCGGCTCCTGCCCCTTGAAGTCATTGGACGGGAAGCCCAACACGCTCAGGCCGCGCGCGGAATACGACTTCTGCAGCGCTTCCAGGCCCTCGTACTGCGGAGTGAAGCCGCATTTGCTGGCGGTGTTGACCACCAACAGGACGCGCCCGTGGTAGCGATGGGCCAGGTTCACCGGGTCCTTGCCGGCCAGCGGGCGGTAGGCGACGTCCAGCAGGCCGGCGGCCGAGGCCATCACCGGCAGGGCCAGGCTTGCGGCCACCAGCAGCGAACCCAGCAGACGGGGCAGGACCGGGCCGCAGCGCGGCAGGGAAACAGATCGCAGCATGGGAGGTGTTCCTGGCAGGAATGAAGGGCCGGACGCGGGGTCCGTATTTCGCCGCGAACTATACCACTGGGCCCTGTGCGCCTTATGTCGGCGATCGCACAGCGCGCGCGGCATTCCTGCGGCCGGGGTGGGTCGAACGGGTGGAACCCCCCTCGCGGGTGACTCTTGTTTGTTGCCGCCGCTGGGTTGGGCCGGGCGGTGGGGCTGGTCGGGGGACGGCAAGAGCTGCATCCATGCGGGCCTCGT